>CANFJH010000097.1 GCA_947447395.1 Microbacteriaceae bacterium | reverse complement strand
GTTGTTGTCGAACTCAATTGGACCTGAGTAACCGTTGTAGTCGATATCCTTGCCAGCCTTGATAGCTGCAAGACCGTCTGCAAAGTTGGTCACTGCGGTTCCACCAGTCGAAACCGACTGTAGGTTCTTCGAGATGGCCTCACCAGAGTCGTTACCTGCCTGCTGAGCTGCAAGAGCTAGCAAGATAACTGCGTCGTATGACTCAGCTAGGTAAGCGAATTCGGTTAGGTCCTTGCCATGGTTCTTCTTGTATAGGTCGGCTGCGCGCTGCTTGAATGCATCGTCTAGCTTTCCACCAGGAAGTGAGCCCTGAGCACCCTTTAGGTACGAAGCCCAAGCCTGGTCAGAGAAGTTAGCTAGGTTACCGTCAACTAGGTAGATCTTCGAACCGTCGAACTGCTTCTTCTGTAGAGCAGGAACGATCTTCTTGATCTCGTCGTACGAGATAACTAGAACCGAGTCAGCACCAGCAGCGATGACCTTGTCAACGATGGTGTCGAAGTTGGTTTCGCCTTCAGGGAAAGCTTCAGCCGAAACAACCTTTGCACCGGCAGCTTCGATGACCGACTTTGCCTTAGTTTCTAGTCCTTCACCGTATGGGGTCTGCTGGTAAATGATTGCAACGTTTGAGTTGCCGTCCTTTACGATCTGGTTTCCGATTACGCCACCCTGAAGTAGGTCAGATGGAGCGGTACGGAAGTAGTAGCCGCCATCTTTCCAGGTGCTTAGGTCTGGTGCGGTGTTTGACATCGAGATCTCTACGGTCTTCGACTTGGTGATCTGGTCGATGATGTTACGAGTAACGCCTGATGCAGCAGCACCAACGATTGCGTCAACACCAGAAGCAAGTAGCTTCTTAGCCGATGCAGGTGCAACTTCAGCGTGGTCGCCGTCGCTCGAGTCTTCTAGGGCCCATTCAACTGGCTTACCTAGAACGCCACCGGCGTCGTTGATGTCCTTGATTGCTAGGTCTACACCAGCAATTTCAGGTGGGGAAAGGAATGCAAGTGCACCAGTCAGTGGAAGAACTCCACCAAGCTTTAGTACGCCGTCACCCTTGGCATAGGTTGGTGCAGGTGCTGCACAACCCGAGAGTGCAATGGCGGTTACTGCAACTGCAGCAACGGCACCAAGAACACGCTTAGCCGAAAATGCGCTCATGTTTATAGCTCCTAAATGAAATGAGGCAGACATGGAAGCCCATGTCCGTCCGTCTCTAATTTTACCCGTGGTTGCAGGCAATTAGGCAGGCACGAGAAACATAGCGTAACCAAATAGTTATGCCCTTGTAAATTCTTTATTTCGTCGATCTTTGGCGCAGTAAATCAGTGCTCAAAAGCACCAGAGCAAACCAAACTAGACCGAACCCGATCCACCTAGCCGGCGGCATATTTTCGTGGAAAACGGTTAGCGCCAAAATGAATTGGATGCACGGGGTTAGGTACTGCATGAAGCCGATATATCGAAGTGGAAGGTTCTGAGCTGCGAGCCCAAAAAGTATAAGCGGAATGGCGGTCATGACGCCGTAAAAAGCGAGTCCGGCGGCTCCCCAAAACCCGTGGCTCAGGAATGTGATGCCATTGGGGGTGAGCGAAACCAACCAGAGCTGCACCAGGGCCACGGGCAGCAAAAGCCCCGATTCGAGTGCGAAACCGTTTACGGCTGAAACCTGCCCGCCGAGCTTGCTTTTGGCCAGCCCATAGACGGCAAAAGAAAATGCCAGGCTCAAAGCCAGCCAAGGCAACTGCCCATAATCAAAAGTCAGCACAATGACCGCGACAAGCCCCGAACCAACGGCAGCCCATTGCAGCCTACTTAGTTTTTCACCGAGGAATATCACCGCGAGCGCAATGGTCACCAGCGGATTGATGAAGTATCCGAGCGAGGCTTCAATGACCTGTTTTTGAACGATGGCAATTACATAAATCTGCCAGTTGACCATAATCAAAACCGTGGATACCAAAACCCATCGAAACTGAGCCCAGTTTTTCATGATGGCCCAGAGCTGTTTGAAATCGCGCCTGAAACCGATGATTGCGGCCGCAGTCAGAAAGCCAAAAACAATTCGCCAAACCACAATTTCCCAAGGGCCTGCAAAGGCAAGGATTGTGATGATAAGTGGGAAGCTTCCCCAAATGAGATAGGCACTAAGGCCATAGGTAAGGCCCTTGCTGGTGCTTTTCTCGCTCATTTGCCAAGCCTACGGCAATGCAAAGAGCCCCCGATTTATCGAGGGCTCTTCAGAGTATTTGTTTAGCGAACGACGATAGCTAGCACGTCGCGAGCCGAGAGCACTAGGTACTCTTCGTTGTTGTACTTCAGCTCGGTGCCGCCGTACTTCGAGAAGATGACCTTGTCGCCTACGGCAACGTCTACTGGAATGCGCTTACCAGAGTCGTCTACGCGACCAGGGCCAACAGCGATGACTTCCGCTTCCTGCGGACGCTCCTTAGCGGTGTCTGGAATTACCAGACCCGACGCGGTTACGGTCTCTGCCTCTAGTGGGCGAACGACGATTCGATCTTCAAGTGGCTTGATTGTTACCGACACATTGACCTCTTCTTTATAAATCATGGGATATTGCCTCGCGGGCAATGATTCAAGTGTAAATCACCGTTAGCACTCGCGCAAGTAGAGTGCTAGTTTTGGTTCATGCAGCGCGAAGACTTCGTGAAACTTCTCTCCCCCGAAGGGCAAGCCCTTCTCGGTGAGGTTGTAATCGACTCCAAGCTCGATGTTGTCAAAACTGTCTCTCGCCTCAGGGCTGCTGGTCACGACGCTTCCTTGGTTGCAACAGTGCTTACCCAAGCGAAACTAAGAGCCCGCGCAGCGGCTAAATTTGGCGACTTCGCCTCTCGTATGTTTTTTACCGAGGACGGACTGGAGCAGGCGTCGCGGCTTCAGGTCTCGGCCTTGCATGCTGGGCGATTTCGTTCGGCTGACATTCACCAGGTCGCAGACCTCGGCTGCGGCATCGGATCTGAAGCAATGGCTTTGGCGGCGCTAGACATTAGCGTGGTTGCGGTTGAGTTGGACGAAGTGACCGCGGCTTGCGCCACCTATAACTTGGCACCATTCGACAATG
>CANFJH010000096.1 GCA_947447395.1 Microbacteriaceae bacterium | reverse complement strand
CTTGGCCGCGGTGTAGGCAGTTGACCAGTTGGCACCCTCGGCGAAAACCTCGCTGGCAATGTTGATGATTCGCCCAAAACCGTTTGCCTTCATTGCTGGCAGTGCTCTCGATGACAGTAAATAAGGGCTTTTAATGAAGAAGTCCACCATCGATTGGAAGTAATTCCAGTCGAGCTTTTCAATTGGTTCGCTGATCTGCTTTCCGGTGGCATTTGCAACCACGGTGTCAACGTCTCCGAAAACCTTTTCGGCACGGTCAAAAATGCGAGCGACGATGTCTTCCGAGGTGATGTCTCCGGCAACCGCTAGAACTGAGGCGCCTTCTGATTTCAGCTCAGCTTCAACTTCAGACAGGACCTTCTCATTTATGTCATTGATTACGACCTGTGAACCGGCAGCCGCAAAGCACTTCGCAATGTGTTTTCCGAGCCCACCGCCAGCGCCGGTAATGAGGGTGGTTCGACCGGTCAAATCAAAAGGCTTATTCATTGGTTTAGTTTAGGTAAAGCCGTTAGGTTATTCCTATGAAGCCAAAAGAACTCTCCGATTTTCTCGCCTCGCGTCACACCACTCGAGACTTTTTATCTAGAGAAGTTCCAGATAGCGTTATAAATGAAATCATCCAGGACGGCCTGACTTCGCCATCTTGGTCAAACACGCGACCAATAATGGTTGCCGTTGCCAGCGGCCCTGCAAGAGACCGCATTAGTGCCGAGTTCATGGCCCGTTGGGAAATCGTTGCACCAGTTCGTGGCAGCAAGTGGGGGCAGTTTAAGCTCCTGTTCACTCGCCGCGGTCTGCCAACTAGCAACCCGATTGTTCCCAAACCATACGTTGCAGAGCTTTTGCCTAGAGCCCAGCGAGTTGGCGCGGCGCTTTTTGGTTTCCTTGGCATCGACCGCAAAGACAAGGTCGCAAGAGATGCCGCTTGGGCCCGCAACTATGAGTTCTTCGGTGCACCGGTTGAGCTCTTCATCCTCACTCACACCAGCCTTGGTAAGTTCTCGGCGAATGACGCCGGCCTGTTCGTGATGAACCTAATGTTGGGCGCTCACGCCAGGGGTCTTGGAACCTGCGCTCAAGGTGCGCTCAGTATCTACGACGACATCGTTCGTGCAGAATTCAATATCCCAGAAGGTTATGAACTTCTATATGGAATCGCACTGGGCTATCCAAGCGATGCCAAGGTCAATTCGTTTGCGGCTCCAAGGTTGGAACCAAAAGACATCCTGGCTACGCCTAGTCGTTAATTAGCGACCACTCGACCGGAGTACCAATTTCTGCATCAGCAGAAAAGTGGCGGCCCATGACCAGCGGTAGATCCTTTGGTGGCAAGCCACCTGCTGGTCGGACCGAACGAACATTGTCGTTGGTGATCAGCTCTCCGGCCTTGACGGCCTTGGTCACGTAAAGCGATGGGCGCAAGCGAAGCGACTCGGTCTCTGCCTTGGTGGTCCAGATGTGAGCGGAGCCACGGGCAACCGAAGCCGCGTTGCTCTCTTCGACCAGTGCCTTTAGTTCTTCTGGCTCTAGCGAGAACGCAGAGTCAACGCCGCCATCGGCCCGGCGAAGGGTTACGTGCTTCTCAATCACGGTGGCTCCAAGAGCTACGGCAGCAACCGATACTCCAATGCCGAGGGTGTGATCAGAAAGCCCGACTTTGACGTTGAAGATTTCGGCTAGCGCAGGGATGCGCAAGAGGTTGGCATCTTCAGGCTTGGCTGGGTACGAACTGGTGCAAGCCAAGAGGGTGAGGTCGGTGCAGCCACCATCGCGCGCTGCCTCAACTGCATCGGCTACTTCACCGATTGATGCGGTACCAACCGAAAGGATCATTGGCTTGCCGGTTTGAGCTACCTGCTTAATTAGTGGAAGGTCAACGATTTCCAGCGAAGCAATCTTGTAGAGAGGAACATCGAGCGACTCTAGAAAGTCAACGGCAGTCTCATCGAATGGGGTGCTGAACGCCAGCATGCCAAGTTCCTTGGCTAGGTCGAAGATTGGCTTGTGCCATTCCCAAGGAGTGTGAGCCTCTTCGTAAAGTTCGTAAAGAGTCTTGTTGCCCCAAAGCGGGTGGCCTTCGCTCACCTTGAAGGCAGAGGTTGAAACCGGAAGGGTGATGGTGTCTGCGGTGTAGGTCTGAATTTTCACTGCACTGGCGCCGGCCTCGGCTGCCGCGCGAACAATTTCCAAAGCACGCTCGAGCGAGCCATTGTGGTTGCCAGAAATTTCGGCAATGATGAAGGGCTTTTGGGCTGCGGCGTTAGAATTGGGGCTCATCGAATTCCTTTTAGAAGAGGTTGACTTGCCTAATTCTATTGCCTTGCGTTTGGCATCAGAGGCAGATTGCTCCGTGCTCTTGCAGTGGAGAAATGACCCGATGACTGTGGCCATGAGCCTGGTTTCCGAACCGGTGCCGCTGGAAGATCACGTGCGCTGGTTCGAGGGTGTCCTAGCCAATCCGCGCCGGCACCTGCTAATTGGTGAAGCCGGCGGAATTCGCTACGGAACCGTGCGCTTTGATGAAATCGATGACACTGCCGAAATTTCTATCACTGTAAACCCCGAGTTTCGCGGTCAGGGAATTGGCGGGAAGCTCTTGAACGCTGCGGCGCAGTGGGCGAAAGAAGAACTTCACCTAGGGCGAATCATCGCCCAGATCAAACAGGACAATCCGGCGTCTTTGGCTATTTTCAACAAGGCAGGCTACGAGATTTCTGCCCCTGGCGAAGTAAATTCGCTGGTGAAGTACCTTTAGTTAGGCCAGTACCGCTTCACGGAAAACCTCGATTACGCGAGCCAAGTCGGCTTCGCTGAGGTCGGCAAACATTGGTAGTGAAATCTCGCCGCGGTAGTAGTCTTCCGCGATTGGCGAAAGCCCTCGTTTGTAGCCAAGGTCTTCGAAAGCTGGGTGCCAGTAGACCGGGATGTAGTTCACCTGAACGATTACGCCCTTGGCTCGCATGTAGTCAAAGATGCGCTTGCGCTCACCGGCAGGCACACGAATTGGGTAAAGGTGCCAGATTGGATCAACGTAGTCACGCTTGGTTGGAAGAATTACGCCATCAAGATCTGCGAATGCAGCCTGGTAAGCCTCAAAGATGTGGCGACGCTTTTCCTTGAAAAGATCTAGGCGCTCAAGTTG
>CANFJH010000095.1 GCA_947447395.1 Microbacteriaceae bacterium | reverse complement strand
TGACCCGCCTAATTCAGCTTTATGTTCTTGGTGTTTTCACCTCGTTCACAGTGGGCCAAATCGGTATGTTGATTCACTGGAAGCGCGGAGTCAAAGACGGCTCGATCACCAAGCGCGAGGCAACCAGCGGTCGAATCATCAACGGTATTGGTGCGACGATGACCGGTATCGTCCTGGTAATCGTGACCCTAACCAAGTTCATGGAAGGCGCCTGGGTAGTCTTCGTAATCGCCGTTCCGCTGTACTGGGTAATGCTCAACACCAACCGTTACTACAAGACCATCGAGCACGAAATTGCCCTCGACGAGCACACCGAATTTGGTAGCAAGGGTGACTACGCTGTGGTCTTAATGGACAAACTCAACAAGCCGCAACTCAAGGCTCTTGACTATGCCCTTTCTAGTAAGCACGACCGTCTAGACGCAATTCACGTTGCGGTTGACCCGGAGCGCGCCGAGGCCTTCAAGGCCGAGTGGAAAGAGTACGGAATCAAGGTTCCGCTAAAGATCATCGAATCGCCTTACCGCGAATTCTCGGCTCCGCTGATTGAGTTCTTGGAAGATCACCGCAAGCGCCACGGTCGCGAGCGCATTTCGGTTTACCTACCGAAGTACATCGTGGGTCACTGGTGGGAGCACATCTTCCACAACCACCGCGCGAACCGTCTGCGCTCCCGCCTACTTTACGTTCGCGGCGTAATGGTGACTCTCGTGCCTTGGCGCTTGGAGTCGGCTGAAAAGTTCAACCCGTTCCTTCGTAACCCGCTTCCTGGAGATGCACGTCGAGGTGAGCGAGTTCGCCCAGTAGAACGCCGCCACCACAAGCTTGCTCGTAACGAAGTTCGCGTCATTACCGCGGACGACGACGGCGACGAAGAGTAAAGCTTGAAGGGCAAACTACTGCTGTTCACCTTTTTGGGTGGAGCGGTTGGTAGCGCATTCAGGTTCGGTTTCATGCTGACCCTGCCACAGGCTGGCTGGCTCTGGGTGGTTAACATCACCGGGGCAGCCTTTCTAGGGTTCGTTCAGGTGCGCTCGTCCTTAGCGCGACCCGAGTGGCAAAAATTGCTCGCAACCGGTTTCGCCGGCGGTTTCACTACCCTAAGTTCGCTAATCACCTTTGGGCTTCTCGGAAACGATCCGAACCTCATTTCCGTTGCCGTGCAAATGGCCTTCGGAATTCTCTTCTATGCCGTTGGTCGGCAGCTTGGCGGAGCGAAATGATTCTGCAATTCCTGGTCGTTGGGCTCTTTGGAGGGCTTGGCGCATTGATTCGAGACTTGCTTGGCAATTTCAAGGGATATCTACCTTGGGGCATTCTGATTTCGAACACTCTGGCCACCGCCATTTCGGCGTGGGCTCTGGTTTCGTCACCGCAGTTTGGGCTGATCTTGGTAGCTGGATTGGCGGGTGGTCTTTCGACCTTCTCGACCTTTGTCGGCCAGACCTGGCAGCTTTTGCACGACCGCAAAAGAATGGCCGCGTTCCTAAATGTTTCTCTAAATCTGGTGCTTCCATCCACAGCAGTTGCCTTAGTCATGCTTTGTCAGTAACGGCTGGTAAACTCTTCACAGGTTTTCTTATCCCGTTGATTTTCAGTTAGGGGGCTCGCCATGGGGCGTGGCCGTCAAAAGGCGAAGCACACAAAGGTTGCTCGCGATCTAAAGTACTTCAGCCCAAACACCGACCTTTCGGCGCTTGAAAAGGAACTCGCCACGGAAACCGAGGGCGAAGAATACATCGACAAGTGGGCAGATCTTTACCCTGAAGAAGACGATGCAACAGACGAGACCGACGAAGAGTCTGAAGACAATCACAAATAATCGAAGTTCGGGGGAACTTATTAAACGCCTTTTTGCGTCGATTGTCGCCGCCATTTTTGTAGTTCTGGTTACCGCTGGTTGCATGAAACTAGATGCCAAACTCACGGTTTCAAACAACGACACAATTTCGGGAACCGTTACCCTGGCCTATTCCAACGCTGCCTCAAAACAGCTAGACCCGCAGCTGCTAAACCAGGTGATGCCAAACACCGGCCACCTTTTCAAGGGTCCTGGAGTTACCGAAACAAATTATGCCGATGGTAACTACAGCGGCAAGTCATGGCTGTTCACAAGCGTTCCAATTGACAAGCTAATTAGCCTGGGTAACGACCGAATCCACCTGAACTTTGAGCGCGATGGCGATAACGTGAATGTTGCCGGCTCGGTTGATACCAGTTCTCTAAAAAACGCAGGGTCGCTTGCGCACTTGAGCGAAACTCAGGTTGCGGATCTTTTGGCCTCTAGTGCCATTCACATTTCAATTACTTTGCCTGGAAGTATCTCGTATACCAACGGCAAACTCACAGGCAACACAGTGACCTGGTCTGGTCACCTTGGAGACAACCTGAGTATTGGGGCGGTTGCCACCAGTAAGCCAGACGTTGTCAATTGGCCCCTAATCGGCGGGATTGCCACAGTGGTTATTGCCGCTGGTTCGGCGTTCGTGCTCTACTTCATTTTGAAGAAGCGCAAGACCCTCTATTCGGCGTAAGAGCCAACCAGGCGAACAGCGCCACCATCTACGCCCTTGGCGCCTTGAATGTAGCCACTGAGGTCTGAACCCGCAGCTTCGACGGTGCCTAACTGCCAGGTCTTATAACCCTTGGCGTTTAGTTGAGCCGAAATGCTGGCTGCCTGAGTCGCGGAAACAACTAGCGCCTGACCAAGTCCGAGGTTCCAAGTTCCTTCAACCGATTCCAGCGAGAAACCGCCCCAGCCGGCAAGCACACGGAAGACCTCTAGTGGCGACCAAGAAGCACGGTCTACATCGAGCGAAACGCCTTGCGGCAAAACGCGCGCTAGGTTGGCCCCGATTCCGCCGCCGGTGATGTGACTCATGGCATGAACACCTGCGCCAAGTTCGCTTTCAAGTAGTTCGTTCAAAACGCCAGTGTAAAGGCGGGTTGGCGTTAGAAGTGCCTCTCCAAGATTGCCGGCGAAGTCGTCCGAGTGATCGGTGTACTTGAAACCTTTGTCTGAAACCACTTTGCGAACCAGCGAGTAGCCGTTCGAGTGAAGGCCGGACGCTTCTATTCCCAGCACCACATCGCCAGGTTTTACGTTCTGAGGTCCGAGTAACTTCGCCGCCTCGACCACACCAACTGCCGCTCC
>CANFJH010000094.1 GCA_947447395.1 Microbacteriaceae bacterium | reverse complement strand
TGGATCCAAGGGTGTTGGTTCGTTGGTCAATGTGGAGGTCGACATTATGGCCAAGCACATTGAGAAACTGATTGAAAGCAGGAACAACTAATGGCTCTATCAACTATCGACGAGGCGCTGGACGCCCTTCGGGCCGGTAAACCGGTACTGGTAGCCGACGACGAGAACCGCGAGAACGAGGGCGATGCGATCATTGCCGCCGAACTGGTTTCGGAACAGTGGATGGCGTGGATTGTTCGCAACACCACCGGCTTTCTCTGTGCTCCGATGGAAGACGCTCGTGCCAACGAACTAGAGCTTCCGCTGATGATTCAGAACAACCAGGATCCTCACCGAACCAACTACACCATTACCGTGGACGCGACCAATCGTGTTTCAACGGGTGTCAGTGCAGCTGACCGTGCTCTGACTGCTCGAACCCTGGCTCACCCTGAGGCTACCGCTGAATCACTAATTCGCCCTGGTCACCTAGTTCCGCTTCGTGCTCACCACCAAGGCGTACTTGGCCGCGCTGGCCACACCGAAGCTGCAGTTGACCTATTAAAGTTGGCTGGCCTTACCCCGGTTGGAGTTATAGGTGAAATGGTGTCGAGCGATGGTTCGATGATGCGTCTTCCTGAACTTATTGAAACTGGCGCTCGTGAATCACTTCCAGTGATTTCGATTGAACAGATTGTTGAGTACCTAAAGACTCACGACATCAACTATGCCCACAACCCAACCAACCGAATTCGTTTTGAAGCCGAGGCAAACGTACCAACCACTCACGGAAACTTCCGCCTGCGTGGTTACTACGACCTCAAGACCACCGCCGATCACGTGGCCATCATTTCCGGACATCCGACCGGCGACGACGTCCTGGTACGCATGCACTCGGAGTGCATTACCGGTGAGGCCTTCGGTTCGCTGAAGTGCGAATGTGGTCCGCAGCTGGACTTCGCTCTGGACAAGATCGCTAACGACCCAAAGGGTGGAGTGGTGATTTATCTGCGTGGCCAGGAAGGTCGCGGAATCGGACTTTTGAACAAGCTCAAGGCTTATGCACTTCAGGAACAGGGCCTAGACACCGTGGAGGCCAACCTGGCTCTCGGACTACCATCTGAGAACCGCGAATACGGCGCTGCCGTTTCTATCCTGAAGGACCTTGGCGTGACCAGCGTTCGCCTAATGACCAACAACCCTGCCAAGAGTGCCTACCTGGTAGACGCCGGCATTCCTGTGAACTCTTATGTTCCGGTAATCACCGGACTTGCAACCGAGAACATTGGTTACCTAGAAACCAAACGAGAAAAAATGGGGCACATCCTGCCTGACGAAGTGAAAGCGGAAGAAAAATGAGCGGCGACGGCGCACCAAAACTAAATATTGATGCCTCCGGCTTGGCGGTTACCATTGTGGTTACCTCTTGGCACACCGAAATCACCGAAGGTCTCTTGGCCGGAGCCGAGCGAGCCTTGAAGGCGGCCGGAAATGACGTTTACTCAATCATGCGCGTGCCTGGAGCCTTCGAGCTTCCTCTCGGAGCCCAGTACGCCATCGAAGATGGCGCAGAGGTCGTCATTGCTCTCGGTGTAGTTATTAGAGGCGGAACCCCGCATTTCGAATACGTCTGCAACTCTGCAACCGACGGTCTAACCCGCGTTCAGCTAGACACCGGTGTTCCAATCGGATTTGGTCTACTCACCGTGGACACTGAGAAGCAGGCTTTAGACCGCGCTGGCCTGAAAGATTCGAAAGAAGACAAGGGCGCAGAGGCTGTTGAAGCAGCTATCGTGATGGCTAGACTGAAATCATGAAAATTCTTGAAAGTGTATTCCTAGTTCTTCACATCGTTGGTGTTGGAGCCCTTCTATCCGGCTTCTTCTACCAGCTCAAAGACATGAAAACCGGTATGAAGGTTAACGCCGGAATTCTTCACGGTGCCTGGCTAATGCTTATCACCGGTTTTGCAATGGCCGGAATCATTCCGGTTGCTGAACCAGACGTTCACATCAACAACCTAGTCTTGGCTGCGAAGAGCGTGATCATAACCGCGATCTTCTTCATTGCCTACGCATTCAACAAGCGCGACAAGGCGCCAAAGTGGGTTGTTCCAGTTATTGCATTGCTCACAGTTACCAACGTTGCCCTAGCAGTGCTAGGTCCAATAGTTAACGGTTAACGCAAGAACAGAGCAGTTAGTCGGCGGGTTGTGAAAAACAGCCCGCCGATTATCATTACCGCGAAGTAAGCAACGTGACCGAGCAACGACCAGCTCACGTTTAGGTTCATGCAGTCACGAACAAGGTCGATTGCCTGTCGCAGGGGCAGTGCGTTGATGATGACCTGCAGCCAACTTGGGAACTGACTTAGTGGGAATAGAGTCCCAGAGAATAAAAACATTGGAAGCAACAAGAATGTGACCATGTCTAGCTGTTGAAAGCTCTTCACATAACTTGTAATACCCATTCCGATTGAGGCAAAACCAAATGCCACGATGGCCGCCGCAATAATTGCCAAGAGTGCACCTACGAGACTTGGTACAAGCCCCAGCATGCTGACGACAATCACAAAACTCGAGGCATATATCGCTCCTCGGAACATTGCCCAACCAATTTCTCCAAGTGCGACATCGAATGTTCCGAGGCTGGTCGCCAGCATTGCATCGTAGAGTTTCGCGAACTGCATCTTGAAATAGACGTTCCAAGTGCTGTCGAAAATGGCACCGTTCATTGCACTTGTGGCAAGCAGAGCCGGCATGATGTAGGCAACATAAGAGTAGGTGTGGCCAGAAGCATCGGTTATCTTGCCGACCATGCCTCCCACACCGTAACCAAAGGCGATCAAAATCAGAACCGGCTCAACAAAACCGGCCAGAAACATAACGCCGCTAGATGAGCGGAGGGTGCGAAGGTTGCGCTCAGCGATAGCACCAGGACGACCGGCAAACACACCAGCACCCATTTTCCCGGCGCGACGTTCAGCGATTGCAACCGCGGTATAGACAAGGCTCATCGGGCCAGCCTCCTCTTGAACTGGGGATAGGCGAATGCTGCACCGGTGAGAGCGAATGCAATCAAAATTACCCAGTGCCAAAGCGCGAATGAGTCTGGGGAGCCATAAGACCAGGTTCTCGCTAACTCAGTGGCATGCCAAAGCGGGGAGACCCAGGCAATATTTTGAATTACCGA
>CANFJH010000093.1 GCA_947447395.1 Microbacteriaceae bacterium | reverse complement strand
GGTGAAGTGCTTGCCGAAATTGAAGCGTTGGTTTCCGAAGGTGTAATCGAAATTACGTTGCTTGGTCAAAACGTGAACTCTTATGGGGTTGAATTCGGCGATAAGGGTGCTTTCGCAAAACTGCTTCGCGCTGCCGGGCAGATCGAAGGGTTAGAGCGCATTCGATTCACCAGTCCGCACCCTGCCGCTTTCACCGACGACGTGATTGAGGCAATGGCCGAAACTCCAAATGTTATGCCTCAACTTCACATGCCTCTGCAGTCTGGAAATGACAAGGTTCTCAAAGACATGCGTCGCAGCTATCGCCGCGACAAATACCTCGGAATCATCGAAAAAGTTAATAAGGCTATTCCAGACGCTGCAATATCGACAGACATCATTGTCGGATTCCCTGGTGAAACCGAGGAAGAGTTCCTAGACACAGTGAAAATGGTCGAGGAAGCGCGATTTGCAGTTAGTTACACTTTCCAGTATTCCAAGCGTCCGGGTACTCCGGCGGCCGAGATGCCTGACCAGATTTCAAAAGAAGTCGTGCAGGAACGATTCGAGCGCCTGCTGGCCATTGCCAACAACATTGCTTGGGAAGAAAACCAAAAGCAAATCGGCAAGGTAGTTGAGGTGTTAGTTGCAAACGACGGACGCAAGGACGACGCAACCGGTCGTCTCACCGGTCGAGCGCGAGACAACCGCCTCGTGCACTTTTCACTCCCTGAAGGGGTGAAACGTCCGCGTCCTGGAGATCTAGCCACGGTGACTGTATCCGAGGCTGGCCCATATCACCTCATCGCCGACCCCAAGACTGCTGCGGAAATCGCTATACGTCGCACCATCGGTGGCGATGCCTTCGAGCGTCTAAATGATGAAGCCGAGACCAAGCGCATCGCGCTATCAATTACTCCGGTCAAATGACCAAACTGATTGCGGTTGTTGGCCCAACCGGAACCGGTAAGAGTGACACCGGCATTTCCATTGCAAAGCATATCGAGTCTCTTGGCGGTCGTGCCGAAGTCATAAACAGCGACTCCATGCAGTTCTATCGGGGAATGGACATCGGTACCGCAAAACTTCCTCTGAATGAACGTCAGGGTGTGCCGCATCACTTGCTCGACTGGCTAAACATCACCGATGAGTCAACGGCAGCCGAGTATCAGCCCGTGGCTCGAGCCAAGATTCTGGAACTGCAAACAGAGGGAATCACCCCAATCCTTGTCGGCGGCTCAATGCTTTACATCGCTTCGGTTCTGAACGAATTTGGATTTGCCGCACGAGATGAAACCATTCGCGCCGAATTAGAGGCAGAACTCGTGAGGATTGGCGAGAGCGAGCTCTATCGCAGACTTCAGGCACTAGCCCCCGACACTGCGAGTCGAATTGACCCAAAGAACGGGCGCCGAATCGTTCGTGCCCTAGAAGTTGTAACCATTACTGGCGAGGACTTCGCAGCCAAGCTTCCCGACTTGAATGAAAGTTGGCAACCGGTTCTGGAAATTGGTTTGAACTCCGACCGAGCCCATCTCGTGAACCGGCTCGAGCGCCGTGCCGCATTGATGTGGGAGAAGGGCATCCTTGCAGAGGCAGAAAGCCTGATTCCATTGGGTGTTCGGGAAGGCAAAACCTCATCGCACGCGATTGGTTATTCTCAGGCGCTCGCTCAGCTCGATGGTGAACTTTCCGAAGGTCAGGCAATAGAAGAAACGGCGAGACTAACGGCTCGATACGCCCGTCGGCAAATGTCGTGGTTTCGAAGAGATCCTCGTATCAACTGGTTCGATTACCAGGACGAAAACTTATCGACGAACATTTTGACCACCGTTGATACATATATGAACGAATAGGCTGGACTCATGGGACAAATTGTTGAATTCACCAAGGGTCACGGCACTGGCAACGACTTCGTGCTTATTCAAGACTTGGATGATTCTCTAAACCTGTCTCCGAAGCAGGTTGCCAAAATTTGTGATCGCCACTTTGGCATTGGCGCTGATGGTTTTATTCGAGTTGTCGAAAGCAAGTTTGTTCCAGAAGGTCAACAGTTACTAAAAGACAGCCCAGAAGCCGTTTGGTTTATGGACTACCGAAACGCCGACGGTTCCACCGCAGAAATGTGCGGAAATGGCGTCCGAGTCTTTGCCCGCTACCTTATTGAAAAAGGTTTGGTAAAGGTCGGCAACGGTGAAACCCTCACGGTTGGCACCCGGGCCGGTGTTCGCGATGTTCAGCCAAACAAGGCCGGTTTCGCAGTCGACATGGGTCGCTGGAAGTTGGACGACGAAGTCACGGTTCACGCCCACCAATTGGCCGTTGGTCGTCCTGGGCAGGGAATCAATGTTGGCAATCCGCACGTCGTCGTGGCGCTGGCGTCAACCGAAGAATTGAAGCACCTCGATCTAACCCAGGCTCCAAAGCTTGAACCTGCTCCAGAGCACGGGGCCAATGTTGAATTTGTAGTTCCTGCCGAGCCAATGGTGGTCGACGGCGTTGGCTCAATCGACATGCGCGTCTTCGAACGTGGAGTTGGGGAAACGCTAAGTTGTGGAACTGGCATTGTTGCCGCTGCGCTGGCAACTCGTTTTTGGGCTGGTAAAGGTGCACCGAACATTTGGACCGTGACTGTGCCAGGCGGAACCCTAGGTGTGCGAATGTTCCCAACCGAAGAGGGCGAGCACGTTGGGCTATCTGGTGCTGCCGAACTGGTCTTCGATGGAACGCTAAACCTCGACGACCTGAACTAGTTTTCGCGGGTTACCTGAAATACGCGGAAAGTCTTCGCAGTGTCTAACCTGGTGCTTTCAAAAGCGGTCATTGAGTCTTGAAGCCACTTGAGAAAAGAATCCGAGCCTAAGTGTTTTTGAACAACTAGGTAGGCATCTCCGCCAACAACCATGCGAGGCAGCCAGTTCTTCATAATCTCGTGCAAAACTTCCTTACCCACTCGGATTGGTGGGTTAGACCAAATGCCATTGAATGAAATGTCGACCGGAACTGCTTCGGGGAGAGCGGTTCGAATGTTGGTTAGCCCCAGACGTTCGGCATTCTTGCGTGTTAGCTCAAGCGCACGCTCATTTACATCGATCGCCCAGATGGTCGCTTCCGGCCTCGCAATGGCAAGGGCGAGACTTATCGGACCCCAGCCGCAACCGATGTCCAGAATGTTGCCATCGTCTGGTGCAAGTTCG
>CANFJH010000092.1 GCA_947447395.1 Microbacteriaceae bacterium | reverse complement strand
CGACACCGGTCAATAGCAAGATGACGTTCAAAACGATTAGCGGGTACTTCAAAAAGTTGAACTGCTTGATGCTCAACCAAACGCTGATGGCTATAAAGCCAAGCATGATCATGGCATCGTAGTTGCTTCGTGGCAGTTCGTGAATTCCGTGGAAAAACAACAAACCGAAACCGACCGAGTAGAGAAGGTATCCACGCATGATCGCCCAGGCTGGGCTAAGCGCTTTGAAGTAGCGAGCAATCTTTCCCCAAAATCTATAGAAACTCAGGGCTAAAGCCGACACTTCCGTGTTTTTGTTTGGAAGCTCAGCCGCGTCGATTAGTTCGCTTGCATAAGCCTTTGGACTTGGCAGGGTGAAGTTGCTGCCTTCGTCGGCTAGGCGTTCGATTAGATCTGCTTCTAGGTTTTCGGTGAGCTCACGGATTTCGGGTTCCTGAAGGTGGTTCAGGTTTGCTCGAACTTTGCGAACATAAGACTTGATTTCTTGGGCCTGCATTATTTCTTCCCCTTATTTGTGGTGCCGAGTACGGCTGACATGTTGTTTGCAAATTGGTTCCAGGTTTCACGCTGTTTAGCCAGCGTCTTTTTCCCCTGGCTGTTGATTGAGTAGTACTTGCGGTTTGGGCCACCATCTGATGGCACCACATAAGTAGTAAGTGTTCCTGCGGTGAATAGTCTTCGCAATGTTCCGTAAACGGTGGCATCACCGATGTCTTCAAAACCCGCGTCTCGTAGTCTTCGAACGATGTCGTAGCCGTAGCCGTCATCATTTTCTAGAACTGCAAGTACCGCGGTGTCTAGAACACCTTTAAGTAGTTGAGTCGAGTCCAACTTGCCCCCTTTCTTTTCTCCACTATTACATATAGCGAAGTAGTGTGCAAGTCAAACTAGTGTGACCGTTGCAAAAAGGAATTTACAGAAGTCCGGCAGCGACGGCTCGGTGCACGATCTCGGCACGGCGGTGAGCGCCAAGCTTTCGAGAGGCGTTTTGAAGGTGAAACTTCACGGTGCTGTCTGATATGAACATTGCCACCGCGATTTGCTTGGTGCTTAGGCCCTTGGCAACGTGCTTGATTACATCGATCTCGCGGTCGGTCAGGTGTTCGGTTTGGCGAGTGGAGCCGAGGGAGTGGGCAACCAGATTGCCGACACCTTTACCTAGGACGGTCTCGCCATCTTGAATTGCCTTGATACCTTTGCCGAGTTCGTCGGCCTTCACGTCGTCTTTGCACAGGTAGCCGGTGGCGCCTCGTCTGAGAGCCTCCACGACGATCATTTCGCTCAAGGTATTTGCCAGAACCAACACTTTGGTAGTTGGGTAGCGTTCGGTGACTTCTTCAACAACCTTCAGGCCGCGGGTGGTGTCATCGCCAAGGTCGAGGTCAATTATTAGAACGTCTGGGCCATGTTCATCAACCGCGTCGATCACAGCGTCGTAGCTTGTTGCCTCGGCAATGACCGCAAAGCCGGTGTTGCGTTCGAGAATCGAGCGAAGGCCAACCCTGGTAATCACATTTCGATCGGCAATCACGATGCGCGTGGAAGCCTGGGGCATGCGTCTGCCCAGTGGCACATCGGAACGAGTCTCGCGATCCATATCTTGATGCTAAACCCATCACCTAGCCATTTGGCTAGGTCGTTACCTATCCGTTAGATGTGCTTATGGACAGTTGCGTGTTTTAGGTATTTTTGGCAGTTCCTCGCGGGCGTAATGTTCGATTACTGGTCAGCAACGATGCCGACCGACAAGGTAAAGGAAATTGCAATGAGTGTTTACGCACAACCAGGTCAAGCAGGGTCCATTGTTGAATTCAGACCACGCTACGATCACTGGATTGGTGGGCAGTATGTGGCTCCGTCGTCCGGCGAGTATTTTGAAAACGTTACCCCGGTAACTGGCCGTGTTTTCACCGAAATCGCTCGAGGAAATGCCGCCGATATCGATAAGGCCTTGGACGCAGCCCATGCTGCCGCTCCTGCTTGGGGAAAGACATCGGTTACCGCCAGAGCAATTATCTTGAACAAGATTGCTGACCGAATGGAAGCCAACCTTGAAAAGATTGCCGTTGCTGAAACTTGGGACAACGGAAAGCCAGTTCGTGAAACCTTGGCAGCCGACATTCCACTAGCAATCGATCACTTCCGCTACTTCGCAGGTGCAATTCGCGCCCAAGAGGGTTCCCTCGGAGAACTAGACGACGACACCGTTGCCTACCACTTCCACGAACCACTAGGCGTGGTTGGCCAAATCATCCCTTGGAACTTCCCAATCCTAATGGCCGTATGGAAGCTTGCTCCAGCCCTTGCCGCAGGAAACTGTGTAGTGCTAAAGCCAGCCGAGCAGACACCAGCATCGATCTTGTACCTAATGGAGATAATTGGGGACCTACTTCCTGCCGGTGTTGTAAACATTGTCAATGGTTTTGGTGTTGAGGCTGGAAAGCCACTGGCGTCATCACGTCGTATTGCCAAGATTGCGTTCACCGGTGAAACCACCACTGGTCGCCTAATCATGCAGTACGCCTCGGAGAACATCATTCCAGTCACGCTAGAGCTTGGTGGAAAGTCGCCAAACATCTTCTTCCGCGACATCGCCGAGAACAATGATGCCTACTACGACAAGGCAATCGAAGGCTTCAATATGTTCGCACTGAACCAGGGTGAAGTCTGTACCTGTCCTTCGCGCGCACTGATTGATGCACCGATATATGACAAGTTCCTAGCCGATGCGATGGTTCGCACTAAGGCGATCATTCAGGGAAACCCGCTCGACACCGCAACCATGATTGGTGCGCAGGCTTCGAACGATCAGCTCGAGAAGATCCTGAGCTACATCGAAATTGGTAAGCAAGAGGGTGCCAAGCTGCTTATGGGAGGCAAACGTGCCGACCTTGGAGGCGACCTTTCGGGCGGTTTCTACATCGAGCCAACCATCTTCGAAGGCACCAACGATATGCGAATCTTCCAGGAAGAAATCTTTGGACCAGTGCTTTCAGTGGCTAAGTTCGATGGTTTCGACCAAGCCATGGAAATTGCCAACGACACGCTTTATGGACTGGGTTCTGGTGTTTGGACTAGAAACATCAACGTGGCTTACCGGTCAGGGCGAGCCATTCAGGCCGGACGTGTCTGGACCAACAACTACCACGCATACCCAGCTCACGCTGCGTTCGGTGGCTACAAGTCATCGGGTATCGGTCGTGAAAACCACAAGATGATG
>CANFJH010000091.1 GCA_947447395.1 Microbacteriaceae bacterium | reverse complement strand
CCCCCTCCTGCTTTCCGGTTGCGCACCGATCGTTCATATTTCACCGGCCGATGCCGCAAATTCGGTGACGTGCGCGAATCTATTAGTTCGCTTATCCGACAAGGTTGACGGACTAAACCGGCGTTCTACCGACGCCCAAAGCACTGCTGCCTGGGGTGAACCGACTGCCGTAATCTTCCGTTGCGGTCTAGCCGAGGTAAAGGTATCGAGCCTAAAGTGCATCACCGAGCAGGGTGTCGATTGGCTGGTAGACCCTTCGAAAGCTCCCTCGTACCGGTTCATCACGTTCGGCAGAAACCCTGCCTCAGAGGTGATCGTAGATTCGAAAAACGCGGTTGGCGTTAATGTCCTGGACGAAATTGGCCCAACAGTTGAGTGGCAAAAGGCAACCGCGCACTGCGGCTAGGAACGCTCCAGAGCCAGTTCGATTAGTTCGCTGATAAGTTCCTTATAACCAATCCCAGAGGCTTTCCAAACCAGAGGAAACATCGACACCGGCGTGAAACCAGGCATGGTGTTCACTTCATTTACCAAGAAACCGTCTTTGGTCAGGAAGAAATCGACTCTGGCCAAACCTTCACAACCAAGCGCGTTGAACGCCATTGCGGAAAGGTCTTGCATTTCCTTCAGCTGCTCGGCCGGCAATTCAGTTGGAATCTTTAAATCAACCGCGCCGGTGTCTAAATACTTTGCCTCGAAGTCGTAAAACTCTCGACCCGTCACCACAATTTCACCGGCGAGGCTAACTCTAGGCGCGGCACCATTTCGTCCTTGTAGTACTGCGCATTCAACTTCACGGCCGTCAATGCCATGTTCTACGACCAGCTTGGTATCTTGCTCGAAAGCAGCTTTTACAGCCTTCGCGAACTCGCTCATGTCCTTGACCTTGGAAACACCAACCGATGATCCGGCTCTGGCGGGCTTTACGAAGAGTGGTAGCCCCCCGAGGCTTTCCACTTCCTGAAGTTTCGCATCGCGGTTTTGCTCCCACTCGAATTTGCGAATCACCACGTGGGGAGTAACCGGAACTCCCGCAGCCACGAATAGGGCCTTGGTGAACTCCTTGTCCATGCCGGCCGCCGAAGCTAGGACGCCGTTGCCAACGTAAGGCATGCCAATTAACTCGAAGAAACCCTGAATGGTTCCGTCTTCACCAAATGGTCCGTGTAGCACTGGGAAGACAACATCAATATCGCCAAGCGAATGAGCCACACCCGACGGGTCCAGGTAACGAAGTTCCTTGGTGCCGGCAGCCGGCCACTGAATTGTTTGACCCTCGAAAATAACTTCAGGAAGTTCATTCGGGGTGAGCGCCCACTTCATTGGGTCGTCTTCTGCCGGTACGAAGACTCCGCCCCTGGTGATACCGATCGGAACCACCTCAAACCGTTCCCGATCGATTGCCCCGAGCACTCCTCCGGCTGTGACGCAAGATATTGAGTGCTCGCTCGAACGACCGCCGAACACAAGTGCTACTCGAAGTTTTTTACTCACTGGTTGGCTCGTCCGTTTCGTGGGTCAGCGTTGGGGCAATGTCCTTGGGCTCCATTCGCCCCTCCATCACAGCCAAGACCTGCTCAACAATTGGCATGCGCACGCCCTTGTCTTCTGCGAGCTTCAAGATTGGAACTACCGAAGCCAAACCCTCAGCTGTCTGGCTCAAGCGCTTGGTTACTTCACGAAGGGTGTAACCCTTGCCCAGCATTTCGCCCGCCTTGTGATTGCGGCTTAGCGGCGATTCTGAGGTTGCGATCAAATCCCCAAGGCCAGCCAAACCGACCATGGTTTTCTTCTTGGCACCGTATGCACGTGCGAAACGTGAAATCTCTGCAAGCCCGCGGGTCATGATCGAAGCCTTGGTGTTTTCGCCATACCCAACACCATTGACAATACCGATGGCAACGGCAATGAGGTTCTTCAAAATTCCACCGAACTCGGTGCCAATTACGTCCTTGTTCGTGAAAGTGGTGAAGTAGTCGTTGCTGGCCGCGGTGGCTACCGCAATTGCGGCCTCAGAGTTAGTGCTGGCAGCAACGGATGCGGTGGGTTGCTCTTGAGCAATTTCGAGACTTAGGTTCGGGCCAGAAACTACAACGATTTGACCTGGATTGATATTTCCAACTTCCTCAATCACTTCGCTCATACGAAGACCAGTTTCCTTTTCAACGCCTTTCATGAGACTTACCAGGATTGCACCTGTTGGAATCGCGGCACCCCATTGGGCAAGGTTGGCTCTGAGCGATTGCGCTGGAACTGCTAGGTAAACCTGTTCGGCACCTTTCATGGCTTCAGCAGGTTCGGAAACTGCCTTCAGAGACTTTGGGAGTCTAATTCCGGGAAGGTAGTCGCCGTTGCGGTGCTGAGTATTAATTTCATCGACGACATCGTCTCGCCTAGCCCAGATGGTGACGTCGTTTCCGGCATCGGCCAAAATCTTTGCAAATGTAGTTCCCCAGGAACCGGCCCCCATAACTGCAACTTTGGCCATTACTTCTTTCCGTTCTTATTGAAATTCCCGAACTGGCTTTGACCGTGCGCGGCTGGATCGTAAAGTTCTTTAGGCGCCTTGGCTTCGCGAAGAATCTCAACCTGCTTGGTAATTGCGTTCATCACAATTGAGGTAGCCAATTTGAGCTCTTCGGTTGAGAGCGCACGCCCCTGGAATTTTTTCAAGTCGATTTCTTCGCCAATTTGGACTCGAACTTTATGCCACGGTTTTGGTCGAAGTTTTTTGGTGTAGGTAGGCAGCACTACTTCGCTACCCCACTGACCCACTGCATAAATAGGAACGCCGGCTTGGATTGCCATTCGAACCGAGCCGGTCTTGCCGCGCATTGGCCAGCCGTTTGGTTCACGAGTCAAAGTGCCCTCGGGGAAAATCGTGATGACGTGGCCAGCTTCGAGAAACTTGTAGGCTGCGTCCATGGGTTCAACATTTCGCCGACCGTTTCGGTAAACGGGAACCTGCCCTGCAGCGGTAAGGATTGCACCGAGTACCGGGACTTTAAACAGGCCACCTTTCGCCAAAAAGTGGGGTCCACGCCCTAGGCCGAAAAATGTTGCGTAGGCAACCGCCAACGGATCCAAATGAGTGACATGGTTGAAAACGAGAATATATGCGCCAGTCTTTGGAAGTTTTTCTTTACCAATCACTTGAACTCGAAACAGGATGTGGAGCAACGCACCCAAGATTATGGCCACAAGGCTCATAACAAATGGGCGGTTTGCCTTGTTGACTCTAGGCATTTTGAACTCATCGCTTGCAGCCATGATT
>CANFJH010000090.1 GCA_947447395.1 Microbacteriaceae bacterium | reverse complement strand
TGCCGCAAAGGAAGCGGTGCTGAAGGAAACCAAGAAGGGCAAGAAAAAGTGAGCAACGATCCAATCGACTGCGAAGAATGCCAAGAACAGGTTCACGATTACCTTCAGCGCGAAGTGAGTGAAGACCTAGCCGATGCCATCACCGCACACGTAGCCAATTGCGATCACTGCGACGAAATTTACAGCACCGAAGATCAGCTGAATCAAGTGATCAAGAATGCCTGCCAGACAAGAACTCCAGAAGAGTTGATTTCAAAGATTCGTCAGCACATAGCTGAACTTGGCTAAGCCAAGTACTTCAGTGCGTTTGCAATAATCGCAGACCGCTGACTTTCGCCAAGAGAAATGTGTCCTTCGCCAGGAACAAAGTTCAGTTTTGCCGTGGGAATGTTCTTCTCCAACCAATAACCGTGTGCGTGAGGCACCATAAAATCATCGTTTCCCTGCCAAAGCTCAACCGGCTTTGAGATTGAAGCTAAATCGAAACCCCATGGTTCTACAAAAGCCAGGTCGTCGTCCATCCAGCCGTAGTAACCCGTTTCTAGGGATTGACGGTAACTCTTGGCAATTCCTTCGGCGGCACCATTGTTTAGTGCCTTTTTGTCGGCATCGCCAATCAAACCGCCAAATGCTTCAATTACATCGTCTGCAACTACTCCGCCTAGGGTTAGCGAGTTTCGCTTCATCCAATCTTCAATTGCGGCAGGTCCTCTAACTGCTTCGCCAAATTCGTCGTGGTTCTCTTCGCCCATGCCTTCAAGGAAATCCAAGTCACTGGCCCCGAATGGCCCAACACCGGCAATACTGATTGCGGCTACGGATTGGAACAAAGTGGTGTCTGCGAGGCAGTGTGGGCCACCACCAGACCAGCCAATTGAAACGATTTTGGAAATGGCAAAATGCTTCAAAATCTCTTCGATGTCAGCGGCGTTATCGATAACGGTTCGACCTTCGTGGCGATCACTTTGGCCGTAACCAGGGCGAGAGTAGGAGATTGCAAAACCGCCCTGAGCTTCTACCTCGGTTAGCCATGTTTCCCAAGTGGTCGAACCACCGGGAGTG
Organism: Microbacteriaceae bacterium; assembly: GCA_947447395.1. Taxonomy (GTDB): domain Bacteria; phylum Actinomycetota; class Actinomycetes; order Actinomycetales; family Microbacteriaceae; genus Rhodoluna. The sequence continues at coordinate 2,216 of CANFJH010000090.1, read as the reverse complement.
CCATGGTGAAAAATGACTGCGTGAGTCTGCGGCTTGCCGGCAACTAAAAGTTCTACTTTGCGACCATCGGACAGTGTGAGAAAGTTTTGCTCCATGTAGCTAAGTAAAGCACGGCCAGGTTTATTCGGTCTCTTCGACTCCGAGCCAAGCGTTCCAGCCGCGATTTAGAACCAGCCATGCAATCAGCCCGTAACCAACTTGTCCGGGCAAACCAGAGGCAGATGCTTGGAGTTCGCTATTCCAACCCTCGTGACCAAGCAGCGGGTGGAAACAGTCTACGAATGGCACATTTCGCCGTGCACAAACATCTTCAAAGCCCCAAGAGAGCTGTTCAATGTCTGAATTGAGCGCGGTTTCCTTGTGCGGTACAGGGCCAATCACAAATGGTTCCAGGCCGTACTTCAGAGCCTCGTCTAGTACCGTGGCTAGGTTCAATCGGCTTCGAGAAGTTGAAAGACCCGCCCGAACGTCGTGGTTCCCCAGTGCGATTGCGACCCTAGTTCGTCCCAGTTGATTCTGTCTCGGTTGCACCTCAGCCAACCAGCGTTTAGCCAATGTGAGCGAGGTGTCATCTGGGTAGGCAAGTGTTAGCAGCTCGATAGTCGGATCGACTTGAGGGGTTCGAGCCTGAACTCGACCCACCCAACCCATGCCCTTAGGGTCGCCACTAGCGGTAACGAGTTGGTCTCCCAAAACGATTACCCGAAGCGATGACTCTAACTGCTGCAATGAGAACCTTAGGCGTCGAATGCGCGCTGAACGAGGTCAGCCTGTTCGGCCGCGTGAGCCTTGCTCGAACCGGTTGCCGGGCTAGCGCTCGCTGGGCGAGATACCAGCTTGGCAACCTTGCCATCCATGTACTTAGGTAGGAACAAGCCAATGTAGGTCCATGGACCTTGGTTGGCCGGTTCGTCTTGAACCCAAACCAACTCTGCGCCTGGGTACTGGGCGTAGGTTGCTTTGATTTCATCGACAGGAGTTGGGTAAAGCTGCTCAACGCGAACGATTGCGGTGGTGCGGTCATTGCGCTTTTCGGCTTCGGCTAAAAGATCCCAGTAAACCTTGCCCGAACAGAGAACGACGCGGTTGACCTGCGAGGCATCCAAGCCTCGTTCGTCGCCGATGACCGGGCGGAAGGTACCGGTCGTGAAATCTTCAACCGAACTCGAGGCTGCCTTCAAGCGAAGCATCGACTTAGGGGAGAAGACCACTAGCGGACGACGTGGTGAGCTGTAAGCTTGGCGACGCAACAGGTGGAAGTGCGAGGCCGGGGTAGAAGGCTGAGCCACTGTCATGTTGTTTTGAGCACAAAGCTGCAGGTAACGCTCTATGCGAGCAGACGAGTGGTCTGGTCCCTGTCCTTCATAACCGTGCGGCAAAAGCAAGACCACACCGGAGTACTGGCCCCACTTTTGCTCGGCAGAAGAAATGAACTCATCGATGATGGTCTGGGCACCGTTAGCGAAGTCGCCAAACTGAGCTTCCCAAAGAACGAGCGAGTCTTTCGCTTCAACCGAGTAACCGTATTCGAAGCCCATGGCTGCGTACTCGCTGAGTAGCGAATCGTAAATGTAGAACTTGGCCTGGTTGGCGCCAAGATTACGAAGCGGCATCCACTCTTGACCGTTTACGCGGTCGTGGAAAACTGCGTGGCGCTGAACGAAGGTACCTCGACGGCTGTCTTGGCCAGCCATACGAACCGGCTTGCCTTCAATCAGTAGCGAACCGAAGGCTAGCAACTCTCCAAAGCCCCAGTCGATTCCACCTGCGCGGCTCATCTCTTGGCGCTTCGATAGCAACTGCTGAAGCTTCGGGTGAACGCTAAAGCCTTCCGGCTGGTTTAGGTGGGCATCACCAATAAGCTCAACGACTTCCTTAGAAATTGCGGTCTGGTGAGAAATGGTGGCGCGCTCACTTGCGGTGGTACCAATACCTACCGGGCGAGGAATTAGCTCAACCGGCTTGCTCATGGCTTCGTGAACCTCTGCAAAGGTGTTTTCAAGCTTCGACTGGAAGTTAGCGTTGGCGGCTTCGAACTCTTCGTTCGTTAAATCGCCACGACCAACCAGAGACTCAAGATAAAGGGTGCGAACCGAGCGCTTGGCCTCGATGAGGTTGTACATCAACGGTTGGGTCATCGAAGGGTCATCGCCTTCGTTGTGTCCGCGACGACGGTAGCAAACCAAGTCGATTACAACGTCCTTTTTGAATTCTTC
>CANFJH010000089.1 GCA_947447395.1 Microbacteriaceae bacterium | reverse complement strand
GTTTGCGAACAGCCTCACCAACCGCTTCGGTCCTGGCAGATTGACTGTCGTCGGCTTCTCATTAGCTGCAATCAGCCTGGCGGGATTGGGCATCTCGGTTCCGGCAGGGAATGTTTGGATTTCGGGGCTGTTCCTAATCGGCATGGGTCTGCCGATGGCGATCGCCGACTTCACCGGAAACTACGAAGGCACCGAAGTTGATAAGCGCGCAAAGCGAAGCCTCTTCCCTGCCATTCACGCTTCTTACGGAGTGGGCATGATGTTGGCTGCCGCGTTTAGTGGAATGTTAATTGGAAATCATCAGGGACTTGACCTCAACTACTTCGCGGTGGCGGTGATTGTTGCTTTAGGTTCCATCTGGGCCGGACTTGTGTTCCCGAAGCATTCCAAAGAAAGAGTTTCAGCGGAAGCAAAGAGTGTCACGGCAGCACTTGGTCGAAAAGTTTGGACCGAGAAGCGCACATTGGCAATTGCACTTATTGGCTTTTCTTTCATCATGGCCGAAATCAGTGCCGGCACCTGGGTCCCAATCGCATTGAATACCTCAGGCTTCTCAGGCGCTGAGGCAGCCAACGCCTTCGGTCTTTTCTGGGTAGTAATTACGCTGACCCGCGGCGTTGGAGGTTTCGTAGTCGATGCCATTGGGCGCTTTGGTACCATTTTGGTTTCCACACTCGTTACCGCTACTGGAATCCTCGTGTTCATCCTGGACAGCGTGATCCACCAGCCTTACCTGGGTCTCATTCTTTGGGGCGCCGGCCTAGCTCTCGGGTTCCCAATGTCGGTAAATTCAATGAGCGACAATCCAGGGATGTCGGCGGCGCGCATCAACATGATTATCACCGTTGTTTACATTTCGAGCATTTCGGTTGGCCCGGTTTTGGGATCCATTGGCCAGCAGTTCGGCATCTACTTTGCCTTCGGTGTGCCACTGGTTCTAATGGTTATCTCGGCATTGCTTAGCCGCGCCACGAAACCTGAGAACGTCTAAACGCTCACACCTCGGGCGGCCAGTGCTTCTGCGTAGTTATCGGCATGGCGAAGTGAAACTACAAACAGGGTCACAATCTGCCGGATTGGGTTAGGTTTTACTCCTCTGGCCAAACCTGCCTCGGTGATGCTGTTTGAAAAACCTACGACGAGCGCGATCGAGTTCAAACTCAGCGCTACCAGAAGCGCGAACGAACGAGATCTTGTAATTCGCTGAAGTAGCTCTACCAGCGCCGAGGTTTTGGTCGTCAGCGACATCAGTGCGGCGAGCAGCACCCCGACAATCACCGCCACGGAATTGTAAGAACCTTGGGCAAAGCCGTTGAAGATTAGCTGCGGCAGGGTCACCACCAAAATCAAGAACTTGATTCGCCAAACTTGCTTGGCAAGCTCGGCAATACCAACACCGGCCACCCCGTATATGCCAACCAGGGCAAGCAATTCGATAACGGCACCAGCAAGGTTTTTTCCATACAGCGCGATGGCGAGCAAAGCCAGCGTGAGCACGAGCAGCTTCCATCCTGTAGGAACGCGGTGTAGCAGCGAGTTACCAGGTCTATAGAAACTGATCACTCGAAGTTCTTTCGGTACTCGGCAATGACCGCCTTTGGCTTGCCGGCTTTTCGAACCCGACCGCCTTCAAACCAAACTACTTCTTGGCAGGTAGCAGCAAGTTCAAGATCGTGAGTAACAATCACCAGTTGGTCAAGTTCTAGTTCGTGCAGAAGTTTTGTAATTCGCACTGTATTTGGAAGATCGAGCAGCGTGGTCGGTTCATCGGCAACCAAAAGCTTTGGTTCGCGAACGATATTTGAGGCAATTGCTAGCAATTGCTTCTGACCACTCGATAGCGTGTGGCAGTTTGATTCTTGTAATTCGAGGAGGCCAACTTGGCTCAGCGCTGCCGTGACTCGCACGCGCACTTCGTCCTTAGAAAGTTTTTGATTCGTGAGTGAGAATGCCACGTCTTCGAAAACGGTTGGCATCACAATTTGAAGGTCAGGATTGCTGAACAGAAACCCGGTGGTTTCTGTGGTGGCAGCCTTTCCGGAAATCTTTACCGAACCAGAGGTTGGCTTGACTAGACCGTTGAGAAGTCTTGCAAACGTAGATTTTCCGGAACCGTTCGAGCCGATTACTGCAACCGACTTTGCGGTGAGGTCCAGGTTTATTTCGGATAAAGCGATGTGACCGTCAAATTCAACGGCCACATCTTTAAGCTTTATCCCGAGGGTCATTACTTGGTTAGCGCCTTTGGATAGGAGGCCTTTAGAGCTACCAAGACGATTACCGAGATGACGATCTTGATTGAGTCGCCAATTAGGAATGGAAGGTTTGCCTGAGCCACTGCCATTACCGGGAACTTGTTTAGGTATGAGAACCAAAGGATGCCTGGAATGTAAACCGCTACGATTCCTCCGAGTATGAATGCGATAGCCGAGCTAACGGCTAGTGGCAACTTTGGTAGCGCTGCGATCACGGCACCGATAACCCAAGCACCGATCAACCAACCGATTAGGTAACCAGCGGTTGGACCAGCGAAGACTGCAAATCCGCCGCGGCCACCAGCAAGTAGCGGAAGACCAACGAGCACGAGCACTTCAAAAATGAAGATTGCTAGGGTTCCTCGGTAGCTGCCTAGGACGGCTCCTGCGAGCATGACACCAAGGGTCTGTGCGGTCACTGGCACACCAGGCAGAATGTTTACCGCTGGCAGCAGGCCAAGGGCTGCGATTAGACCAACGAAGATGGCGATGCGAGGGTAGTCGCGAAGTTCTAGTTTCATTAGAGTTCCTTCCTGAACAGTGTTCAGGTTAGTATTACTTCATCATGAATGCAAGTCGTTATGGAAAATCAGATGTGTTGGCAGCAGCCATGCGCCTACTTGATGAGGTGGGCTTGCCAGATCTCACCATGCGCAAACTTGCTGCCTCACTAGATCTGCAGCCGAGCGCTCTCTATTGGCACTATGCCAACAAGCAGAGTCTGCTAGCCGAAGTTTCCAACACCATCGTGGCCTTTGCTAAGCCGGTTGCCGAAGCCGCAACATGGCAAGAGACCACCAAGTTCGAAGCACTCTCACTTCGCGATGCACTGCTGGCGTTCCGCGATGGCGCCGAGGTTGTTTCCAGCACCTTGGCACTTGGGCTTGGCGCTGATAAAGCACTTGAGCGACTTGAAACCGCCATTGCCATCGACAACCAAGAGCTCGCTCACGCAGCAGCCGAGTCGATCCTGTTCCTAGTGCTGGGTCAGGTTTGGCACGAACAGCAGCGCATGCTGGCCAACTCGCT
>CANFJH010000088.1 GCA_947447395.1 Microbacteriaceae bacterium | reverse complement strand
GTTTCCTTGCCGAGACTGCGCTAACAGATCTTTTGGCTCCCGTCTTGGGCAAGCTGGGTTGGTCACCTACTTTGGTTCAGGGTGTGGCGCTGGCGCTTGGCATGCTTATCGCCACCCTGTTTTCTACTCTTTTCGGGGAATTGGTTCCCAAAAAACTTGCACTGACCATGCCGCTAGAGACCAACAAATTTGTGGTTGGAATTCAATTGGCTTTCACCTGGCTCACCGGCTGGATGCTGGTTGCGCTAAACACGGTTGGAAATGGCATCGTTCGACTTTTCGGTATTGAGCCGAAAGAGGAACTTAGTTCATCGCGAACAGCAGACGAACTTTCATCGTTGGTACGCCGCTCCGCGATGATGGGTGCCCTTGATGCCCAAACCGCGACCCTGCTAACCAAGACTCTTGCGCTTAGCCAATTGACAGCTGCCGATGTGATGACACCTCGACCTCGTATGTTCACTGTGGACCGCGAACAGACCGTGGCAGATCTGGTCGCTCTCACCAATAAGACCGGACACTCGCGTTTCCCGGTGATCGACGGCGACAGCGACAGCGTGCTCGGAATTGCCCACGTAAAGCAGGCGGCATCGGTTCCGCGCGAAAAGCGCAGTGAGGTGCCGGTCGGTGCGATTTTGGTTGAGGCCATGCGAGTGCCTGAAACTATGGGCCTTGAGGCGCTGATGGTTGAATTGCGCGCCAAAGGTTTGCAGTTGGCAATTGTGGTCGATGAATACGGTGGCACCGCCGGTCTCGTCACCTTGGAAGACCTTGTTGAAGAGCTTGTTGGTGAACTTGCCGATGAACACGACCGAGCCAAAGTTGGCATTATTCGAGGAAGCGGCGAGTCGGTTCTCTTCCCTGGCATGACCAGACCGGATGAGCTGGCCGAAATGGCAATCAAGGTTCCAGATGACGGCGCCTACGAAACCGTCGGTGGTTTCATAATGAGTGAACTAGGACGAATTCCAGTTCGTGGAGACCAGATTGAAATTGAAAATGGGGTGCTCAAGGTTGAGCGCATGGACGGTCGTAGAGTCGACCGAGTTCGTTTCACTCCAGACGAGCTGGAGGTGAACAATGGCTGATTCAATCGGTGGTCTTTGGGCTTTTTTATTCTTGCTCCTCGGAAACGGTTTCTTCGTGGCGTCGGAGTTCGCTCTAATTTCGGCTAGACGAGCTCAAATCGAACCTCGAGCCGAGGCGGGTTCTCGGCCGGCGCAACTCACCATCAAGGGAATGGAACGCGTTTCACTGTTGCTTGCCACGTCGCAACTCGGTGTCACCATCTGTTCGCTGCTGATCTTGCTAATTGTTGAGCCAAGCATTCACAAGCTTTTAGAGCCGGCGCTGCTGGCTACCGGTCTTTCGGAAAACGGCGTGGCTTCGGTAGCGTTTGCAATCACTCTCGTCATCGTGTCTTTCTTGCACGTTGTAATTGGTGAAATGGTTCCGAAAAACATCTCATTCTCGATTCCAGAGCGTGCCGCGCTCGTCCTCGTTCCTCTGCTCTACGGATTGGCGTTGGTGGTCAAGCCAATCGTGATTGCGCTTAATGCCACGGCAAATGGGGTGCTTCGAGTGTTCGGTGTTCGCGCCAAAGACGAGGCCAACAGCGCCTTCACGCTGGACCAGGTAGAAGACATTGTTGAACATTCCACACGCGAGGGCGTTCTCAGCGATGCTTCTGGAACCATTAGCAATACCTTTGAATTCACCGAAAAGAAAGTAAGCGACGTTGCCGTGAAACTCAGCGACGTAATCTCATTCCCGGAAACCGTGACCCCTCGCGAAATTGAAGTCGCCGTTTCCAAGGTCGGTTATTCTCGCTTCCCGCTGACCGATGAAGAGGGAGACCTCGCGGGCTATCTGCACCTCAAAGACGTTTTAGATTTAGACCTCGACGAAATGGACGAGCCGGTGCCCACCAAGCGAATCCGTTCGATGATTTCGCTTCCCGCCACCATGGAGTTGGAAGATGCGCTTTCAAGCATGCGCAGGGTCGACGCCCACCTAGCGCGTGTCTTCAACCGTGGCGGAACTGTAGTTGGAGTGCTCTTCCTTGAAGACATCCTGGAAGAGCTGGTTGGCGAAGTTCAAGACGCCACCAAGCGAGACTAAAAAATCGCCCGCTTATATCGCTTAGGGATGTAATCGAGCTCAACCCCGAGCTGCTTGGCGGCTCGAATTGGCCAATATGGGTCACCAAGGGCAGCTCGGCCAACCATCACCACATCCACGATTCCCTGCTGCATGATTGCTTCGGCTTGGGTGCCGCTTGTGATCATGCCAACTGCGCTTACCGGTGCGTCAACCTTTTCACCAACGAACTCTGCAAAAGGAACCTGGTAGCCAGGGCCAACAGTGATCTGCTGAGCCGTGGAAAGTCCGGCAGTTGAAACATCAAAGAGATCGGCACCGGCATCTAAACACCACTGAGCCACGGTGGCGGTCTCGGATTCATTCCAACCGCCATCAATCCAGTCGGTAGCAGAAAAACGCACCGCGAGCGGAAGGTCGTCGCCGATTTCGGCGCGTACCGAAATTACGGTTTCAACTAAAAGACGTGCGCGATTTTCTAACGAACCTCCATAAATGTCGGTTCGGTGGTTGGAAATCGGTGACAGAAACTGGTGCATCAGGTATCCGTGTGCAGCGTGAATCTCTAGCAGGTCGAAACCGGCAGCAACCGAACGCTTCGCGGCCGATACGAATTCGTCCTTGATAGTCGCTAGTTCATCGATTTCAAGCGCTCGCGGGCTGGCATAACCTTCAAAAGGAACCGGGCTTGCCGAAACCGTTTCCCAGCCGCCTTCGCTGATAGCCACCGAGCCAACTCCAGTCCATTCGGCATGGGTCGAGCCCTTGCGGCCGGCGTGCGCGAGTTGAATTCCGATCTTGCCGTGGTTCAGGTGAACCGAATCGACAACGGTTTCCCAAGCGATTTGCTGTTCATCGTTCCAAATTCCAGCGCACCAAGGGCTAATTCGACCAATCGGGCTAACTCCGGTTGCCTCGGCGATGACCAGGCCGGCACCGCCCTTTGCGAAGCTCGTGTAGTGAACTAAAGCCCAGTTGCCGACCACGCCATCCATATCGTCGCAGGAGTACTGACACATTGGCGGAATCCATATTCGATTACGTGTGGTGAGGTTGCGAACAGAAATAGGTTCAAAAAGTAGGGTCATAACCTCTAGCCTAGAACCGTGCTTCCAAATCGCCTGCAAAAGTATCTGCAACTGCCAAAAACCACCGACGACAAATATTCGCGCGGGGTTGCGGGCTTCATAACCGGCT
>CANFJH010000087.1 GCA_947447395.1 Microbacteriaceae bacterium | reverse complement strand
TCGGCTGTGGCTTCGCCACGATTGGTGATGGCCAGGCAGTGCTTGGTTGAAGTTCCGGCAGCCGAACCGCCGAGGCTAAAACCCTTGCCAACTCCGGCTTTCTCAATCAACCAGGCGGCACTCAGTTTTACATGATCAGGGTTTGCAACATCCCATCGCGGGCAGGTGTGTGGGAGGGTTGCTGCAAAGGCACGAGACACGATCGGGTTGGTAAAGAACGAACCGCACGACCAGGTGTCGTGATCTGGTTCATGCAAAACCATGCCCTTCATGTGGCGCAGACGAAGCACGCGCTTTCGAACCTCAAGTGGCGACTCCAAGGTGTCATCGAGCGCTTCAATCAAACGTTGGGTCTTGTGAGTGTGGGCACTCGCGGTCAGCTTGAACTCGACCCAGAGGATGCAACCGAGGCGTCCCTGCTTGAAAATGCTGTCGCGGTAACCAAATCCTAGGTCACCGACTTCGATGATTTCGGTATCGCCAGTTAGGTAATCGAGAAACTCGACCCGAGTGATTACCTCGGAAACCTCTTGGCCGTAGGCACCGACGTTTTGAACCGGAGCCGCGCCAACGGTTCCCGGAATTCCGCTCAGTGCCTCAATACCAGAAAGCCCAGCGGCCACGGTGTGGGCCACGAATTCGTCCCAGTTTTCACCCGCCTGAACGCGCACAATTGCACCGCTCGGAATCTCATCGAGCTGAATACCCTTGGTTTCAACTTTGATCACGTTTAGAAGTGGAAGTTCGTCGGCTGCAACTATGTTGCTGCCACCACCGAGCAACAACCAGTCTTCGCCGGTCCCCCAAACTTCGAGGCAAGCGGCGATTAGCTCTTCACGCGTTTGCGGGCGCACCAAAGAAGCCGGCACTCCGCCGACTCGCATGGTGGTGAACTCGCGAAGTGACTGCATTGGCTAGAGGCGAACGACCGCTTGGGCTTTGCCGAGCACCGAAGTCTCGTTGAAAACCACGCTCAGGTCGATTCGTACCTGATTATTTTCAAGGTCGATGTTTCCGACCTTGCCGGTGACTACCACGACGGAGCCCTCCGAGGCATCCACGAAAACTGGCTTGGTGAAACGAACGCCGTAGTCAACGATCTTGCCAGGGTCCTGAATCCAGTCGGAGACAACCTGAACGGCAACACCCATGGTGAGCATTCCGTGAGCGAGAACGCCATCGAGGCCAACGCTCTTGGCGAAATCGTCGCGGTAGTGGATTGGGTTGAAATCTCCTGAAGCACCGGCGTAACGAACCAGTGAATCGCGGGTGAGCAAGAACTCTTTGCTACCGATAACCTGACCGACTTCTAGGCCGGCAATGTTGATGTGGGTCATTCGCCACCCCTAACTACCAGAGTCGAAATTGCGGTCGAAACCAACTCTTGGCCTGCGTCAAAGATTTCGGTTTCAAAGGTGACCATCGAGTGAGCGCCAAGTGTTTTCACGCTGGCAACCTTGAGCACGCTGGTCAGCTCATCGCCGGCAACGATTGGGCGAACGTTCACAAATCGCTGGTCTCCGTGAACCACGCGGCTGAAATCGATATCTGCTTCTGGATCGGCCAGGACGGTGGAAAGGCTGCGTTCCTGGATCACCACGGCGAACGTGGTTGGGGCAACGAGGTCACAGTAACCGGCGGCCTGCGCCGCGAATACATCCAAGTTCACCGGATTGGTAGACATAACCGCGTGGGCGAATTCGCGGATCTTCTCGCGACCGACCAGATAAGGCGCGGTTGCGGGATACTTCTTGCCCTCAACATTTGGATTAACCACGTTCTAAGCGTAAACGAAGGAGTTATCAACAGGTTTAATTCCGGTTCGTTTGGAAGTGTGGAATTTCCTTAGCCTGTTACGCATGTTGAATCGAAAAACCCTAAAAAAGGCAATCACCACACTTCTTATTTTGACCGCAGGCGTTGCCGGCGTCAGTTCCGAGGCCTCGGCGGCCTCACATAAATACAAGGCAAAAGATCGGCGAACCTGCGCTGTTGCAGTTGCCGGTCAAGTCGGATGTTTGGCCATCAAGCGCACGGTGAGCGTGAATGGAATCGTGCCCAGAGCAGCAACACCAAAGGCCTTGGTAGAACCTAATGGCAAGTCAGTGTTTGGTCTGAAGGCGCTTCGGCAGGCCTACGGGGTTTCCGCACTTGGTCAAAAGTCGAACACCATTGCTGTTGTGGATGCCTATCACTCCGAAAGCGCATTCTCAGATCTGAACGCCTACCGAGCCACCTGGGGTTATGCGCCGCTCACAAACTGCTCATCTGGTGCCGCCACCGGAACCCAGTGTTTTTCGCAACTAACTCAGAATGGGCAAAGTTCTACCGGGCCCACAACCGATGAGGGTTGGGCTCAGGAAACCGTGCTCGATCTGGAGATGGCAACGGCCATGTGCCCAAATTGTTCACTTACGGTGGTTGAGGCTTCCACGGCCGCCTTCGACGATTTCAACACCGCAGTAGCAGAAGCCTCAAACCAGCCTGGGGTGATTGCCATCAGCAATTCCTATGGTGGCCCTGAAGCGAGCGAGGCTGATTACCCCGCATATGAAGCTGCCTATCAAAAGGGCATTGCGGTAACCGCCTCAGCCGGAGACTCTGGCTACGGCGTTGAATCACCGGCATCATTTCGGCACGTGATTGCCGTGGGCGGAACCTCGCTCTATGTAACTGCTAAGGGTAAGTACCTCTCGGAGGCTGCCTGGAGTGGCTCGGGAAGTGGCTGCGCCAAAGGGCCTGCTGCCGAATGGCAACTTACTTCGGTCACCCATTGTTCAGGGAAGGCCATCGCCGATATCTCAGCCGTGGCGAACCCGGCAACCGGAGTAGCGGTTTTGTTCAATGGGCAGTGGCTGATCTTCGGAGGCACCAGCGCGTCGGCTCCGATCATTGCCGGAATCCTTGCGGTGAAGCACAGCTATGGCGTGCCCGGTTCGAACAGCGTGAGTGCCGGGCAACTGATTTGGAATAACGGTGCGAAGTTGCACGACGTAAGTTCTGGAACCAATGGAAGTTGCCGCAAGTTCTGCAAATCGGCTAAAGGTTGGGACGGACCTACCGGTCTCGGTTCCCCCAGAGGGACTAGTGGTTTCTAGTCGCGATAGTAGCGGAGGCGGGACTCGAACCCGCGACCCCACGATTATGAGTCGTGTGCTCTAACCACCTGAGCTACCCCGCCGCAGAGCCCCGAGACAGGATTGAACTGTCGACCCCTTCCTTACCATGGAAGTGCTCTACCACTGAGCTATCGGGGCGGCTTGTGCGGAGCATTACGCACCAGACACCAGAAGAGATTATCACTAAGTTTGTATGTATGGCAAACGACGAAATAATCTTCAGCAC
>CANFJH010000086.1 GCA_947447395.1 Microbacteriaceae bacterium | reverse complement strand
GTTTGCCACTCATTTTCCATACGGAGGCTTTCCTTGGAGCAGAGTTGCCATGTCGCAGGCAAACTCACCCCTAGCGTTTTGGGTCTCCATAGGCGGTTTTGGTTTGCTTTCGTTCCTGATCGTTTCGTTTGTGGTTTTTGTCACCGAATGCACATTAAGGAAAGCAACCTATTCAAATATCTCTATTCCAGTCATCGCCGCAATGCTATTTGCAGTTCCTCTAGCAATTGCTGCGATTCCAGTCTCAGCGGTTGGACACATGAGAATTGCCGGCATTCAGGGAAACGCGAATGCTGGGCTCTTTGCTAATGAGAAACCCGGCACCATTCTCCAGAACCACTTGGACGCAACAGAGAAGTTATTGGAATCTGGCAAAAAATTCGACCTGGTCGTTTGGCCTGAGAACGCAAGCGATATCAACCCGGATGACAGTGAGCCCGTCAAAGAAGCGCTAACCGAATTGGTCGATAAGAAACTAAAGACTCCGTTCATCTTTGGAACAATCACGACAAATGGCGACAAGATGTTCAACAGTTCGAAATTGTGGCTTCCCGGCAGGGGAGAGGTAGATCAGTACGATAAGAAGAGACCCGTTCCCTTTGGGGAATACGTTCCCGATCGAAGTTTCTTTTACAAACTCGCACCAGACCTAGTTGGCCTTATTTATCGCGGCTACGACTTTGGCACCCGTGACGGAATTTTCAAGGTCAACGGAACAAAAATTGGTGTGTTGATTTGCTTCGAAGAAGCCATCGATGAGCTGCCTCGCGATTTGGTAAGCGAGAATGCCAGCGTGATTGTGGCACAAACAAATAATGCAGATTTTGGTCACAGTGACGAAAGTGTTCAGCAGTTGGCGATAGCGCGACTTCGAGCAATCGAGACTGGACGAGCAATCGTTAACATATCAACCGTGGGACCTTCTGCGATTATCGATAGAAACGGCAAACTTCTAGATTCGAGCCCGGCATATGTTTCCGATTTTGTGGTTTCCAACGTTCCAAAATACGAAGACAAGACTCTTGCAATGCTCGGTGGGTGGCTTTTCGATCCAATAATGGCCATAATTTCGGCGCTTTTAGCGACCTGGTTGATTATTGAAGGGCGAAGAAGAAGTACGAAACTTTAGTTGCCGGCTTTTGCAGCGGCGCGACGGCTACGAATGTCCTCAAGGCGTTCCTGAAGGATCTCGTCCAGCTCTTCAAGGCTTCGACGCTCTAGCAGCATTTCCCAGTGAGTTCTAGCAACTTTCTCGTCACTGTCATCAAGTTCAACCTTGTTGCCATCGGCAAGGAGAGTAGCTTGAGTTCCACAGACTTTACACTGCCAGGTTTGAGGCAATTCAGCCTCGGCTGCGAAAATCATTTCGGTCTCGTGGTTTTCAGCACAGCGATATACGTGCTTGTTACGCTCGGCTAGTACAACGCCAGCTTCAGACTCAAGACTCTGAGTTCCCAAACGCATACCGCGCATTGTCTGCTGTGCCATAACTACCTCTTTCGCTTCGCCTGGTGCTTACCTATGAGAACAAGGCAATTGGCAAAATTATTTCGAGTTCGGATGTCCGAATCGTTCAAACATCATTTTACCCTTATCGGTGACAATTCCATTGGCACCAAGCTTGGCCAGCCGCTCAGCCTCGACAACGCTATTGATAGTCCAATAGTGAATTTCTACCCCCGTAGCTCTTACGAAGCTTATAAATGATTTGGTATCAAGGCGGACAAAACCTAAATTCGTTGGGATTTGAAGAGCCTGTAGTTTCAAAAGCATTTTCCGGGCCAGAGCTCGTAAACCAAGGCTATAACAAAGCCAAATTCCTAGGGCTGTTGGAGCATCGGCAGATGTTGTAACACCTTGAAGGAGTTGAACGGCTTGCATCCTGCGAGTTTTCGAAAATGAAGATACCAACACTCGATCCATTGATTTAGTCATCTTGACCGCCTCTACAGTTCGCAGAATTGCCTTCGAATGCTTGATGTCTAAGTTGAACCGACTATCCGGAAACCGTTCCAATGCCTGAATTAGACTCGGGACTTTGCCGCCAGTAGAGAGTGTAATTTTCTGAAGGTCAGTGAATAACAGATCAGATATTTTTACATCAATTCCCGCGACACGTTTCAGGGATTTGTCGTGAAACAAAACCGCCACGCCGTCTTTAGTCGATTGAACGTCCGTTTCAATGTATTTCAATCCAGAATCAACTGCGAACCGAAAAGCCTCGAGAGTATTTTCGCTCGCGCCACCTTCGGTAGAACCACGATGGGCAAAAACTTTGAAGCCGGCAGGGGAGAGGTATGCGTTCAATGCAATTCCTATCTAGACGCCTAGGCTTATCGTTATGTCCAACCAATCTATTAGAACTTTCTTGTTTAGGTTCACGAAGCTAAACATCGGGCTCTTTATTTATGGACTTGGTATCGCCATGCTTGTGCACGCCGACATTGGAATTCCACCCTGGGACGTTTTCGCGCAAGGTATCTCGATCAAGTCTGGCCTCAGCTTTGGTTGGTCTACAGTCGTGGTTAGTGCGATCGTCCTAGTTTGTTGGTTACCACTCAAACAGCGCTATGGCATTGGCACTTTGATGAACGGCCTTCTCATTGGTGTTTGGTGTGACGTCTGGACTCCTTGGCTGCCAGTTCTGCCAAACTATTGGCAGCACCTTGCCGAATTCTTGCTTGGCATGGTGATTGTGGCCACCGCTACTGGAATGTACATCAGTTCGAATCTCGGCAAGGGCCCAAGAGACGGAATCATGGTGGGAACAGCGGAAGTCTTGGGCTGGCCCTTTTGGATTGTCAGAACGATGTTTGAAGCTACCGTTCTACTTGTTGGATGGCTTTTGGGCGGTCATGTCAGAGAAGGTACCCTCTTTTTCGCCGTATGTATTGGCTATCTAATGCAAACCTCAATGCGCCTATTCGGCGTTCCAACGAAAAAACGTGAAAGTAAATGACAACACCCGGCGAACATCGTGAAACTTCGAGGGTGCTACTTAGGAACCCTGATGGAGACATATTTCTACTGCTAACGCATTTTGATCCCGAAGTGGGTTTAACAGCGCGATGGATTACTCCTGGTGGTGGCATTGAACCAGGCGAAACTACAGCTGAGGCTGCGGTACGAGAACTTTTTGAGGAAACTGGACTTAAAGTCAGCCAAGAACAACTAGGCGAACCAATTGCCGAATTTGCCGGAAAATGGGTCTGGGCAGATGGTGTTAATTTTCACACCTTCAAAGATATTTTTTACGAACTTACTGTTGAGCAATTCAATCTCGATAATTCGGCGTGGACACCGGAGGAACACAGAGACGTTCTCGAATTCAAATGGTGGCCGTTATCTGAGCTCAAAACAACGGATGCGTTGATTGGACCTCGTGGTCTCATTGAGTATTTAGTGAACCGATAATG
>CANFJH010000085.1 GCA_947447395.1 Microbacteriaceae bacterium | reverse complement strand
ACCGGCGAAGAAGTTGAGCCAAATAAATCGCTTCCAACCCTTGTTCGCGGTTTCACAAGTTTCGTCGGTGATGTTTAGGTGTGGAATCAGAATTCCAATGTACGGAAGCACCGCAACAGAAACGATGCCAGCCCACCAGCCAAGACTGACGAGGTAGAAGCCGGCTGCAAGATACATAACGAGCGCCGCACGAGTGGTTGCCCTGGCTCCAAAATAGGTAGCAATACTAGAGATTTTGCCCTCGCGGTCTGCCTTGACGTCTTGCACCGCACCGAAAGCGTGAGAAGCCATTCCCCATAGCGTGAAAGCAACAATCACCGCGACGGTTTTTGGCTCAGCTAGGTTTTGCTTGGTTAGTGCCAGTGCAAAAACCATCGGGCCAACAAAGTGGCTCGCCGAAGTTAGTGAATCGAGTAGCGGTTTTTCCTTAAAGCGAAGGTGTTTAGCCGAGTAAGCGATCACGGTGAATAGAAAAAGCCCTAGGTACAAATCGGAAGTCAGGTTGCCGACCAGTTTTAGGTAAATAACAAAGGGCAGACAGCTGATGATCGCCGTCCAAAGAATTGTGCGATGAATTTCCTTGGGCAGTAGAGCGCCTTCAATGCCGCCTTTTCGCGGGTTTCTCAAATCGCTTTCGTAGTCAAAGACGTCGTTTACGCCGTACATCAGGAGGTTGTATGGGATTAGAAAGAACAGGGTTCCAATAACCAGCGTGAGATCGACCTTGCGTTCGATCATGAGGTAAGCGGCGGCAAAAGGGTATGCGGTGTTGATCCAGGAAATTGGTCGAGACGACCAAAAAATGTAGCCCAATTTCTTACTCAGTGTCACTTCGTCATCGCCTTCCAAATAGCTGGAACCAATAGTATGGCCACCACCGTGTAGGCGAAGTCTTCGATTGGTACCACTCCGATGTAAATTCCGAGCAACTTGCCTTTGTTGTAGCCCACTATTCCGCTTGCGATGATCAGGTTGTCGAAAATCGCCGTCAGCACCAACAATGGCAGAGCGACAGCAGCGTTGGTGAAGCAACGGTATTTGCTTTTAATTGCCCAGGCAATCAGCGCTGCAATGCAAAGAAAGATGAAGTTCAGGTTTCCGTAGGTCATGATTTCGACCTAGAAAACCAGGTGCTCACAATTAGCGTGGTGTAGCAAAGCAAGCCGAGGAAAAACAGCTCTTCGATAGGAAAGTCCGGGGCAATCATCAGGCCGGTTAGGTATTTACTCTGGCCTTTGAAGAAGATCCCGAGAGCAATTCCGGCTGCATCCCAAATTACAAAAAGTAGATATGGAATTGCTATTGCCACGACGGCCGCCTTCGCGTTTTTGGCAAACGCAAGTTTGAAGCGCACGTCAATAGTCGCCAACCCAGCCAGAGAAAGCAGCAGGGCGGCTAGGTAGATGAAGTTCACTTCAGACCGACCCAAGATTCGTCACTTAGTGCCTGTAATTCGTGGGCAATAGGACCTGCACTCTTGTCGCCAACCAGACGCTTGTAGACCAATTCGGCGCCGATCAGGCACATCGGTAGGCCAATGCCCGGAACGCTGTGGTGTCCGGCGTAAAAGAGACCTTTGACCTTTTTGCTCTTATTGGCCGGGCGGAAAAACGCGCTCTGTTTCAGGGTGTGAGCCATGCCGAGAGCAGTTCCCTGCCAAGCGTTCAGTTCGGTTACAAAATCTCTAGGACCCATGCTGTGGCGCACCACAATTCGTTCCTTTAGGTCTGGAATGTCGCACCACTTTGAGATCTGTTCAATGATCTCGTCGGCGGCTTTCTCAAACTTTTCATCTCCACGACCACCGATGCTCGGGTCGGCGGCAACCGGAACCAGAACGAAAAGGTTTTCGTAGCCTTCCGGGGCAACACCTGGATCGGTCTTGCTCGGATTGCAAATATATAGGCTGGCAGGGTTCGGAATTTTGCGCTTGCCATCTGCCTTGTGGAACACTTCGGCAAAGTTCTTGCCCCAGTCTTCGGTGTAAAGAAGGGTGTGATGATCAAGCTGCGGAAGGGCGCCTTTGACGCCAAGGAACAAAAGCATTGCCGAAGGGCCAGGTTCGCGCTTGTCCCACCATTTTTGAGGGAGCGTTTGATCTTCTGGATTCAAAAGTTGGGTTTCTACGTGGTGGAGATCGGCATTGCCAATAACAACATCGGCGGCGTGGAAAATGTCACCAACCAGGACGCCGGTGGCTCGCCCATTTTCGGTCACAATCTTGGTCACCTTTGAGTTGCAATGAACCTTCACGCCGTGCTTTTTAGCCAGCCGTTCGATCGCTTCGATGATCGTGTAAAAACCACCCTGCGGGTAGAAGACTCCAACGTTCATATCCACGTGAGTCATCAGGTGATACATGCTCGGGGTCTTGTAAGGTGATGCCCCAAGGAAAACCGCAGGGAAGTTCAAGATTTTTCGCAGGCGTTGATCGGTCACGTGCTTGCCGGCGAACTGATCGAGCGAACCTAGTAGGTGCTTGATGAAGTTGCCAGCACGCTTCAAAACTTCTGGGTTTGTGAATGAGTTTGTATTTTCGAAGTTTGTGTAAAGGAAGTGGTCAATCGAGATTTTGTAGGCGTCCTCGGCCGAATTCACATAGCGTTGCAGGGCGGCCCCAGCACCTGGTTCAATGCGATCGAAAAGTTCGATGTTTTCCGCCAGTTTTTCGCGGATCACCAAAACTTCTTTGTCGCTCTCATTGCGAGTTTGATAAGCCGGGTCGAGTCGAACTAACTTGAGCTCTTGATCGGCGGTAGTTCCCATCAGTTTGAAGAACTGGTTAAAGGCGTCCGGCATCAAATACCAGCTTGGCCCGGTTTCGAAGGTGAAACCATCCTTTTCATAGGTGTAAGCGCGTCCGCCGGTTCGTTCGCGAGCCTCGAACAGGGTGACGTCCATGCCACTCTTAGCAAGTAGAGCTGCGCTCGAGAGCCCGGCGATACCGCCACCGATAACTATTGCTTTTTTCACTGTGGAAACCATCCAAACGTAACTCGAACGACCATGACGAGCTTGTACCAATCGGGTACGCGAATTCTGGTGGTCATTAACTTTTCCGCCGGGGTGATTGCAATCATGTCGTTCAAAACTTGGAACAACATTTGGGCGGTGCCGACGGCTCTTCTAGCGCCGCGAGGAAGAAGCGAAAGTGACTTCGACGCCACTTGCAAATCTTGCCTGATGTCGGCAACCAGTTCGTCACGTTTTTCATCGGTAAGTTTTTTCGGGTTCAATCCTGGAAAGTAGGACCGTCCGAGTCCGTTGTTGTCGGCGGCCAGATCGCGCAGGAAGTTCACCTTTTGAAACGCTGCACCCAGAGCGCGTGCCCCGGCCGTTAGTGTTGCGAGCGCGACATTGGAAGTAGTTTCTCCAACTAGGAAAACTTTTAGACACATCAACCCAATTACTTCCGCCGAACCATAAATGTACTGTTCGAAAGATCGCTGATCGTGCTTGGT
>CANFJH010000084.1 GCA_947447395.1 Microbacteriaceae bacterium | reverse complement strand
GCTTGACGTTTTTCCAGCTGAGGGTTTACTTCCAACTTTGAACTCCTCGGGTGAAGTAGTGAATAAGGTACGCCCATACATTGGAGTGCGCATGGCATTTGAACGTCGCGGCATTTCCCTGGGTAGCTCGATAGGTTACGGCTTCGCTTCGGTCGGCCAGACCCTGTCCTTTGTTGGAAAGTTCCCTCAGCAGGTCTATTCGTCGGTTTCTTCATTGTTCACTGGTGAAAAACGTGGCGGCAACTCGGCCATTTCCGTAGTTGGAATCGGTCAGGTCGCCGGTCAGGTTTCTTCCTCCGCTGCCGATCCTCTCGACAAGATTTACTCAAACCTCATGTTGATTGGTTCGCTGAACCTCGCACTCTTTGCCTTCAACATGATTCCGCTGCCACCGCTTGATGGCGGGCACGTTGCCGGTGGAATTTACGAATATTTGAAACGTGGCCTATATCGCCTGTTTGGGCGTAAAGACCCGGGTCGAATCGACACGGCACTAATGGCCCCAATAGCGCAGTTTATGTTCTTGTTGTTGCTGGTTGCCGGTGTGCTCATGATTGTGGTTGACCTCGTGAACCCGGTCAAGCTTTAGTGCTCGCGGTTATGCTAGAGACATGCCTGCAGTCAATTTAGGTTCAATTCAGACTCCACCACCAGTTCTCGCGCCACGTCGCAAGAGCCGAAAGATCATGGTTGGCAAGGTTGCCGTTGGTGGTGATGCCCCGGTATCGGTCCAGTCGATGTGCACAACACCTACCACCGATGTGAACGCTACCCTGCAGCAGATTGCTGAACTGACTGCGTCCGGTTGCGATATTGTTCGCGTAGCCGTTCCTTCTCAAGATGATGCTGACCGACTTCACCTAATCGCGAAGAAATCGCAGATTCCGGTTATTGCAGATATTCACTTCCAGCCGAAGTATGTTTTCCAAGCCATCGATGCCGGTTGTGGTGCGGTTCGTGTCAACCCAGGCAACATCCGTCAGTTTGATGACCAGGTTGGCGCTATTGCCAAGGCTGCCAAAGATGCCGGTGTTTCAATTCGTATCGGTGTGAACGCCGGTTCGTTGGATCCACGTTTGTTGCAGAAGTATGGCAAAGCAACTCCCGAGGCTCTGGTTGAATCGGCTGTCTGGGAAGCGTCTCTCTTCGAAGAGCACGACTTCCACGACTTCAAGATTTCTGTGAAGCACAATGACCCGGTTGTGATGGTAAAGGCCTACCAGCTTCTTGCCGAGCGCGGGGATTGGCCACTTCACCTCGGTGTTACCGAAGCAGGTCCGGCATTCCAGGGAACAATAAAGTCTTCGGTTGCCTTTGGCGCACTACTTTCGCAGGGAATTGGTGACACCATTCGAGTTTCACTTTCCGCTCCACCGGTTGAAGAAATCAAGGTCGGTTCTCAGATCCTTGAATCTCTAAACCTTCGTCCTCGCAAGCTCGAGATTGTCTCTTGTCCTAGCTGTGGTCGTGCTCAGGTGGATGTTTACACTCTTGCCAACGACGTTACGGCTGGCCTGGAGCACCTAACGGTTCCGCTTCGAGTTGCAGTTATGGGTTGTGTAGTAAACGGTCCTGGTGAAGCTCGTGAGGCAGATCTAGGTGTGGCATCGGGTAATGGCAAGGGTCAGATTTTTGTAAAGGGAGAGGTCATTAAGACCGTTCCTGAAAGCGAAATCGTGGCAACACTAATTGAGGAAGCCAACCGCTTGGCCGCCGAAATGGATCAGACGTTGGTTGGTTCACCACAAGTTGTGGTGGCTAAGAAGTAAAGTTGGCTTATGCCTATCAGACTTTCCAGCCTGTTCCTGCGCACTTTGCGCGAAGATCCAGCCGATGCTGAGGTAGAGAGCCACAAACTTCTACTTCGTGCGGGCTACATTCGCCGTGCTGCCGCAGGTATCTACACCTGGCTTCCGCTTGGTCTTGCGGTGAAAGCGAAGATCGAAAAGATTGTTCGCGAAGAGATGGCCGCTGCCGGAGCTCAAGAAGTGTTCTTCCCAGCACTACTTCCTCGTGATGCCTATGAAGTGACCGGCCGCTGGACCGAGTATGGCGATAACCTATTCCGCCTCCAAGACCGACGTAAGAACGATTATCTTCTTGCTCCAACTCACGAAGAGATGTTCACCCTTTTGGTGAAGGACCTTTACTCGAGTTACAAAGACTTACCGGTTTGCCTTTACCAAATTCAAAACAAGTACCGTGACGAGGCCCGCGCTCGCGGAGGCCTCCTTCGCGGTCGCGAGTTTGTTATGAAGGATGCATATTCATTCGACATCGATGACGCTGGTTTGGAAAAGTCGTATCAGGCCCAGCGCGATGCCTACGAGCGCATTTTCCAGCGCCTTGGAGTGGAATATGTCATCGTAAAGGCTGACGCCGGAGCAATGGGTGGCTCAGCCTCTGAAGAGTTTTTGAGCCCGAGCCCAATCGGTGAAGATACCTTTGTTCGTTCGCCTGGTGGCTACGCTGCCAACGTTGAAGCAGTCAAAACTCCCGCTCCAGAAGCCAGGTCAATCGAAGGCTTGCCGGCAGCCGAAGTTCGCGACACTCCAAACTCTTCGACCATTGCGTCATTGGTTGAAGCTGCTGGAATCACTGCGGCGGACACACTGAAGAATGTCGTCCTAGCTTTGGTCTCGCCAGAGGGCAAGCGCTCGCTCGTCATGGTTGGAATTCCCGGTGATCGTGAAGTTGACACCAAGCGTGCTGAGGCTGCATTCTCACCAAACGAGGTTGAGGCAGCCACCGAGGAAGACTTCAAGAAATACCCAGAGCTAGTGAAGGGGTACATCGGTCCTAAGGCGGATGGCTTCGTAGGAATCAAGTACTTTGTTGACCCACGCGTAATTACTGGAACCTCTTGGGTTACCGGTGCCAATGTCGAAGGCAAACACGTATTCAACTTCGTTTACGGCCGAGACTTTGAAGCCGATGGCATTAAAGACATCGCAGAGGTGCGTGCCGGAGACCCATCGCCAGACGGTTCTGGCCCATTGGAACTTGCTCGCGGAATCGAAATTGGTCACGTGTTCCAACTTGGTCGTAAGTATGCCGAGGCACTGGACCTAAAGGTTCTAGACGAAAATGGAAAGTTGATCACCGTGACCATGGGTTCCTACGGAATCGGTATCACTCGCCTCGTCGCTGTTTTGGCAGAGGCCAACCACGACGAAAAGGGTCTTATTTGGCCTGAAGCGGTTTCACCGGCCGATGTTTACATCGTGGCAGCTGGCAAGGAAGAAGAAAACTACGCAGCTGCTGAGCGAATCGCTTACGAATTCGAGGCTGAAGGCAAGACCGTGATCTTGGACGACCGTCCGAAAGTGAGCCCTGGTGTGAAGTTTGGCGATGCCGAGCTCATCGGTGTTCCGTACGTGATCATCTGTGGCCGAGGCATTGCAAACAACGAAGTTGACTTCTGGGATCGCCGTAGCGGCGAGCGTCGCACTGTGCCGCTAAACTTAGTATCACTACAACTCTAAAGAACACGCCTAGGAGGCACCGATGGACATCGACCTGAAAGTCTTGAAAACCATCGAGAGCGACCGCGGGATCGCATTTAGCGAACTCGTTGAAATCATTGAGGCAGCCATTTTGGCCGC
>CANFJH010000083.1 GCA_947447395.1 Microbacteriaceae bacterium | reverse complement strand
CTGCCGGTTCACAGGTCGTAATCAATGACATAAATGAGAAGGTCCTGTCTGAAGTTGAAGCTGAGCTGAAATCAGAAGGCGCCTCAGTTCTAGCGGTTGCCGGAGACATTACCTCGGAACTCGTCGTCGCTAGTATTTTTGACCGGGCTGAATCGGAATTTGGCTACGTTGACACCGTGGTTGCAAATGCCACCGGAAAGCAGATCAGCGAACCAATTGAAAAGCTCAACTGGGATTACTTTCAATCGATGGTGGACTTCTTCATTAAAAGCCCTTATTTACTGTCATCCCGGGCGCTACCGGCAATGAAGTCAAATAGTTTTGGGCGAATCATCAACATTGCCAGCGAGGTTTTTGCCGAAGGTGCTAACTGGTCAACCGCCTACACCGCGGCCAAGGGTGGCCAGATTGGCTTCACCAGAAGTCTGAGCACCGAGGTTGCTGGAAGTGGAATCACGGTAAATGCGGTTGCCCCTGGCTTTGTTCCGGTTGAACGTCACAAACATTTGCCAAACGAGGTTTTTGAGAACTATTTGGCTAGTGTGCCAGTCGGTCGAATGGGAAATCCGGAGGATATCGGTTGGGCGGCGGTATTTCTTGCCAGTCGCGAAGCAGGCTTTATTACTGGGGAAACCATCCATGTCAACGGCGGTCGAACCATCGGATAATGACCGGCAAAACCAATCAGCCGAAAGGCTAAAACATACGAGTTTGTTGAGTTACGTTTTGGTTACATTCCCAATACTTTGACAGCAAACAAAGATTGGGTTCTCATAACATTGACCTTGTCTAAGTGAGTACGTCTCACTTAGATTTCCAATCAAGGGCGAGTAATCGCCGCAAGAAAGGCAATCTAAATGAAGTTCAACAAGAAGACCGGTGCACGTGTTGCCGCTACTGCTGTAGCTGCTGCGCTTGCCATGGGTTCGCTAGCTGGTTGTGCACCAGCTGGATCGAACACCTTCACTGTCTGGTGGTACGAAAAGGGTACCGCTATGGCTTCTACCTGGGCAGACGCTCTTAAAGAGCTCCAGAAGAACCACCCAGACGTAAAGATCAAGTTCGAGCTAAAGACTTGGGACCAGATTCAGAAGGCTGGTAACGCCATCCTTGACTCGAACAAGGCCCCAGACCTAGCTGAGTGGAACAAGGGTAACGCTACCGCTGGAACCGCTTCGCAGGCCGGTCTACTAACCGACCTAGCTCCTTACGCCGACAAGTACGGCTGGACCAAGTCGCTGCCTAGCTCAGCACTTGTTTACGGTCAGTACGCAAAGGGCCTAATGGGTTCGGGAAACCTTTACGGTATCCCAAGCTACGGTGAGTACGTTTCATGGTTCTACAACAAGGACACCTTTGACAAGTACGGTCTAACCGTTCCAAAGACTCCTGCAGAACTAGACACTCTTCTAGCAGCTCTAAAGTCACACGGTCTAATCCAGGGCTTCGGCGGTGGAGACTACCAGAACGTTCACATGGCTTATGCTCTAGCTGTTTCTCAGGCTGACCAGCAGTGGGTCAAGAACTTCCAGCACTTCGACGGTGCGGTTGACTGGACCAAGTGGGAGTACGCAGCTAACAAGATTGCCGAATGGAAGTCGAAGGGCTACTTCGAGAAGAACGCTTCGGGAATCAAGGCTGATGCTGCTAACGCTGCATTCGAAGCTGGAAAGTACCCACTTATCCTTGCTGGTACCTGGCTTGACCAGGACGTAGCCTCAAAGGCTAAGTTCAACTGGGGCAAGTTCCAGAACCCAGGTAACCTATCGGTCGGTTCTGCCGGAAACCTATTGGTTATCCCAACCCGTTCGAAGAACAAGGATCTAGCTGCAGAGTTCATCAACTTGGTTCTATCAACCAAGTACCAGAACGAACTTGGAAACGCTGGTGGTCTTCCACTACTAGCTGACCAGGCTGCTCTAACCAACCCTGTAACTGTAAAGAGCTACTCGGTATTCGACGCAATCGTAAAGGCTGACGGCCTAGCAATGTACCCTGACTGGCCAGTAGCCGGTTACTACGATGTACAGCTAGCTGCCGGAACCAAGTTGGTTGGCGACGGAAACGCTGCTGCTTACGTGAAGACCATCAAGGACTTCTACGACAAGAACAAGCCAGCTGCCTAGTCTGAATTAGTTCAGCAATGAATGCCGGTGCGGTTGGATTTCCCACCGCACCGGCTTTCATCTAATCTAAGAATTACAAAAACTCTCTACAAGGTCAGGAGACAGCAAATGTCAGCTGCCGACGCCACCAAAGGCGTAAAAAACAAGGTCCCTAAAGCCAAGGCTTCCAAAGGACGCGTTTCTTCTATTGAACGCGGAAAAGGGCAGTATTACTTATTTGCTATCCCAGGCTTACTAGCCTTCGTAGTGGTCATCGTTGGTGCTTTCTTCGCCAACATCTACTACAGCTTTACCAAATGGATCGGTGTCGGACCTGCCGAATGGATCGGTTTCAAAAACTACATTGACCTATGGCACGACGATGTCTTCTGGCAGTCATTCCAGCACGCATTCCTGTTCATCGCAGCAATGTCGATCATCCCAACTTTCCTCGGTGTCTTCGTGGCATCGATGCTTTTCGATTACATTGCTCCTAGATTTGGCGCCGGAACCGCAGCGGTCATGCGAGCAAGCTTCTACCTTCCTCAGGTTGTGCCTCTAACTATCACCGGTATCATCTGGGTTTGGGTTCTAGACCCAGCAAACGGTGTGCTTACAAACTTCCTAAAGGGAGTTCACCTAGGCAACCTAGCTTTGAACTGGCTTGGCGATGGAAACGTTGCAATCTGGTCGCTATCGGTAATCATGGTTTGGATCCAAATCGGTTACACCATCGTGATCTTTATGTCGGGACTATCTCGACTAGACCCATCGCTAACCGAGGCTGCTCAACTTGACGGTGCAACTTGGTTCCAGCGTTTCCGCATCATCATCATTCCTCAGCTAGCGCCAGAAATTGGTGTGGTTCTACTAACTACCATGGTTGCAGCGTTGAAGGTGTTCTCACCGGTTTACGTTATGACCAACGGTGGTCCAGGTACCTCAACTCAGGTGCCAGCGTACTTCTCGTACTTCCACTTCTTCACCACTCACAAGGTTGGTTACGGTGCCGCGGTTGCAACCATCTTGGCGCTATTGCTAACCATTCTTTCGATCATTATTCTTCAGGTTCAAACTAGACAGCAGAACAAGGAGGCACAGCGATGAGCACCAACGTTGCAGAAAAAGCCCCAAAGAAAATCAAAACCAGCGCGCTAAAACCTCGCAGCTTTATTTCTTGGCTAACCTTTGCCTTTCTTGCAGCCGCAGTTATTGCTTGGCTCGCCCCGTTCTGGATGGCTCTGGCGAACGCGCTAAAGACTCCTGAAGACTTCATTGCTCAGGGCCCGTTGGCTTTTCCTGCCCACATCACCTTCCAGCACATCATCGACTTCTGGAACGAGTCGAAGTTCCCACTGGTTTTTTGGAACTCAACCTGGACCAGCATTGGCTCGGCATTAATCACCGTAACCTTGGGCTTCTTAACCGCTTATGCAATCGGTATTGGAAAGATCAAGGGTCGCAGCTGGATTCTTGGAATCTTCATGGTGGCCTTCACCATTCCTCAGGAAGCGCTTATCTACCCGCTTTATGAGGCAGCCAAGCAGCTTGACCTTTACGACAACCTGCTTTCGATTGT
>CANFJH010000082.1 GCA_947447395.1 Microbacteriaceae bacterium | reverse complement strand
GCCGGAAACCAAAAAGCGGAAACCGCGGTAAACGTAATTTTGATTTACGTGAACATTGACCGAAGCGAACCTGACCCAATTTACGGAAACGTGCCAAGGACAGTAGTGAACGGCAGCGGCAAGGGTTACTACGTTCACGCCGGAAAGGTAATTGACATCAACTGGTCTAAAGCCGATCGAGTTTCGCCACAGGTTTTCACCGACACTTCGGGCAAGAAAATCACCATGGCAGCAGGCAACACCTGGGTGGAGCTAATCCCAACCGATGCTGGTGCGAAGGTTCTCTTTAAGTAGAAATTATTTGCCGTGAGGCAGACCGGCGATGCGAATGTACTCGCGCGCAGCATTTACGCGCGGGTTTCCGCCTGCTTCGGTGTCTATCCCGGCAGCCTGGAAGGCACGCTTGACTAGGTTTTCCACCGCTCGTACCGTGGTTTCTCGCTCCGCGGCGATTTCACCATTGGACATGCCGAGAGCAACCATCTGTAGCACAGCAAGCTGTGAGCGGCTTAGTTCTGCAAGCGGGTAGTCACGTTTGTCGTCGCGGAACTCTCGGCCGGCGCGCCCGCGTAAGGCAGCATCGATTGCCAAACTCAACATCTTCGGGTCGGTAATTCGATCTTTCGAAAGGTAGGCGGCATTTTTAGGAATCTTGCGATTGTCGACACCAACGACACGTGGCTCAGGAATGTGAGTTAGAAAAACCAGCGCGATTTCTGGCATTTGCTTTCGAAGCACCAGGGCCAGATCAATACCGGTTGGTCCGTTGCCGAGTTCAATATCTAGCAGGGCAACGTCTGGGTCGAAATCTGCTGCAATCTTTCGAGCTCCGGCTGCGCTGTCGGTAGTTTCCACTACGAAACCATCGGCAACTAGGTTAGATGCGATAAGCGAGCGAAGCAGGGCATCATCTTCGACGACCAAAACTTTTCGATTAAATTGACTCACGTTTTAAGGCTAAGCACTTTAGGAGATTAAGTTACCCACAAGTTCGCCGGAGCGAACATGAATCGCTTTTAGTGCTTCCGAGTGGCGTAAAACGAGCCGAGAATTACCAGCGGTATTCCAATCATCATTCCTGGAGTGAGTGGCTCTGCAAGGAAAGTAACTCCGAGCACGATCGCAATCACAGTATTCATGTAGGTAATAGTGCTTGCACGCATCGAGCCGATCTCGCGAATAAGTTCGAAAAACAGCGCGAAGGCAATCGCCGAACAAACCACACCGAGCACGGCCAGCGAAATCCAACCGTCGGCCTTTGGCACAGCGTTCTGGTTTGCAAGGGGGTGTAAAAGAGCAGGGATGGCGTAGACCGCGGCCACGAGAGCCATCGACACCGAAATCACACCTTCGCTTGGAACCTTTGGGATCTTCTTCGAAACTATAGCCGGAGCAATTGCGTAACCAAGCGCTGCCAAAATAACCGCGCCAACCCAGATTGGGTCAACGGCTCCGGTAATCGAGTCGATGCCAACTAGCAAGATCAAACCAATGAACCCCACTGCAAGGCCAAGCAAAGTCTTAGGGTGAATAACGCTTTTATCGCCAATGTAGAAATAGCTGATGAACACCCCGAAAAATGGAACGGTGGCAATAAGTAGCCCGGCCAAACCGCTGTTGATGTGCGACGGGTGGCCACCTTCGGCTGTGCTTAGTAACCACCAAGGCCCCATCATTTCAAGGACGGCAAAAGTCAAGACATAGGGCCAAGCCTTCAGGGTCTCCTTGATCACGCCGCGCTTGATTGCCAGTGGAATGAGCACGGCCGCGCCAACGAGCGTGCGCGAAAAGACGATCATCGGGGCAGAAAACTCGGCCGCCGCAATTCGGATGAAAAAGTAAGGCAGACCCCAAGCCAAACCGGTGGCAAGGAAGAGAAGGAAACCTTTACGAGACATTCCCCAAGCCTACCCAAAACCTGCAACAACCAATTTGGCAAAAAGTAGAATAGAAAGGTTGTTTCGATTGTTTAGAGAGATTATGAAAAAGACCGCAGAAACCCAAGTTCCCCTATTATCTGAAATCGCCGAACGTTGGAGCCCACGTGCTTACGACACAACCTACGAGGTTTCCCACAACGACCTAATCGCCGTTCTAGAAGCTGGCCGTTGGGCACCATCTGCCAACAACCTACAGCCATGGCGCTTCTCGGTTGTTACTCGCGGCGAAGAGCTACACACTCAGATTGTTGCCGAAGCTATGGCTGGTTTTAACGCCGCCTGGGTTCCAAACGCTTCGAAGATCATCTTCATTTCGGTGCCAAGTCTTACCCAGGATGGCAACCCTTACGCAATCGCCATGTTCGACGCCGGCCTATCCGCACAGAACATGATGTTGGAAGCACAGGCACTAGGTCTAGCTAGCCACCCAATCAGCGGCTACGACCACGCTGTGGTTTCCAAGTTGCTCGGACTAGAAGAAGGACGCAACTCGGTTGCGGCCATCGTCCTAGGCAAGGCAACCGACCCAGAAAGCTTGCCTGGCCCAGCTCACGAGCGCGAGATTGCACCACGCACCCGCCTCTCGCTAGAAGAGATCGTGCTTCACGGCCTTAACTAATGCACTTCATTCACGCGACCATCAGCGACCAGATCCAGGCATGGGCTCCACAGTTGGGCCCTTGGCTGTTCTATCTGGTCGTCTGGGGTCTCGTGTTTGCGGGAACCGGGTTATTTGTGGGAGCATTCGTGCCATTCATCACCGGTGATTCGCTAGTTTTCGCAGCCGGTTTGGTGGCTGCCGGCAGCGGCTCCGGAATAAACATTTGGGCCATGGCAATTGGTGTCGGACTAGCTGGTTGGCTGGGAGACCAGGTTGGCTACACACTAGGACGCCACTTCGGACGGCCATACCTCGAACGCCGCAAAGGTAAATGGCTCGAAAACGCCATCGCCAAAAGCGAAAAGTTTTACACCGCCTGGGGTTGGTGGGCAGTCGTCGTAAGCCGATTCATGCCTTGGGCCAGAGTCTTTGTTCCTCCAATTGCGGGTATTGCCAAAATGAACTACTACAAATTCTTCAGCGCCAACCTGGTTGGAACCGTTACCTGGGGTGTTGGCCTCACTGTCACCGGCTACTTCGCGGCAAGTAACCCAGCTGTGAAAAACGTTTCCTATGCAATTGCGGCATTTTTCGTGTTGGCATCAATCATTGCCGGAGCAAGAGTCTGGCTAAAAAACCGTAAGGCTAGTTAGTAACGGTGTAGTCGGCAAGCTCGGTGGAGCGCTCGCGGGCGTAAAACTCAACCTCCTGAGCAGCCCAACGACCAAAGAACTGATCTGAGCCCTCGCGCTCCAACCAACGCTGAAATCGAACCGACTCGTCTGAGTCAACCCAAATTTTAAGAGAAGCCGCTGACGCGGCTAAACGAGAGATACTGCCGCATCCCTCGATGATTAGCGGCGTGCCGCCATCGAATTCTCGCCAACGACTGCGCTCGCCAATCGACCAATCGAACTCCTGCCAACTGGCCTTGCGATGAGCAAGGATCGGGTTCAAAATTAGTCGCTGCAAATAATCGACACCGGCCTGCAGGCCGTCCCAGCCTTCGTAGAGATCGTCCATGTGAATGAGGCGAGGAAGCGATTCGCCGTGCTTGAAAAGCTGGTTTTGAAGCAGCGCAGCTAAAGTGCTTTTCCCGGAACCGGCCCGCCCATCGATCAAAATGATTGGCGTAGAAACGCCCTGATCAACCAGCTCGAGCACGCGCTCGGAGAGCTCTTTGCAGGCTGCTACCAGGTTTGAAGGAGAGGACACCCAACCAGCCTAGATCTGGTAATCCTCAACGTGCACATCTGGGTGAGAATCAAAACGATATCCACCACCGCGAATAGTGC
>CANFJH010000081.1 GCA_947447395.1 Microbacteriaceae bacterium | reverse complement strand
TGTCCATTGCCTCGGCGGCAATCGGTTCGCGGTATTCGCCGTCGATGAAGTTTTTGAGTTTGATGGTCATTAGTGGCCTGGGCGTCCTTGGCTCATCAGGTGCATTCCAATTGCCAACTGTGCACGGTGGAGCCTGGTTACCAATTCGCTCTGGCGAATGCCGAGGTCTTGTGAAACGTCACTCATGGTTCGCTTCTCGTATAGAACACCCATCGCCACTTCTCTAAGTGCATCGGGAAGAGTGTCGATGGCTGCCTTCAGTTTTTCGGCAGGCAACTTTGATGCATCTGGCACCTCGTCGTCGCCTTCAAAAGAAATGTCGAGATCAAAAAATGATGACATGGGTTCCTCTCTAACTCTCAAAATTCTTGCGGTAACCCTGGACTACCGAACGCAGACCGATTCCGGCTGCTCCAACCAGTTTGTCGCCTCGGTAATACTCAAACACGCAATCCCCGTCGATGGTTCCTTCAACGAGTTTGTTTCTGTCTGCCAACGCCAGCAAACCGAAAGCCAAAATGTGAACTTCGAATTGATCCGACCAGAATGATGGAATTGGGCGGAACGGTGCGGCTGTCGAATCGGTTGCAATTGCATTGCCAACATACTTTGCGCATTCGCTTGGAATGTTCCAGTGCTCGACGCGTCTCGGGGTGTCATCGAAAACTGGGTTCGGGAATCGAACCACATCGCCAACGCCCCAAACGTTGTTCCAGCTACCACCGGAAACTTTTACGCCTCGCAGGTTGTGATCACAAAGAAGGCCATCTGAAATGTCGAGGTCGTTACCCTCGAGCCACTCGGTGTTTGGAAGACTGCCAATTGCTTCGATGAAGACGTCGCACGGAAGTTCGGTTCCGTCGTCGAGCGTAACGGCCGTTATGTGAGACTCTCCAACCAGATCGGCCACCGATCGTTTCATGAGAAATCGCACACCTTCGGCTTCTTGCCTGCGCTGAAGTTCGTGAGCCAATTCGGTTCCGAGCGGCCTTAGCATTGGCACGGTTCCTGGAGCCACAATGGTAACTTCGCAGCCAAGTTTGCGTGCGGTTGCCGCGGTTTCACACCCGATGAATCCGGCGCCTAAAACCACCACACGGGCGCCGGGTTTTAGCGCTTCGCGTAGTCCCATGGCGTCGTCCAGGGTTCGAATAATGTGCCGACCAGCGTGAATGTTGTTCGGGTAAACCTGTCGCTTCGGACGTAATCCGGTTGCAATAATCAGGTGCGAATATTCGAAGACTTCGCCGTCTTCGGTGGTGACGCTGTTATGAGCTAGGTCGGCCTTGTCAACGCGATGACCGAGCACCCAGCCAACGTCTGCCGTGGCAGCGCGCTGCGGGAAGGCTACAGTTTCGTGGCTAACCACGTCTCCGGCTAGCACCTCTTTGGAAAGCGGAGGACGGTTGTATGGCGCCCAGTTCTCGTCGCCGATCACCGTGATTGCACCGGTATAACCGAAACGCCGCAGCGATTCGGCCGCGCGAAGGCCACCCATCGAGGCGCCAACGATAACTACCGGCTTGGTCATGAAATTAGTCGACGATGAAGATTGCCTGCATTGGGCAAACGTCAATCGCAGCTTCCACGTTGCCCTGCTCGCTGTCTTCGGCAGTCGCGGTGTATTCGAGCTTGTCGTCGGTGTTCAGCTTGAACACGTTCGGTGCTTCGAAAACGCACATGCCGTAGTGCTGGCACTTGGTCATATCAACGTTGATCTTGATCATTACTTTTCCTCTACGGTTGATGGGTATAGGTCTTTGGATGGGGTGCGAATTCCGCGGAATTCCCAGTCGCCGCCAAGTGCGGTGGAAATCACTTCTTCGCTTTCGGTTGGCTGCGCACCAACGTCTTCGCGAATTGCGGTTGGCCCAACAACGATGTGGTTGGTGAGTCTGCCAAGCCCTTCAACTTCAACCTCAACCACGTCGCCAGGGAAAACTGGGCGGGAGTTGGCTGGAGTTCCTGAGTAGAGCATGTCGCCTGGAAGCAGGGTGATTGTGCGAGCAATGTCGGCAACCAGGTAGTGCATGTCCCATTCCATGTTCGACGTGTTGTCGTCCTGGACGACCTTGCCATTCACGATGGTTTGAATGCGCTTGTTGCGGAAGTCCCAGTCGGTAACCATGCCAGGACCAACCGGTGCGAGAGTGTCGGATCCCTTAACGCGAAGCATTGAACCGGCGTCGGTGTCGCGGAAATCGTGTAGACCGAAGTCGTTGCCAACTGAGTAACCAGCAATGTAGTCGCCAGCTTCCTCGGGGGAAATGTTGCGGCAGGTCTTGCCGATGATGATCACGATTTCACCCTCGTAGTTCAGCCACTTGCAACCCTCTGGGCGAACTACCGCAGCATTGTGGCTGTTTAGTGCGGTGGTTGGCTTCAGGAAGTAGGTTGGTGCTGCCGGCAACTTGGTCATGAACTCTTTGGTGCGGCTGTCGTAGTTCAGGTGAACGGCAACAATCTTGGTTGGTTCGCTGGGCGCTAGGTGCACGGCGTCCTTGATCGCAATCTTGCGACCGTCCGGGGCAACTAGCTCTTCGCCAACTCGCTCAACCTGAATTGGGTAACCGTCGAGCAGGATTCTTCTAAATTCAGTCACGGGAAAGTGTCACGTCCTTAGGCTTTGGGAAACCGCCATCCCCAGCAGGGAACCAGTAGTGAACCTGACCGGTACCGATCGAGTTCTCGTATTCGCCGTACATCTCGCCCTTCGACTTCCAGTTTTCTTCGCCAACGGCACCGGCCATGGCTAGGTAGTGGAAGAAGCCGGCTTCTGGCTTGAACTTCTTGAAGTTTGGGAAGTCTTCTAGGACCGCAGCGTGGTCTCCAGCTTCAAGCCACTTCATGACCTTCTTGTCATACTCGTAGGCTTCTGGCGAGAAGATGTGCTTCGGGTCTGAAGCTTCGTGCTTGCGTAGCTCGCGTAGCGGCCAGAAGGTGTGCGAAAGCGCGCCAGAGGCAACTAGCAAAACCTTGCGGTCTGAATCTCGAATGGCTTCGCCAAGTGCTCGGCCGGCGCGAATGAAGTCTTCTGCCGTTCCGGTCTGGCAAACCGACATTGAGATCCAAGCCTTGTCGTCTAGGCCGCGTCCTAGGTAGTGCCAAAGGTTCACGGTTGCATAGAAGATAGGTAGATGTGGGTCGGAAATCGGGGTGACCCAGGTTCCGTTCTTTTCGTCGTACTTGCTTAGAGACTTCGCAAGTTCAGGGTCTCCCTTGATTGCGTAAGGAATCTGAGTCATGCCTCGAGGTAGTTCCTCCGAGGTGAATAGACCAGAGCGCTCGGCGGCTGAGGTGATTACGAATTCCACGGTGGTGGCCCAGTGGCTATCTAGGACGACGACGGTGTCGTAATCGAGAGTCTCGAAAACGTCTTTGCGAAGCTGCTTCAATCCCGGTACGAGACTGATCTCTTCTCCGCCATTTAGGTCCTTGCGAACCGCCTCAGGCAACATGATTGTTGGCACGTGTGCCAAGAGTGCTGCACCTACTACTTCACCCATTTTTATTCCTTCCATCCGTTTGGAGAAAACACGGTGTTCTTTACATCTGCGTAGAAATCGAATGACCACACGCCACCTTCGCGGCCGATGCCGCTCTTCTTTGAGCCACCGAATGGTGCTCGAAGGTCGCGCACGAAGAAGCAGTTGACCCAAATGGTTCCAGCTACCAAATCTGCGGTGACGCGCTCAGCCTTTTCGCGGCTTCCGGTAACCACGGTGGCAGCCAAGCCGAATTCGGTGTCGTTTGCCATGCGAACTGCCTCTTCGCCTGAGGCGAAGGTCTGCATGCAGAGCACTGGGCCAAAAATTTCGGCGGTGACGATCTCGCTACCAGGCGCTGGGTTCAAAACCAGGGT
>CANFJH010000080.1 GCA_947447395.1 Microbacteriaceae bacterium | reverse complement strand
CTTGGCAATTGGGCCAATGTCGTGAGCCACGTGGTCGCGCAGAATCTTCGAAATGTTCTCGGCGGCGCCAGCTTCCTCAACCTGATCTAGGCGCAAAATGACGAATGCAACCACGGCCTGGCCGGTGATTTCGTCTTTGGCTCCAACCACGGCAGCCTCGGCAACCCAAGGGTGACCAACAAGCGACGATTCGATTTCAGCCGTGGAAAGTCTGTGACCGGACACGTTCATCACGTCGTCCACTCGTCCTAGCAACCAAAGGTCGCCATCCTCATCCCATTTGGCGCCATCGCCCGCAAAGTACTGGCCCTCGAAGTGTGACCAGTAAGCCTCGTGGAAACGGCCTGGGTTGCGCCAAATTCCGCGAAGCATCGATGGCCAAGGCTCGGTGATTGTGAGTAGACCGGCTTCACCTGTTGGAACTTCTACGCCCTGATCGTTCACAATCTTGATTTCAACACCAGGAACCGGAGTTTGAGCCGAGCCAGGCTTCAGCGAGGTAACGCCAGGCAGAGGGGAGACCATGATCGCACCGGTTTCGGTCTGCCACCAGGTGTCAACGATTGGGCACTTTCCGCCACCGATAACGTCGCGGTACCAAAGCCAGGCTTCTGGGTTGATCGGTTCACCCACCGAGCCCAGCACGCGAAGGCTGGAAAGGTCGAACTTGTCCGGGATCTCTCGTCCTAGTTTCATGAACGAGCGAATCGCGGTCGGTGCGGTGTAGAAAATCGAAACCTTGTAACGTTCGATGATCTCCCACCAGCGACCAGGATGAGGTGCGTCTGGGGTGCCTTCGAAAATTACCTGTGACGCACCATTGGCGAGAGGGCCGTAGACCACATAGGAGTGACCGGTGATCCACCCGATGTCTGCCGTGCACCAGTAAACATCAGATTCAGGGTGAAGGTCGAAGATGTTCTTGTGGGTGTAGGCAGCCTGAGTTAGGTAGCCGCCAGAGGTGTGCAAAATGCCCTTGGGTGCACCAGTCGTTCCCGAGGTGTAAAGAATAAATAGCTCCTGCTCGGAAGGAAATGCCTGTGCCACGTGCTCGGGTTCGGCCTTCGCCATTTCCTCGTGCCACCAGTGATCCTTTTCGCCCCAAGCAACATCGTCGCCGGTGCGCTTGACTACCAAAACCTGTTCCACGGTTGGGCAATTGTTGTCTGCCAATGCTTCATCCACGGCTGGCTTGAGCGGAGAAGCCTTGCCCTTGCGGAATCCGCCATCTGCGGTCACTACAACACGGACGTCGGCGTCGTTGATTCTTGTGGCAAGTGCATCCGATGAGAAACCACCGAAAACCACCGAGTGAATTGCACCGAGGCGGGCAACGGCAAGCATTGTGATTACAGCCTCAGGGATCATCGGTAGATAGATGGCAACGCGGTCGCCCTTCACAACTCCAAGGCTGATCAAAACGTTGGCTGCCTTCTTGACCTCTGCGGTTAGTTCGGCATATGTGATCTCTCGGCGATCGCCTGGTTCACCTTCGAAATAGAGTGCAACACGGTCGCCGCGACCCGCCTCGACATGGCGGTCAAGGCAGTTATATGCAACGTTCAGCTCGCCGTCGTCGAACCAGCGAGCCACCGGAGCGTGCGACCAGTTCAAGATTTCGGTAAATGGTTTTTCCCAGTGCAGGGCTTTGGCCTGTTCGGCCCAGAAGCCTAGCCGGTCTGCTTTTGCCTGAGTATAAAGTTCTGGTCCGGCTACTGCCTGAGCCTTGAATTCGCTGGATGGTGCAAATGTTTTGTTGTCAGACATCGTTGTCGTTCTCCATGTATAAAAAGTGACAAACACCATCGTTTGTCGCTAGTCGCCATACTGCCAGATTAAGGCTGGGAATTTGCCCAAAAACACCACATTGTTAGGGAACATCGTTGTAATGTAATAAATGTCGCTCTTGTAGCGACCGCGATACCGGTTCCCCCCAATCAGGTATCGCCGGCGGCAGGCCCTCCCCCAGAGCCTGCCGCCCCCTAACTTTAACGTGACTTTTCCACAGTTTTTCTGGCCCCAGACCAAGCCTCCGGGCACTCTGCCATTCTCTTTTTGTGATGCAAACTCGAGTGGATGAACTGCTGGCGTTGCCCGGTCTGAGCGACCTGGTTTTCAATGGCCACCTGGCTACTTTTGCCAACATCGAGGGAACCTGGACGCAGTTGGCGTGCCCTTTCACCTCGGCGGAAGAACTAAGGAGCTATGCCATCGATTTGGCGGCATCGGCCAGGCGAAGGCTCGACTACTCGAGCCCATTTGCAGACATTGCGGTTGGATCGCTTCGCTACCATCTTGCTTTGCCGCTAGCTGGTGAGCGAGTGCATGTTTCAATTCGAAAACACCAATCCAAGCGGCAGGAACTGTCGGTTTTGCTCGATCAACCATTGCGGTGGTTGGGGATACTGCAAGAAATTGTGCGATCCAATCGAAATTTCATCATTTGCGGTGGGACGGGAAGCGGAAAGACAACATTGCTTCGAGCGCTAATGGAATTGTGCCCAAGCGAACGCATTGTCACCGTTGAAGATGTGGCCGAACTTGAACTTTCTGTTCCGAACGCGGTTTCCTTGCAAACTAGGCAAGCCAATACCGACGGCGCTGGGCAGATTGATTTGCAACGACTGGTTTTGGAGTCGCTTCGAATGAAACCGGACCGTATCGCGGTCGGTGAGGTGCGAGGTCTCGAGTTGATTCCAATGCTCCAAGCCCTAAATAGCGGTCATCGAGGCTCGGCAACAACCATTCATGCCAATCGGGCCGAAGACGTGCCGGCCAGATTGATAGGAATCGGGTTACTCGGCGGTCTATCACCAGCTACAACCGCACACCTAGCGGCCAGCGCCTTCGACTTGGTAATTGCACTTGGATCAAGGGTTTCGGGAATCAAGATAAATTCAATTGCCAGTTTCGAGCTAACTCGCGAATCAAAGTTGGTGACCAAAGTTGAGTACTGAAGCCAGAACCCTAAGGCAGTATGCCGAATTGATTAGAGCCGGCCACAGGATAGATCTCGACCTAAAACAATTTTCAGCTTCAACTGCAATGCAGGCCCAGCGCCTAATCGAGGTAACTATATTGGCTGGCGGGCCCTTAGCAGGAACACTTGATCGCCTGTCATCGGTAATCAACCAACGAGACCAAGCGACTCGAGAATTAGAACTCGCCATGGCTGGGCCTAAGGCTAGCAGCCGACTTGTTATGTCTCTTCCATTCCTGGTTTTTATCGGTGCTGGAATTGCCGGTATCCCCATTTTCAGGGTGCTACTCACTCCATCAATCGTTTGGTTGAGTTTGATTTTCGGGGTCGGCATATTTTGGTTTGGAAGCCGCTGGACCAATCGAATCCTTGTTAGATCAAAGCCAACTGAAGGTGATCCAGGCTCTGAATTAGACGCTCTGGGAATAGCGCTTCAAGCCGGCTTGCCACTGGCGTCTGCCATGGAATTGGTGTCAGGGATTGATAGAAGCGAATTACCAGAGCTAGCGGGCGGAAGTGGCATTGCGCTCGCGGATTTGGTGCAAGAGCGAGCCGATGAACGGCGGGCGGAACAGTTCAACACCGACCGAATCAAAATACAAAAGGCCTCAGTTGCCGTTTTATGGCCACTCGGGTTGACGGTGTTACCAGCATTCGTACTCATTGCCATAGTGCCAGTTGGCGCTGCGCTGCTTGCGAGTCAATAGAAAGGAAAAGATGAGGAATCTAAAAAGCGAAAAGGGCTCGGCAACCGCAGAATATGCCATTGCCACAATGGCTGCGGTGGGTTTTGCAGGCTTGCTGGTGGTGATCATGAGAAGTGAAGAGGTTCGAAAACTACTTTTCGATTTGGTCGCAAAGGCTCTAACCATTGGCGGTTAGGAGCGAACGTGGAACCGTTACCGCAGAATTGGCAGTCGCGT
>CANFJH010000079.1 GCA_947447395.1 Microbacteriaceae bacterium | reverse complement strand
TCGAGCTGAATGGTCGACATCTGCCAGGTGCGTCCGATTGCATCACGAGCTTGAACAGAAATCTTCGGACCGTAGAAAGCCGCGCCTCCCGGGTCTGGAACCAGTTCAAGCCCGGTAGCCTCGGCAACTCGGGAAAGAGTGCCAGTGGCTCGCTCCCAAATTTCATCGGAACCAACAAATTTAGGATTGCCCTCTTCGCGCGTGGAGAGCTCAAGATAGAAGTCGGTCAAACCGTAATCTCTTAGAAGACCCAAGACGAAACCAATTACATCGGTAAGTTCTTGTTCCATATTTTCTTGAGTGACAAAAAGGTGGGCGTCGTCCTGGGTAAGTCCGCGAACGCGGGTTAGCCCATGAACCACACCACTCTTCTCGTAGCGATAGACGGTACCGAATTCAAACATTCGAAGTGGCAGGTCTCGGTATGAACGCGACTGACTCTTGTAAACCAAGATGTGAAAAGGGCAGTTCATCGGCTTCAGGTAGTAGTCCTGGCCTTGCTTTCGAACCACTCCGTCATCGTCGATTTCTTCATCAAGTTTCATCGGAGGGAACATTCCGTCGGCGTACCAAGCTAGGTGACCGGAAGTTTCGAAAAGGTTTGACTTAGTAATGTGCGGAGAATAAACGAAGTCGTAACCGTTTTCCTCGTGACGCTTACGAGAGTAGTCCTCCATAACGCGGCGAATTATTCCACCCTTTGGATGAAATACCGCCAAGCCAGATCCAATTTCTTCAGGGAAAGAGAAAAGGTCTAACTCAGCACCAATTCGGCGATGGTCACGCTTGGCTGCCTCTTCAAGACGTTCAAGGTGCGCCTTAAGTTCGTCTTTGGTTGGCCACGCTGTTCCGTACACACGCTGCAACTGTTTATTGGCTTCATTTCCACGCCAATAGGCTGCCGCTGTTCTCATTAGCGAATAGGCATTGCCGATCATTCTGGTGTTAGGTAGGTGTGGCCCCCGACATAGGTCCTTCCAAACAGTTTCACCGGTTTGTGGATTGATGTTGTCATAAATAGTTAAGTCACCAGAACCAACTTCGGCTGCCCCATCTCCCACTGCGTCAGAGTTTCCTTTGAGGCCAATTAGTTCAAGCTTGTAGGGCTCGTTTGCGAGCTCGACACGAGCGTCGTTGTCGTTGGTGACACGTCTGACAAAACGTTGGCCGGCCCGGATAATTCGATCCATCTCTTTTTCAAGTTTGCGAAGATCTTCCGGAGTGAACGGGTCAGCCACATCGAAGTCGTAGTAGAAGCCGTCCTTAATCGGAGGTCCGATACCCAATTTGGCCTCTGGATTGATGTTTTGAACCGCTTGAGCCAAAACGTGAGCGGCCGAGTGACGCAAAATGTTCAAGCCGTCTTGGGAAGTTAGTTCAACACCTTCGACGTGGTCTCCGTTAGCGACTTCATAGGCAAGATCCTTCAATTCGCCATTGACGCGCAACGCAACAATTGAACGTGATTCAAAAAGCTTAAAGCCGGTTGTATCGCCCGAAACTTCTCGCGCAACACCGTCAACAGTTATCTTCAAATCACTCATTTGACCATTCTAACCAGTGAGTAATTAGGCGTGCCTTAGTAGCAAACAGAGTTTTGGTGATGTTTAGTTGAGGAATGGCTAAAAAGAATAAAAGTGCGTTTGCAGTCGAAGGCGAAATTATCGCTACCGAAGAGTTTCAAAAGTCCTCGATGACTCAGAAACTCAATTGGCTTCGCGCTGGAGTTCTTGGCGCTAACGACGGAATCGTCTCTACAGCAGGCCTGATTTTTGGTGTCGCCGGAGCCGGTGCAAAGCCCGATGCAATTTTTGTCGCCGGAGTGGCCGCCCTGGTCGCAGGTTCAATCTCAATGGCCGGCGGCGAGTACACCTCAGTTAGTGCGCAGAAAGACTCCGAAATCGCCGCGC
The DNA here is from genome assembly GCA_947447395.1 of Microbacteriaceae bacterium. Classification (GTDB taxonomy): domain Bacteria; phylum Actinomycetota; class Actinomycetes; order Actinomycetales; family Microbacteriaceae; genus Rhodoluna. The sequence continues at coordinate 2,063 of CANFJH010000079.1, read as the reverse complement.
TCGCAACCGAGCATAAGCAACTTCGCGACAACCCAGAAGCCGAACTTCGAGAATTAGCTTGGTTTTACGAACAGAAGGGCATGAGCCCAGCCTTGGCTAAGGACGTAGCCGAGGAACTTACAAAGAAAGATGCCCTACGCGCCCACGCTGAGGCGGAACTTGGCATTTCGCACGAAGACCACGTCAGCCCAACCGCAGCGGCACTTTCATCGTTTGTGGCCTTTGCCGCTGGTTCGCTTTTGCCTCTATTAACTGCGACCGCAACACCGTGGGCAGATCTAAGAATTCCCTTCACGGTCGGGGCCGTCATTGTTAGCCTAGGTTTGACCGGATTCGTTGCAGCACAGATTGGTGGCGCCAAGCCACTTCGCGCAATTATTCGCAACGTACTGGTCTCGCTTCTCACCATGGGAGTTACCTACGGTATTGGAATGTTGGTCGGCGGAGGAATCCCCGCCTAAGCATCACCAACTAAACTGAAGTGGTGACCCAAGAAAATAACTACGACGTCGTATTAATTGGTGGAGGCATCATGAGTGCCACGCTAGGCACTCTGCTCAAAGAGCTTTCCCCAAACTTGAAAATAGCCCTCTACGAGCGCCTCGATCAGGTTGCCCTTGAGAGCTCAAACCCATGGAACAACGCCGGTACCGGTCACGCTGCACTATGCGAACTCAATTACATGCCGAATGCCGAAGATCCATCCAAGGCAATTCAGATCAACGAACAGTTCCAGCTTTCCCGGCAGCTTTGGTCTTACCTGGTTGAAAAGAAGATTCTCGGCGACCCAAAAACATTCATCCACTCCACCCCTCATATGACTTACGTCAAGGGCCAAAAAGATGTGGACTATCTGGAACGTCGCTTTGAGACGCTCAAGAATCAACCACTTTTTGCAGGCATCGAGTTTTCAAAAGATCAGAAACAAATTGCCAAATGGACGCCGCTACTAATCGACGGTCGCGACAACAGTGAGGTTATCGCTGCCACCCGAATCGAATCAGGAACCGACGTTGATTTCGGCTCAATCACCACCCAGCTAATCAATCACCTCAAGTCGGTGGGCGTTGAGATCACCACCGGGAACGAAGTCAAGAACCTTAAGAAAACCAACGACGGTTGGTTGATAAAACACCAGACCGGTGAAGTAACCGCCAAGTTTGTTTTCGTTGGAGCCGGTGGTTGGGCTTTGAAGATGCTTCAGAAGTCTAGAATCAAAGAAGCCAAGGGTTATGGAACTTTCCCTGTCTCAGGTGCTTTCCTAAGAACCACAAACCCTAAGGTTGTGGCCCAGCACCAAGCCAAGGTCTATAGCCAAGCTGCTGTGGGCGCTCCCCCAATGTCTGTACCTCACCTAGACACTCGAGTGGTCGATGGCAGGGCTAGCCTCCTATTCGGTCCCTACGCTGGCCTGAACTTTAAGTTCCTTAAATTCGGTTCGATCTTCGACCTCCCGCTTTCGGTTCGATTCGCGAATATCATTCCTTACCTATCAGTCGCTGTCAGCAATCTAGGACTCATCAAGTACCTAATTACAGAAGTAACGAAGAGCTCTAAGAAGAAATTTAAATCTCTTAAAGACTTCGTACCAAACGCCAACCCATCCGACTGGGAACTAATTACAGCCGGACAACGCGCACAGGTAATCAAGAAAGATGCCAAGAAGGGCGGAGTTCTTCAGTTTGGAACAGAAGTGGTCTCGTCAGCCGATGGCAGCATTGCAGGTCTATTAGGGGCCTCTCCTGGTGCATCCACAGGTGCCCACATCATGATTGAGGTTCTCAAGAAGGCCTACCCAACCGAGTTCAAGGCCTGGGAAAAAGAGCTCAAGAAGATGATCCCGTCCTACGGAACCGAGCTTAACAAGGACGCCAAGGCAGCGAAGGCAAGTTTGGCCGCCACAGCAAAATCCCTAAAACTCAAGGCCTAAAAAATGTCCCGAGCTAATCCTCGGGACATTTTTTTGCTTCGTGGTCGTAACTGGGATCGAATTAGGAAACTCGCAAACATGCGAGTTTCGGGCACTGGTTCGGTGGAACCTTTGGTGGTCGTAACTGGGATCG
>CANFJH010000078.1 GCA_947447395.1 Microbacteriaceae bacterium | reverse complement strand
GAAAAGCATCACATTGACCGTCGTATCGAGCAAATGACGGCAGAGGGAACTCGCTTTCGCACTGGACAGAACATCGGTGTGGATATCACCTGGGAAGAACTTCGAAGTCGCTATGACGCGGTGCTCATTGCTACAGGTTCAACGCTTCCCCGGGACCTCAGCGTTCCTGGTAGAGGTTTGAAGGGCGTTCATTTCGCAATGGATTACCTTGTTCAGGCAAATAGGTCTGTTGCAGGTGCAACCGTTCTTGACCAGATTGATGCTTCCGGTAAACGCGTGATTATCCTTGGCGGTGGCGACACAGGGGCAGATTGTCTCGGCACTTCAACACGGCAAGGCGCACTGTCGGTAACCACTTTGGCTATCGGAAAGCAACCGGCTTCAGAGCGAACCGCGGGTCAACCATGGCCCACGTTCCCAACACTGTTCGAGGTTTCAAGTGCACACGAGGAGTTCGGCGAGCGAAAATACCTAGCTTCTACGGTTGAATTTGTTGGCGAAAACGGACGCCTCACCGGTGTCAAGGTTGCCGACACAGAGATTGTTGACGGAAAACGCCAGCCGAAACTGGGAACTGAGCGTGTCTTGCCTGCAGACTTGGTATTTCTAGCTCTTGGCTTCACTGGCCCTGACAATGAGTTTTTGCAAGAGCAAAGTGCAATTAAGTCAGATAACCGTGGGAACATCGCGCGTAATTCCGACTGGGCGACTAACCTTGATGATGTTTTCGTAGCTGGAGATGCTGGTCGTGGTCAGAGCCTAATTGTTTGGGCAATTGCAGAAGGTCGAGCAGCTGCAGCAGCGATTGATGAGTGGCTTACCGGTGAAACAGTTCTGCCTAAGCCAGTTCGCCCTACCGACAGAGCAATTTCAATTTAGTAATACCAAATCAAGTAATGAAGAGGAAATAATGAGACGCGCAAAGATCGTCGCAACACTAGGTCCAGCTACATCAAGCTATGAGCAGATCAAAGGAATTGTCGACGCTGGTGTAAATGTGGCACGTATGAACCTGAGTCATGGTTCATACGACGTTCACGAAGCGGTATATAAGAATGTCCGCCAGGTAGCTGCAGATACCGGAAAGGCCGTTGCAGTACTCGTTGACCTCCAAGGACCAAAGATCCGTTTAGCTCGCTTCAAAGATGGACCAGTGATGCTCGAAAAGGGTGCCACTTTCAAGATCACCATCGATGATGTTGAAGGCGATGTAAACATTTGTGGAACAACATTCAAGGGACTTCCTGGTGATGTGAAAGTAGGGGACGCACTTCTAATCGACGACGGCAAGGTTGGCCTACGCGCGATCGCAGTTGACGACCGAACTGTCACTACCGTGGTTGAAGTTGCCGGGCCTGTTTCAAACAACAAGGGAATTAACCTTCCTGGTGTTGCTGTGAATGTTCCAGCACTTTCCGAGAAAGACGAGGACGACCTTCGCTGGGCTCTAAAGCTCGGCGCAGATATGATCGCACTCTCGTTCGTTCGTGACGCTAAGGATATCGTCCGTGTGCACGAAATCATGCGTGAAGAAGGCGTCTTTATTCCGACAATCGCAAAGGTTGAGAAGCCTCAGGCCGTGGCCGCACTTGAAGAGATCATCGACGCCTTTGATGGCGTCATGGTAGCTCGTGGCGACCTTGGCGTTGAACTGCCGCTGGAGCAGGTTCCGCTAGTTCAAAAGCGTGCCGTAGAGCTTTGCCGTCGTTGGGCAAAGCCAGTAATCGTTGCAACTCAGATGTTGGAATCAATGATTACCGCTTCACGCCCAACACGTGCCGAGGCTAGCGACGTAGCCAACGCCGTTCTTGATGGTGCTGATGCACTCATGTTGTCCGGTGAAACTAGCGTTGGGGAGTTCCCAATTGAGACAGTGGCAACAATGGCGAAAATCATTGAAGCTACGGAAGAGAACGCACTTGAGCGCATTGCCCCACTGGGTACTCGCCCTCACACTCATTCAGGCGCAGTTTCATTAGCAGCCGTTGAAATCGCAGAGCTATTGGCTTTGAAGTACGTTTGTGTCTTCACCGAGTCTGGAGACTCGGTACGTCGCGTATCTCGTCTGCGTTCGAATGTACCAATTTTGGCTTTCACTCCAAACGAGAAAATTCGAAACCGTCTCGCCTTGGTATGGGGAGCTGAGACCTACTTAGTTGAGCCTGTAAAGCACACTGATCAGATGATCAAGCAAGTTGAAGACGTGGTAGTTGGCCTCGGAAAACTTAAGGAAGGCGACGAACTAGTTGTTGTAGCTGGAACCCCTCCTGGCGTTTCAGGGTCAACTAACTCATTGCGAGTGCACCGAATTGGCGACCCAACTCACAACTAATTGAATAGCGAAAAAGGACGAACCTAAGGGTTCGTCCTTTTTCATTTGTGCCGAGAGTGGGACTTGAACCCACACGTCTTTCGACAAAGCATTTTGAGTGCTCCGCGTCTGCCATTTCGCCATCCCGGCTAACACAACTTTTAAATGATACCTGATGTCATTCGGCTAGTCTTAGTCTCATGACCGAAACCTTAGCTAAGCGAGTCCTCGTCGCTGAAGACGAAGCACTGATTCGCATGGACATAGTTGAAACTCTTCGTGACAGTGGCTACGAAGTAGTTGGAGAGGCTGGAGATGGACAGGAAGCCGTTGAGCTAGCCACTTCTTTGAGCCCAGACTTGGTTGTCATGGACATAAAAATGCCACGTATGGACGGTATCACCGCTGCGAAGCACATGGCCGAACTTCGAATCCCTGTGGTTCTGCTCACAGCCTTTTCGCAAAAGGAACTTTTTGAGCAGGCAGCCCAGGTTGGAGCAATGGCCTACGTAGTTAAACCTTTCAACCCAAATGATTTGCTTCCAGCAATTGAGATTGCACTTCACCGTCATGCGGAAGTTCGTGCTCTCGAATCTGAGATTTCTGACCTAAACGAACGACTTGAAACCCGAAAGTTAGTTGAACGAGCCAAGGGCTTGCTTTTGGCTAAGAAGCTGGTTCCAGATGAGCCCGAAGCTTTTCGTTGGATTCAAAAGGCATCTATGGACCGAAGACTGACCATGAGAGATGTTGCCAAGACAATAATTGAGCAACTCTCCGAAAAGGCCTAAGTCCTTCGTTCTCGAATTAGGTTCGTAATACGAACTGTGCTCAGTCGATTGTTCGAGTCGTCGTAACAAACAATTTCGTGCACCGTAAGAGTCTTACCTAATGAAATGGCCATGCATTCTGCTCTAACCATTCCCTCGCTTACTGACCTGCTGTGGGAGGCGTTGATCTCAATCCCAACTGCGACTTTATTGAACGTGTGCGCCCAAACGTTTGCTGAGATACTTCCGAGAGTTTCACCTAAAACTAGGTATGCGCCCCCGTTTACTAGGCCTAATGGCTGACGGTTTCCTTCCACGGGCATAATCGCTTCAGTGCGTTCAGCGCTCAATTCAGTGAGTTTTATGCCCATCCTTTCGGCTAATTCGCCTAAACCACGATTCTTCATAAGAGATTCAGCTGCTTCGGAAAGCTTGATTTCGTTCAATCCAAAATCCTTTCGGGGTGGGGAAGTAGGCTTACTTCATGACCGATAGTCCAAAGCCTACCCTGCTCCTAATTGATGGGCATTCTTTGGCCTTTCGCGCCTTTTACGCGCTTAGTCCGGACAGTTTCCGGGCTCCCAACGGACAACACACGAATGCCGTGCACGGGTTTATTTCGATGCTTCTCAATATTCTGGGCGCCGAGAAGCCGAGCCATATCGCAGTTGCCTTTGACCTCTCGCGCGAATCTTTCCGCACTGTCGAGTATCCGGCTTACAAGGGCACCCGAGGAGAGACGCCTCCCGAATTCAATGGCCAAACTGAACTTCTCCATGAAACCCTTGCAGCTATGAACATTCGAACCTTCACTCGCGAAAATTATGAGGCGGATGACGTCCTAGCATCATTTGCAGATCAGGCTGCAGATCGAGGTTTTCGGGTGTTATTGGTCTCCGGAGACCGCGACACCTTCCAACTGATTAGGCCAGAAACCACGATTCTCTACCCAGTCAAGGGTGTTTTGAATCTTGCGCGAATGGATGATGATGCGGTATTCGCCAAATATGGCATTCATGCTAAGCAGTACCCAGACATGGCTGCTCTGGT
>CANFJH010000077.1 GCA_947447395.1 Microbacteriaceae bacterium | reverse complement strand
TGCAGCCAAAGTGGAATTGCAAACAGCAAACCAAATTCACCCATCGAAATGATCAGCGCGGCAATCGAACCGTTTCGGAAGCTGGCGATGTGGAACAGGTTTAGGTCAAGCAGCACATTCTTGTGGGCCTTGTCTCGGTAGCGCTCCCAAAGGTAGAAGACCACGAAGGCCACAAGCGAAATTGCCAGCGAAACCGGAATGATTGAGATTTGGCCGGTGGCCCACTTGAAGTCACCAAGCTGAAACTGAGTCGAAGTTTGTTCCCACCACCCGTAGATGCGGCCTTCAATCAGACCGAACACCAAGGTTAGGAACATCACGATAGAGATGAGTGCACCAACGATGTCTAGGCCGCCGGCACGCTGAGTTTGCTTAGATTCTGAGACCCAGTAAAGAAGTCCCGCGATCACGATGAGGCCGATTGGAAGGTTGATGTTGAAAGCTAGGCGCCAGCCATCGGTGCCGAAAGATGTTGCGAGCCAACCACCGAGAACTGGGCCAATGGCAACCATGCCACCGATTGTGGCTCCCCAAACGGCAAACGCGATGCCACGTTCTTTTCCTTGAAAGTTTGCGTTCACAAGAGAAAGTGTGGTTGGAAGAACCATCGAGCCACCGATACCCTGAACAACTCGAGCGGCAATCATGCTGGAGGCATCGGTTGAGTAACCGGCCCAAACCGAACTGGCAACGAAGATTGCGATACCGAGCACTAGGACGAGCTTGCGCCCGAATCGGTCGGCAAGCGAACCCCAAACCAAGAGCAGCGAAGCGAAGACCAGCACGTAGCTTTCTTGAACCCACTGAACCTGAGTAGAGGTTAGCTTCAGAGCCTCGATGACCTTCGGAAAAATAGTGTTAACGATGGTGCCATCGATGATCACAAGTGAGATACCCATGGCGATGAAAACAAGGCCAATCCAACGGTTACGTGACTTAGTCATTTTTTCCCTAACAGTTTGCTGTGAAATCTATTGCGAGTCTACCGTCGAGGAGTAATGTGAAAACAGAAGCACATTTGGAAGGAGGCGCAAAATGACTAAGCTCCAAGATGGCTGTAACTGCGGCGGTTGTAACTGCGGCAAGTAGCCCACTAAATACCACTGGCGAGGAGCGCACTGCACGAAAGTGCTAGTAGCACTCCCGCCAGTTGTAGTTTGGCGATCTTTTCCTTCAAAAAGATTCGCGCCAAAATGATCGTTCCAAGCGGGTAGAGCGCGGTTAGAACCGCAACAATGGTCAGCTCCCCGGCCCTCATCGCATTTAGAAACAACACATTAGCCGATGAGTCTAAGACTCCAGCCAAAATCGTTGCCTGCCAAGACTTTCTGTCGTGACCTGCAAACTCGACCCTGTTTCCCCGAGCCCTTGAAGCCAGCATCATTACGGCGATGCCAACAATACTGAATGCTCTGAGGAAAACCACCGGGGTAAGACCGGAATCATTTGGTGCCTGATCGATGCAAATAAGTAGCAGACCAATCGATGTGCCGGCGCCCATGCCTAGCAGTAAACCCTTTGGGCTTGGAAGCCGGAAGTCTTTACCTGGAACGAATCCGACCAAGCCAACTGCCACCAAGATTCCTAGAAGGGCAAGCAGTCCACCCAACGAGAAGCGCTCGCCAACAAAAATTACACCGAATGCCATTGGCACCAGGGCAGACATGATTGCACCTAGCGGAGACAAAATCGAGATTGGGCCGATTGCCAAAGATGCATATAAGCAGGTGATTGCCACGGCAGAAATCACTCCTGCCAGTGCTCCCCAAAAGATTGCCGAAGGGTTCATTGGCAGACCGAAGAACGGGCTCAGAAATAGCAAGAAAACCAAACCGCTGAAGCCGGAAACCAAAGTGACCAGCATGGCGTTGATTTTGCGCGAGGCCAGAGCTCCGAAAAAGTCGGCGAAACCGTAAACCACCGACGAACCGAAACCGAGCAAAATCGCGAGCATTGCTTCACACTACCCGCGTTAAAGCAAAAATCCCGAGTCGTGAGATTCGGGATTTTCGTGGCTCCGACCGGCATCGATCCGGTGACCTAACGATTTTCAGTCGTTCGCTCTACCAACTGAGCTACAGAGCCAAAGGTAGTTTCTCAACAACCCAGCGATCCTGACGGGACTTGAACCCGCGACCTCCGCCGTGACAGGGCGGCGCGCTAACCAACTGCGCTACAGGACCAGATGTTGCTACTCGAATCTCGGCTTTGTGGTGACCCCAACGGGATTCGAACCCGTGCTGCCGCCGTGAAAGGGCGGTGTCCTAGGCCTCTAAACGATGGGGCCTACAAAGCTTTGATACTTGATAGCACCAAGGGTCAAGATTACTGAGATTTCTGAAAAGTTGCAACCTCGGGATTCTCAGGGAGTCCTAAGGAGCCATCAAGTGCTCCGATGCTAGTTTGGAGTGATGAGCAAATCGAAGCCGTTCTGGCGACTTTTGGGGATAGCCGTCCTGGCTACTTCGCTTGCCGTTGGCGGTTCGATCCTCGCTCCGAGCTGGGCCAAACCAAGCTACCCAACCTGGGGAGAAGTTCAAGCAGCTAAGAAAAATGTTTCCAAAAAGAAAGAACTGATTAGTCGGTTCAACGCCATTTTGGCCGATCAGACTAAACAGGAAGACAAACTTTCGAATACCGCCCTGGACATGGGCGAGAAATATAACCAGGCCAAGGAAGCGCTAAACCAGGTGGCAGCCAAGGTTGCAACCCTGCAGGGGCAGGCTGATGTTGCAAACGCTCAGGCCAATGATGCAAAAACCCGACTGGCTCAGATCGCATCGCAGATGTATCGAAACGGCGCCAGCGGCAATGGAGTCTCGTTATTACTTCAGGCCGGCAAAGCCGACAACCTGCTTTATCAACTTGGCGCCAGAGACAGATTGGCAAAGCAAAACGACACCACCTACCGCAAGGCGGTTGAGAAGCAGCGTTACGCCCAAGCAGTGACCGACCAACTCAATGTTGCCAAGCAAGACATGGCCGCCAAGGCCAAGGTCGCCAAAGCCACTTTCGATCGGGCAGCCTCGGCCGCAAACGCTTTGGCCGCACAAATTTCAGCTAACAAAGTTGCGCAAGACACCTTCTATAAGCAGCTGGCGGTATTGCAGAAAACCAGTGCCGACCTAGAGCGCCGCCGTGCCGAAGGTATCGCGATGGAGCAACGCCAAAACAACGGAAACCAAAGTAGCGTTCTCGATGCACCATCGCTTTACCAGGTTGCCGACGCTAACCCAGACGTGGTTGCCAAGGTGCTTTCATTCGCCAGAGCCCAAATCGGCGACGCCTATGTGTTTGGCGCAGCGGGCATGACCTACTGGGACTGCTCCGGTCTGACCATGCGCACCTATTCTTCGGTCGGAATTTATATCAGCTGGCACTCGGTGGTGGCTCAATTCCGGATGGCGGCCAGAAAGCACCAACTCGTACCGATGAAAGACCGTCAGCCTGGCGACCTAATTTTCTATTCGCGTTCGGGTGCATTCGACGGCGACAAATATCACATTGCCATTTACAGTGGTGGAAACCGCATGATCGAAGCTCCTAGACCAGGAGCCACCGTGCGAGAAGTTCCAATGCGCTGGGGAGAACTATTCCCTTACGCCGCTCGTCCTAGTGCTTAGTGAACGTAGCGTTCCTGAGCTTCTGTGATTAGCTTCTCGGCGGCGTCCTTGCCAGCCCACTGACCAACCTTTACCCACTTGCCAGGCTCTAGATCCTTGTAGTGAGTGAAAAAGTGTTCAATTTCGTTTTTAGTCTGAGCTGGAATGTCAGCTAGATCCTGAATGTGCGACCAGCGAGGGTCCTTGGTTGGAACGCAAACCAACTTCTCGTCGATGCCACCATCATCTTCCATAGGAAGAACGGCAACCGGGCGAACATCAACCACAACGCCAGGGAACACTGGGAACTCAAGCAAAACAAGGGCGTCTAGCGGGTCGCCGTCGCCACCGAGGGTCTTGTCGAAGTAGCCATAGTCAACCGGGTAAACAAAAGGTGTGAACAAAACACGGTCAAGGTGCACTCGGCCGGTCTCGTGGTCGACCTCATACTTGTTGCGGCTTCCGCGAGGAATTTCAATAACTACTTCGTAACCCATGGTTCTCCTAAATAGGCTTGTTGCCAAGAAGTCTATCGAAAGAGACCAATGACT
>CANFJH010000076.1 GCA_947447395.1 Microbacteriaceae bacterium | reverse complement strand
TATGCCCAAGGTTCTTACAATTCCGTGGCGGTGATTGTCGGGGTGCTGCTCGCCGCACTGATGTCGCTGACGACCAAAACCTCGGCGCTGGTAGAGCTACTTCAGCGAATTACAAGATCTCGTTCGTTCGCTCTTCTGGTAGCGCTGAGTTTGAACTCGATCGCGCTCGTCGTGGGTTTTTCAAATAGCATCAGCGAGGCGTCGCTCGCACGTGGAGTGAAACCAAATCCCGTGCGACAAATCGTCACCCTGTTTGTGGTTTCGCTCCGTTTCGCCGATGACTACGCAGACGCGCTAGCCGCCAGAGGTGTGAGGGTCTAGATTTTCTCTGGCTTAGTGGCGCGGCTAAGAAAAGCCGAAACCACCATAAGCACCAGCGGAACGCTGAAGGCAAAGTAGATACCAAACTGCTGACCGATAGTTCCCAAAACAGGACCCACCGAAATACTCGAAATGTAAACCACGGTGATAATCATGTTGATTCTCGCAGCTGACATTCCAGGGTTATCACTCATTGAATTTACAGACATCGGGAAACCAAGAGCTAGGCCGGCACCCCACAAAATCAAACCTAGGTAAGGCTGGTGAATCACGCTGTCCAGAATAAATATCGCAATACCGGCCGAAGTGACCAGCGTGGAAAGCAGGATGGCACCGAAACGTCCGATGGCATCGACGACGAAACCGCCAACACCTCGAGTCAGTGTGATGATGACCCAGAAAAGACCAAAGGCGTTAGCTGCCTCGGCCCCCGAAAATCCTGATGCGTTCAGCGCGATTGGAACCCAAGTTCCGGCGCTGATTTCGGCCATGATGAACGAAAAACCAATTAGCGCGATAGCCAGGGTGCGCTTCTCGGTCCAAACCTTTCGGCCAAGTGCTGCCGTGGCTCGTTTTGCTTCAGTCGAAACCGATTCTCCAGCGTGCTTAGGGAAAACAAGTCCAGCCCAAATCGAACCCACAGCGACGATCGCTGCCACGGCAAAGTAGTTAAGGCCTAGGCCTTGATGGCTACTAAGAAGCATGCCGCTAAACGCCGCAGCCAACATCATGCCAACACCAAACGAAGCATGAATGGCAGGGAAAAGGCTACGCTTGGCGCGTTTATCGACTTCAGTTCCCTCGTAGTTGCCAGTGAAGTCGGCAATCGCCATAGGCAGACCCATGCCGATTAGGAACAGCCCTGAAATCCAAACATTCCCTGCCGGAACCGAGATGCCCAATCCCGCCAAACTGATAGCAGCTAATGAGAAGCCGACGACAGTCAATCTGCCAGGACCGAAGCGGTTGGTGAGGCTGTTCGCAAACAAAATACCGAGCAAACCACCAGCCGGGTAAAGCATCACCAAAAGACCCATTTGAGCTTTGTCTAGGTGAAGAAGGTTCATAACCTCGGGGCTTCGGCTCTGCCAAGTTGCAAACAAAAGAGCGCGGGTGAAAAAGATCATTGCGGTGGCAGCAAACCAGACACCGAGTCGAGGAGTTTTACTCATTTGCTCAGGCTAACAAAGCGAATGTGGAAAACTTCTCGTATGAGCGTAAACGAGACCACACTGCAACTACTTTGGCCAAATTCCGGGGACTTCGCCGTCGTTGCCGAACTAGTCCGCGATGGCCTTGTGGAATCGCGCCATTGGGGGATTGCCGCTCTAGTTGGACCCGATGGCAAAGTCATCGACGAGATCGGCAAGTCAAAGCGTCTTATTTTTCCTCGTAGTTCGGTGAAACCCCTCCAAGCGGTAGCGGCTCGAAGGGTTGGATTGAAACTGTCGGGAGCCCAGCTCGCGATAACCTGCGGTAGTCACCAGGGCAGCCCCGCGCACGCCAAATTGGTAGAAGAGATTCTGGTTGGCGCAGGACTTTCTCTAGACAACTTGCAATGCCCGGTTGCCTGGCCGGGTTCAGTTGAGGCGGCGCTAGAGGCTGGAAGCCAAAAGCGCGAGTACTTCAATTGTTCAGGGAAGCACGCTGGGTTTCTTGCTGCATCGGTTGCTGCCGGTTTTCCAACCGACACTTACCTTTCACCAGAGCACCCACTTCAGAAGTTAATCACTGAAGTCATTGAGGAGTACTCGGGGGAGAAGGTTTTGTTCACAACTGCCGACGGTTGCGGTGCTCCACTTCACACAGTCACTGTGGAGGGTCTCGCCAGAGCCATCGGAAAGTTCACTGCAACCGATACCGAGATCGTCGATGCCATGCTCGGAAACGCCTGGGCCGTGGATGGTCACGGAACAGCCGACACACTTCTTATGGAGGCCGGCTATGTGGCAAAGCTAGGAGCCGAAGGCGTATTTGTAATCGGCACCAAGGAAGGCCACGGCGTTGCGGTGAAGATTGCCGATGGGAACCTTCGCGCAGCTCCGCTCGTTGCAATGGGTCTCCTTCACAAAAACGGACTAATGCCGACCCCTCTCTATGAGGAGCTGTTTGGCAAGATCTCCCAGAAGGTGACCGGCGGTCAAAAGGTTACCGGTCGCCTAGAAATCACAAACTAGGACGCACACATCTATAACACTTCGAAATCCGCACGCCTAGGTGTCGTCCTAGCTTTCATCAGCGCCATACTGTTTGGTTTGAATGCTTCAACAACCAAGGTGGTAATCGGTGCTGGAGTGCCTGCAGACCAACTGGTGATGATTCGTTCGGCTGTGTCCGCGCTGCTCGCGGGGCTGGTCTTGGCTGTCACAAACCCAAAGGCGTTCAAGGTTTCGCTAAAGGAATTGCCTATGCTTCTGGCCTTCGGTGTCATTGGGCTGGCACTTATGCAGTGGGCTTACTCGAATGCGGTTTCGATTCTGCCGGTTGGTATTGCTCTGCTCTTCGAATACACCGCCATCATCATTGTTCCGGTTGCAGCCAGAATCTTGTTCAAAGAAAAAACCACTAGGACGTTCTGGTACGGAGTGGCACTGGTAATTGGCGGTCTACTTGTTGTTAGCCAAATCTGGGCCGGGGGGTTGAACCCGACCGGAGTATTTTTCGCTTTTCTTGCCGCAGCATTATTGGCGTTCTATTTTTTGATGGGCCAGCACTCGGGCCTCACGCGCGATCCGATGTCGACCATGTTTTACACAATGCTTATCGCAAGCATTTTCTGGTTCATCATGAACTTCGGAAAGGCTGAATCGTTTGAGCTCGCCAAAAACGTGAGCCTCACCGGTAACCTGTCCGGAATTCATGCACCGCTCTGGTTGCCGCTTTTATGGCTCACTGTGATGGGTTCGTTCGCGCCTATGGCAATGGGGTTCATCGCTTTGAAGCTAACCACAGCAGCCAAGGTAAGCATCACCCAGACCGCCGAGCCAATCTTTGCTTTTATCTTCGGTTGGCTTTGGTTGGGTCAGTCGATGTCTTGGCTCCAGGGCATTGGCGGGCTGCTGGTAGTTGGTGGCATCTTGCTTGCGCAACGTTCCAAAGGCTGAGAGTTCCCCGATAAGTTACTAACAACTTCCTGACATCCCGGTAAACGTTTACTTTCCTTTTCTAAGTTGGTTTTAGAAGAAAGGAAAACAAATGGTCAAAGAGGTTAAGCACCACAATCGTCAGATCGCCACCGTTCTAGGGCTGGCAGGAATTGCAGTAATTCACATTTTGGATCTTCCAGGCAAATTCGCCGAGGCTCCGTACCTTGCAGTCGGTTACCTTGGAATCATTGGAGCTTCCGCTTTTGTAATTGAGAGACTGCTCACCGGCCGCCGTTCGGTCGACTACCTAATGTCTTCGGTTTTGAGCGTCGCAGTTCTAATCGGCTTTGTTGTAAATCGCACCGTTGGAATGCCAGGAGCCACCGGAGACATTGGAAACTGGCTCGAGCCGCTTGGGTTCCTTTCGCTTTTCGTTGAAATTTGGGCAGTTTGGCAATCAGTTGCCGGTTATCGTGCACTTAAAGAGCTGAAAGCAGTAACACTGCCAAAGTAGATGTTTTGTGATTGGCGTGTGAGAATGGTTCTTGAATGGAGTGATTCAAATTTGTCCAACGAAGAACGAAACTAAACACGATCCAGCAGGATGGCGCAATGTCCCAGAGACGAGCCAACCTCTAAACCCAGAGCGAGTTGCAGAACTCCTGGCTCAGGAATGGGAAACCTTCACCAAGGCGACACCAAAGTCCGGAGTCCACAATAAAGAAGCCGCGAAAGTCTTGCCTATGGGCGTTACTTCGAGCTTCCAGCACTGGGACCCTTATCCAATTTCCGTAGTGTCAGCCAAGGGCGCCTATGTCACCGATGTTGACGGTCGAGAACTACTTGACCTATCGATGGGCTTTGGCGCAATGTTGGTCGGTCACTTGAACCCTACTGTCGTAGCTCGCGTGAAAGACGCACT
>CANFJH010000075.1 GCA_947447395.1 Microbacteriaceae bacterium | reverse complement strand
GGGAAGCGAATCGCCTTCGGGTCTCCGCCCACTGCTGCTTTGTCGATCGAAGGGCCACCAGGATAACCGAGGCCTAGCAGGCGAGCCACCTTATCGAATGCTTCACCCGCGGCGTCGTCTATGGTTTCACCAAGCAAGATGACATCGTCCAAGAGATCCCGCACCAAAAGCAGCGACGTGTGACCACCCGAGACTAACAACGCAATGGTTGGAAGTTCTAGTTCGCCCTCAAGCACGTCCACGCCAACATGGCCAACCAAGTGGTTCACCGCGTAGATTGGCTTACCGCTGGCAACGCTGAGAGCCTTGGCCGCACCAACGCCAACCATCAGAGCACCCGCCAAACCGGGTCCGTTCGTGACCGCGATCGCGTCTATGTCTTGCATGGAAAGCTTCGCATCGTGAAGGGCTTGCGTGAGTGTTGGCTGCAGGGCCTCCAGGTGCGCCCGGGCAGCAATTTCTGGAACTACTCCCCCGAACCTGGCATGCTGATCCATCGAACTGGAAATGACATTTGCCAAAAGCGTGTTGCCTCGAACAATTCCAATTCCCGTCTCGTCGCAGGAAGATTCAATTCCCAGGACGATTGGTTCAGACAAATTCGCTTCACTCAGCCTGGCGCGCATAATCCAAGCATCCACATCATCCGGCTGGTAGTAACGCTTGCGAGTGTCGATGTGTTCGAAACCAAGAGATTCGTAAAGGTTTTGGGCAACCAGGTTATCGGCTCGAACCTCGAGGAAAAGTTCACTCGCCTGCATCACCTTGGCTTCGGTGACCAGTCGGTCCATTAGCTTGCGTCCGAGACCCTGACCTCGAAACCGAGGGCTCACGGCAATGGTTTGAACGTCGGCTTGATTGCTCGCAGAGACCTTACTCAAGCCCGCATAGCCAACCAAAGAAGCTCCATCGAGCACCACAAAATACCTGGTGTGATCCGCCGCCAACTCGAAACGCATTGTTTCTTCTGGCCAGGCATCGCTGGCGAAACACTCGTGCTCAATGGCCATGATTTGTTGGAGCTGCGCTTCGGTTGCGGCAACTACCTTTAGCTGGCTCATCCGCTTACCGCCTTGCCGAACTTGTTTTTAGGTTCGACCGCGTCGGCGGCTCGAAGGTAAAGCGCAGAAACATCCTCAGAAATGGTTCCCGAGCGAAGTTCGGCTTCGGCAAGCAGCGCCAGGTTCGAAGCCGTTATTTGCAGATCGGTGGTAACCGGGTGCACGTTTCGGTTAACCAGGTACTCTTCGAGTTCTTGCGGTTTCATGACGCCAGGGCCATCGACACGAATCGGCACACCAAACGCATCCAGCCCCGAGTAAAGCGCCCAGTAAACCTCTTTGCGCCTGGCATCGGTTGTAACCAGGAGCGGTTCGGTTTTGGTCACTGATAAACCTGGCAGCGCCGCCAATGCAATCGCATCTAAGCTCACGCAACCGTAAAGTTGCACACCAACCCCTGCGGCAAACATGGTTGCAGCGGCAATTCCGACTCGAAGCCCAGTGAATGGGGCCGGCCCTCTGCCAGCCACCACGGCCATGATTTGGCTCGGGTGAACAAACGCCTGAGAAAGCACATCCTGAATTGCCGCACCAATAAGTTCGGCATGCTTCATGGTGTCTGGAACATTGTGTTCGGCGCGAAGTTGGCCGTTTTCAACCAGTGCAACACTGGTTCCCGATGAGGTGTCGATTGCGAGAATTATGCTCATGCGAGTGCTTCCTCGTTTTCGAATCTTGCCCCATGACCAACTAAGGTCACGGTTCTAATTTCGCTCTCGCCGGTTTGGTCGCGCTCGATTTCAATATCTAACCAAGCTTCGGCCAAGTCCTCAGCAAAACCGCGGCCCCATTCAACTAAGACGATGGAGCGCTCGATGTCGATATCTAAGTCATCGAATTCGTGTACCGAGCTAAGACGGTATGCATCCACGTGCACCAAGGGCGTTTCACTGGATGAGCGCTTATGAGTTCTTGCAATTACAAAGGTGGGGCTGGAAACATTTCCAATGGCCTGAAGGCCTTCGCCAACGCCTCTAGTGAAAGTGGTTTTACCGGCACCCAGGGGTCCGGTAAGAATCACCAAGTCACCCGCTTTCAAAATCTTTGCAACCTTGAGCCCAAATTCGTTCATCGCTTCGGGTGTGGCGATTTCAAATTTGGCTAGCTGGCGGCTCAAAGCCCGGCTCCAAAATATTCGCGTTTGAAGCGACCGCCCATGCGAGTCACAATCTCGTAGTTGATGGTTCCGCAGGCAGTGGCCAGGTCGTCCGCGCTAGGCGCTCCGGTTGCCGAGTCTCCAAAGATCACAACTTCGTCGCCAATTTGGATTGGATCCTGCCCAATGTCAAGGACAAATTGATCCATGGCAACCTGAGACGAAATTGGGTAGCGCTTTGTGCCGATTTGAACTTCGGCCTTTCCGGTGGCCGAACGAGGTAAACCCTCCGCGTAGCCAACCGGAATTAAGGCAAGGTTGGTTTCGGCCTTGGTTCGGTGCAAAAAGTTGTAACTAACCCCGTGACCAGCCGGAACGGTCTTCACCTGAGCAACGCGGCTTACCGCGGTCATTGCCGGAATCAAGCCGTAGTCTGAAGCGCGGTTTGTGGAGAAAGGGTCGAGGCCGTAGAGCGCCACACCGATTCGGACCATCTCGTAGTGTGCGTCTGGGTAGGCAAGAGAACCATCCGAGGCGGTCAGATGACGCAACTCGAAATTGATTCCAAGTTTTTTTACTTCGGCGACAGCCGAATCAAATTTTTCAATTTGAGCAAGGTCATCGGTCCGGCTCGTGGTGGAAAGGTGGCTGAAAATACCGACCACGGAAACCGCTTCACCTAGTGCTTTCACTTCTTCTAACAGCTGGGTCCACTCGGCTTCGGTGGAACCGTTTCGACCAAGCCCGGTGTCAATCTTGAGATGAAGTTTGGCAACAACACCGGTGATGGCTGCGGCAGCGCTGATTCTGGCAAGCTGCTGACGATTGGCAACCCCGAGATCGACCGATGCCGAAAGCGCGGCAACGAAGTCATCGGCCGGATCATGAAGCCAAGCCAAAATAGGTGTCGCAATCCCAGCGTTGCGAAGTGCCAAGGCCTCGTTAACATCGGCGACTCCTAGATAGTCAACTCCAGCACGCTCCAAGGTTCGAGCAACCTCGATTGCGCCATGGCCATAGGCGTTGGCCTTGACCACTCCCATAACCTTCGCCTGAGAGGCGCGAGCCCTCATCACATCAAGGTTGTGAACGATGGCGTCGAGGTTGATTCGAAGTGTTCTCATTCGGCAACCACCATGGCAACGGCCATACCGGCATCGTGGCTAATCGACAAGTGCAAACTTGAAATACCGGCGGCAGCGACGGTTTCTGCGGTCTTGCCAGAAGTGATGATTTCTGGCTTGCCCTGCTCATTTTTTGTAATTTCAATTTCGTGCCAGGTGACGCCACCCGAACCACCGAGCGCCTTGATTAGCGCCTCTTTGGCGGCAAATCGTCCGGCGATTGTTTTGGTCGACGCGTCTAACTCAGCCGCCACGAACAGGCGCTCCAAAAGTTTTGGGGTTTTGGCAACGTGCTCTTCGAACCTAGCGATGTCCACCAGATCCACACCAATGCCAGCGACCATGATGTCTTACTCGACCGTTACCGACTTGGCAAGGTTGCGTGGCTGGTCAACATCCAAACCCTTTGCCTCGGCGAGTGCCATTGCAAATGCCTGCAACGGAATTACGGTCAGAATCGCAGCGAAAAGCTGTTCGGTCTGGGGCACGAAAATCACGTGCTCCGACCACTGGCCAACTTCGGTGTCGCCTTCTTCCGCAATCGCAATTACCTTTGCTCCGCGAGCGCGGATTTCCTGGATGTTCGAAATTACCTTCGGGTGCAGGCTGTCCTCGTCGCGAAGCGAAGGAACAATGACGATCACTGGCTGGCCCTCTTCAATCAGCGCAATCGGACCGTGCTTCAATTCACCGGCTGCAAAACCTTCGGCGTGAATGTAGGCAAGTTCCTTGAGCTTTAGAGCGCCTTCCATGGCAACTGGGAAACCAACATTGCGTCCTAGGAACAGAACCGACTTGGCGTTAGCCAGTTCGGCACCGAGTTCTTTGGCTTGAATTAGTTCCTTCACCACGGTGCTAACCAGGGCAGGAACCTTCAAAAGTTCGCGTCCTAGTTTGTGTAATTCAGCCAGGTCAGTGGCTCCGCGAACTTCGGCTAGGTATAGACCAAGTAAGAAACCGGCAGTGATCTGGGCAACCAGAGCCTTGGTCGAGGCAACGGCAACCTCAGGGCCTGCGTGGGTGTAAATTGTGGCGTCCGATTCGCGCGCCAAGGTTGCACCTTGGGTGTTACAGATCGCTAGAACCTTGGCTCCAAGTTCACGTGCATAACG
>CANFJH010000074.1 GCA_947447395.1 Microbacteriaceae bacterium | reverse complement strand
TGTGCGGTGATGGCATCGGCTAGGTCTTCACTCACTTCGCGCTGAAGGTAATCGTGAACCTGTTCTTGGCATTCTTCGCAGTCGATTGGATCGTTGCTCACTTTTTCTTGCCCTTCTTGGTTTCCTTCAGCACCGCTTCCTTTGCGGCAGCTGAAACGTCATAGCCTTCTTGCTCTGCATAGTTATAAAGCGCTTCTCGCAGGTATTTCTTCCCGCGATGTAGTCGAGACATTACAGTGCCGATTTTGATATCTAGGATGTCTGCGATTTCTTGGTATGAATAGCCGTCGACGATTGCCATCTGAACTACCGCTTGAAACTCTGGCTTCAAGTTGTCGACCGCATCTTGAACGTCGTTCGACGCTAAATTTGCCAATGCTTCTGCTTCTGCGGAAAGGTTGGCACGAGTGGTTACCGAACGACCGGTTTCACCCACCTGGAAGTCTTTGAGCTCATCGAGATCGCCAACCTTGGCGTGCTTTGCTTCTTTGATTCCGCGGTTAATCGCGGTGTTTTTCAAAATCTTGCTCAGCCAGGCCTTAACGTTTGTACCCTGTTCAAAACTTCCCCAGTAGCGGTAAGCCTTCGCAAAGGTTTCCTGAAGCAAATCCTCGGCGTCGTCGCGGTTGTAGTTACTTTCCTTCATAGCGGCTGGCATGAGCTTTGGTATGAGCGGAATAGCTTGCTGTTCGAACTGCAGAAGCTTCAACGCTTCATCGTTCTTGGTTTGATTATGAGCAGTCATTGTCTTTGAGTTTAGACGGTGGACTGGCCGGGTCGAAGAAAAAGCCAGTGTTGCCATGGGTCCCCTTCCAAAACAGCGTATTTAGCGGTGGTAACTTAGGAACAGATGGCAAATCAAAATTATTCCCTTTGGGCAGCTCCGGTTGCATCCGTTGCGCTCGGCGCCGTGGTGAACCTACCCGGCTCGAAGTCGCTCACGAATCGTGAATTGGTTTTGGCGTCCATCGCCACCGAACCAACAACATTTGCTGGCGCGCTTGTTTCTAGAGATAGCTCGCTGATGCTTGATGCCCTTTCAAACTTGGGTTCAACCGTTACGGAGGCCGGAACGAACGCCCCAACAATTTCACCGGCAACACTGACCAGCGACGCAACCATCGACTGTGGGCTGGCCGGAACAGTAATGCGCTTTGTTCCACCGCTGGCAACGCTGAACGCAGGCCGAATTACCTTTGACGGCGACGAGGGTGCCCGCAGGCGACCGATGGTCACCACAATCACTTCACTTCGTGCTCTTGGCGTCGAAGTTGCAGCCGAAACTATCTCGCTGCCATTCACTGTGGTTGGAACCGGAGTCGTTGAAGGTGGCGAGCTAACCATCGACGCCTCCTCATCTTCACAGTTCGTCTCAGGCCTACTATTGGCGGCTCCTCGCTTCAAGAACGGGTTAACCCTGCGTCACGAGGGTGAACACCTTCCGAGCCTCCCCCACATCGAAATGACATTGGAATGCCTAAGACAACGGGGAGTTACAGTTTCAACTCCTGCGCCGAGCGTTTGGCGAGTTGAACCGGGTCCGGTTTCCGGCGGTTTCAAGCAGATTGAACCAGACCTTTCAAATGCCGGCCCTTTCCTAGCCGCTGCCATGGTCGCCGGCGGATCGGTCACAATCCCAGACTGGCCATCGGTCACGACCCAGGTTGGCGATGCCTTCGACGGAATCCTGCAAAAAATGGGAGCCAACATTGTTCGAGACGAAAGAGGCATGACCATAACAGGCACTGGAGTGATCCACGGAATTGAAATCGACCTTTCAATTGGTGGTGAGTTGGCCCAGGTGGTGGCGGCCCTTGCCGTCCTAGCTGATTCGCCTTCTCGAATCACCGGCATTGCCCACATTCGAGGTCATGAGACCGATCGATTGGCTGCGATGGCCACCGAAATTAATCGAATTGGTGGTCACTGCGAAGAACTCGAGGACGGCTGGCTGATAAAACCAAGCAAAAACCTTCACGGCGCAATCTGGCACTCTTATGAGGATCACCGCATGGCTACCGCCGGGGCAATAATTGGTTTGCGCGTGCCCCGCATTGAGGTTGAGAACATCGAAACCACCTCAAAGACCATGCCCGATTTTCCTAAGCTTTGGCTACAAATGCTGGGTGGAAATTAGTGAGCTGGCTTTACGAACCCGAACCAGGCGGCCACGACCTGGACGAAAGCGATATTCGAATTCGTCCGAATCCCAAGGGCAACAAGCCACGCACGAAAAACCGCCCAGAGTATAAAAACGCGCCAATTGGCATGGTGACCGGCGTCGACAAGAGCCGCTATCACGTGCTCCTTGAGAGCGCACATCGCGTGGTGATGGCAACCATGGGTAAAGAGATTCGCAAGGCCGGAGCCGTGGTCGGCGATCGCGTTGCTCTAAGCGGGGACAGCTCGGAAACGGTCGGTGCACTGGCCAGAATCGTTCGCGTTGAACCTAGGACGAGCTTGCTCCGGCGAAGCGCAGACGACACCGACGTTGTGGAGCGCGTGATCGTTGCCAACGCAGATCAGATGGCGATTGTGATCGCTGCCGCAAACCCCGAGCCACGTACTCGCCTAGTTGATCGCTACCTTGCGGCCGCGTACGACGCTGGGCTTTCACCAATTTTGGTAATCACCAAGACCGACCTCCAAGACCCCAGCAAGTTTTTGGCAAACTTCGATTCGCTAGCGATTCCGGTGATTCAAACTCGTTCGGATTCGCCGCAATTGGATGAATTACACAAATTATTGGCAGGTCACGTCACTGTCACCGTGGGTCACTCCGGCGTGGGTAAGTCAACGCTGGTGAACGAGCTTGCACCTCACGCCGATCGGGCTACTGGCGATGTGAACGAGGTTACCGGTAGAGGCCGGCACACTTCGTCTTCGGCTCGTGCCATCGACCTAGGAGACGGTTGGATTATCGATACTCCTGGAGTTCGTTCCTTTGGCCTAGGTCACATCGACCCGGATAACCTGATCAAAAGTTTTTCGGATCTTTGGGAAGTTGCCCAAAACTGCCCTCGCGATTGCAGTCACGAATTGGGGGCTCCGGACTGCGACCTGGACGCCGCCGTTGCGACAGGAACCCTAAATGCTGCTCGCGTTGATTCACTTCGACGCCTGATTTCTTCGCTCGCGGGTTAATCTTTTAAAGTGACCTACTCCGAAGACTTAGCACTGGCACTTGAACTCGCCAATATTGCCGATAACATTTCCCTCGCCCGTTTTCGAGCCCTGGACTTACACATCGAATCGAAGCCAGACCGAAGCCCGGTTACCGATGCTGATCGAGCCGTGGAACTTGCCATCAAGGAAGTGTTGGCTTTAAAGCGACCAAATGATGGCATTGTTGGCGAGGAGTTCGGAAACTCAGGTTCCACTACGCGCAAATGGATAATCGATCCAATCGATGGCACCGCCAACTACATGCGCGGCGTTCCAGTTTGGGCAACGCTGATTGCGCTTTCGATTGACGGCAAAGCGGTGGTCTCGGTGGTTTCATCACCGGCACTTGGCCGTCGCTGGTGGGCGGCACCTGGCATCGCTAAGACTTCAGATTTCGATGGCTCGGTTCGTGACCTAAAGGTGAGTTCCATTGCGAATCTCGAGAATGCGTCTTTGAGCTACAACAATCTACAGCTCTGGGATTCTTACGGATATCTAGAGCGCCTAATCAAACTCAGTCGCAAGGTTTGGCGCACCCGAGCCTATGGAGACTTCTACAGCTACATGCTTTTGGCTGAAGGCTCACTCGATATCGTTGCCGAACATGACCTAAAGCTCTATGACATCGCCGCGCTGGTGCCAATTGTAGAGCAGGCAGGAGGCAGCTTTTCGGCAATCGACGGTTCACTTACCGAAGAGACCGGCAGCGTATTGGCGACCAACAACCTGCTACATGACACGGTGATTCACAACCTTACATAGTGACTTTTTGTCACACCGGTGCTAATGTCATAACAAAGAAGCAAACCTTTGTCCGTGTAAGCATGCCTGGAGTATTTCAATGAACCAAGAAGAGACCGTTCTTCCGCTGAGCGAGTTCATTGATCTCGACCGCTCTGGACCAATCCCCCTTTATTTTCAGCTGTCACAGCGAATTGAAAAAGCCATCACAGAGGGCCGCTTGGCTGCCGGAAGTCGCTTGGAAAACGAAGTTTCACTTGGTGAGCGCCTAGGCCTAAGCAGACCCACGGTCCGCCGCGCGATTCAAGAACTGGTTGACAAGGGTCTTTTGGTTCGTCGTCGCGGAATTGGCACCCAGGTCGTCCACGGCCAAATTAATCGCAAGGTGGAGCTAACTTCGTTATTCGACGACCTAGTGAACTCGGGCCAAACCCCTACCTCAAAGGTTCTCGAGGTTCGCCGCACCACGGCCGATGCCAAGATCGCTGGCCACCTAGGCGTTAGAACCGGTTCACCGGTGTTGC
>CANFJH010000073.1 GCA_947447395.1 Microbacteriaceae bacterium | reverse complement strand
GCTCGCAAAGACGAGATCAAGCAGTACGCCTACGATCTTCTTCTAGAGCTTTACGAGAACGAAGTTAAGTACACCGCTGATCTCTACGACGAACTGGGCCTAACCCCAGACGTCAAGAAGTTTCTTCACTACAACGCCAACAAAGCCCTAATGAACCTAGGCTTCGAAGCATTGTTCCCGAAGGACGACTGTGAAGTCAGCGCTGCAATCCTTTCGGCCCTATCCCCTAACGCCGACGAAAACCACGACTTCTTCTCGGGTTCAGGTTCGTCATACGTTATGGGCAAGCACGAGGCCACCACAGACGACGACTGGGACTTCTAGTTCAAGCCATTCAAAAAGCCCCTCAGGTAATCCTGCGGGGCTTTTTGTTACTCTCGAGAAGTGCAGTTCATCTTCGAGTCAAAGGTCATTGAGTGGCGCGGCCCCGCCCCGTTTTACTTTGCAACCACAACCGATGCCATCACCAAAGAACTCGAAACCAGCGCCGGTCATCTCAGCTATGGCTGGGGCTGCATCCCCGTTGATGTCACAATAGGAACCACAACCTTCTATACCGCTCTTATCCCAAGAGAAGGCGCCTATTTCGTGCCGCTGAAAGCAGCCGTTCGCAAGGCCGAATCGATTGAACTCGGAACAAAACTCAAGATCAGGCTAAGCCTCAAAGGCTAGGCAGTTACCTCACGTAGCATTTTGTGTAGACCCGAGTGAATAGCGATCATGCGCCGCTCAACGTCTTTCTCCATATCTAAAAACAGCGTGGCTCCGGTTGGCGTCATAGCTACTTTACGGACCCTGGCGTCGGTGGATTCATCCAAGGTCTCAACATAGCCCTGCTTTTCAAGAGGAGCGATTGCCCTGGTAACACCAGAGATTGACAGCCCAACCTGCTCTGCCAGGTCGACCCGGCGAATGCCCGCTTTACCATGGTTGTTTACTGCACGAAGGATCAGGTATTCGCTAAAGCTGGTTCCGTAAACCAGACCACGCTTCTCGGTTTCATTCACAAAATTACGAAGGGCAAGGTATTTCTCAAGGGTTTCCATATTTGGATATTACTTGAGGGCTCAACTAATTTCTTAGTTTGGGCAAGAAATACTGGAAGGTATATTGAGAACCTTCAGCCCCGAATCCTCAGTCTTCCCATCAATTTGGATCCATGCCTTAGTGAATCCATAGCAAACGGCCTGAGATAGCGGAATCGAGACGCCACTGCCTCCGTTGTCTGGGTCGCAGATGCTTCCAGAAGAGGTTCCAGGGATTGCCTGGATTCCATCCTTAGGTTCTGGAAGGTAACCCCAATTTTCGGCGCCAATCTTGATGTCAATCTGCGAATCACAGGAACCCTTCCACGTGGCAGACAAGCTATCGCCCTGCCAACTAACCTCAAGGTGGCCCGGCTTCACCGTTGGCGCGGGGGTTGAGTCACTCTGTTTCGGCTGACTAGCAACTGGGTCTGGAGTGGGGGTCGGTGTTGGTGTGCTCGCGTCCGGCGTTGCAACCGCTGTTTGATTATCGTTTGGATCGGCCATCGTGACGACCGGGTTAGCAATGACCAAGCCGGCAATAACACCGCCTACCGCCATGAACGACGCTGCAGCTAACGAAACTTTCATGATTCCCCAAATCTTCCTTAGGGTCAAATACTAAGCGTTACCAAAGACATTTAGAGAAGAATCAATTGCCCTTGAATTTGCGAATTTCCTGGGGCCAGCCACAAGCTACAGCGATCTTGGCTCCCCATTTCTTTGCCTCTTCCTCGGACACCACCAGCAAAAACGAGAACACCCGCTTCTTTCATTTCCTCGACCACTTCACGAGATAGTGGTCCGCGCGCTTCAAACCATTCTTCGCTGTGGTCACCCACCCACTGCTGGTTGAAATAGACGATGTAGTTCGACATTCCCACCAAGGCATTGATTGCCGCCACAGCCAGATAAGCATCTGGTTGAGAGATGGCATAAGCCAATGCTCGTTACAGAAATTGTTTGAGGTGACTATCAATGGAGCGGTTCCCTTTGTTTAAAAGGAAAATCCCCGCTCTCGTGAGAAGAAACGGGGATTTCGTGCACCCCCTCGGACTTGAACCGAGAACCCACTGATTAAGAGTCAGTTGCTCTGCCGATTGAGCTAGAGGTGCGTGTTGTTTGTGGCAACGAGATACAACATTACCAAAGGTTGATTGAGTAGGCAAACGCTAGTCTAGAGATTATGACAAACAGCCCGATATTGAATACTTTTCTTTGGTTTCCCGAGAACATGGACGAAGCTCTCAAGTTCTATGTAGCCGAATTGGGTGCTGAAGTTCTTTCCGAGAATCGTGCTGGAGATCAATTGCTTACTGCAACCTTCTCGATTGGTGGTCAGGTGCTCGTTGGCATGAACTACCCTGGCACTCCCGGCTTCAACGATGCAATCTCGCTTTCCTTGAGCGTTGATGGGCAGGCTGAGATTGACAAGTATTGGGGTGCCATCACTCGCGATGGTCAAGAGATGCCTTGTGGTTGGTGTAAGGACGCCTTTGGAGTCACCTGGCAGATTGTTCCGGCCGATTTGCATTCTTACATTGGTAACCCTGACCCAGAAAAGTCTGCCTACGCCTACCAGGCGATGATGAAGATGAAGAAGATAGTCATCGCCGACTTCACGAAAGATTAGGCTTGAGACATGAATGACGTGCGCCTAGAGCCTGGAGCGAAAGCCCCTTCGTTTAGCCTGCCAAACCAAGACGCTGTGGCAGTTTCACTTTCTTCTCTTGCCGGCAAAAAGGTCATAGTCTACTTTTATCCGGCTGCAGCAACTCCAGGTTGCACTAAGGAAGCTTGCGATTTTGAAGAATCATTGAACGTCTTCACTGCTGCTGGCTATGCAGTTATAGGTGTTTCTCCAGACAAGCCCGCAAAATTGGCGAAGTTTGTGAAAGATCAGGGATTGCACTTTGACCTACTTTCCGATGAAGACCTAACCGTTCACAAGGCATATGGTGCTTACGGCTTAAAGAAGATGTATGGCCGCGAATACGAAGGCGTTCTTCGCTCAACTTTTGTCTTGGATGAAAAAGGTGTTGTCACACTGGGTTTATACAACGTAAAGGCGACTGGCCACGTTGAGATGCTTAAAAAGCAGCTCGGCATCTAAATTTCAAGTTACAACAACTAAAGGGTCAACTGTGAATAAAAAACTGAAGAAGATTGGCGCCGGATTCGTGGCGGTCGGTCTAGCGATCGGCCTGAGTGGGTGTTCAGCTTTCGTGACCGTTGAAAATGCCAATGGCACTGCTCTTTGCAACGGGCAGACTAGCGCTGTTGTTGTTTCCCAAAACGTTCCAGGTGATGAAATCACGATTGACTACACCGGTTCTCCAGATGTGACGCTGTTTATGGCTCAAGGCTTCTACAGCGAGGATCTTTTCCAGAGCATTGACGGCTTAAATTCTCAGGCACCAACTCGCGCCATTGTTTTTGGCGATGACCCAAATAACAGCAACAACCCAGCAGGTAATGCGAACCTCATAAATATTGATCCGACAATCACCCCATGGAGCCACAGTATTTCGGGCGGCGCTGCACACTACCGATTTGTTGGCAGTCCGCAGGCACTATTTAGTGGTTACAACGCTATTGCGTATGGCGATGGCCAAGACATTAACTATGTTGTGCCTGGAATGTTCGGGTTCCACTGCAATGCAGACGGAGAGCCGCCATTCCCAAGTGGCACCACAACATATACTGCTGTTGACCCAACTAATTCTGGGTCAACAATTGCAGACGTAACTTTAGCTGCCGCTCAGCCCTTTTACCCGAACAACGTTGCCATTGATCCGATGGTTATTTCGAGCCAAGCAGTTAGTAGTGACGGCACCAGCGTCTCTGGTTTGCTCCATTTTGCTCCCGGCACCGAAGCCAAGTTTGGTTCATTTAGGCCGTACCAGACATTCGACACATTCCTAGGTGTGGATGATCCAAACATTGCCAATGACAGTCTTTCAAATTTGTGGCTACAGGCAGTTGCTGCTGGGAACGGACCTGGCTACAGCTTTCAACTCACGGCTCCGGTACTTTCGGATGGCACGGATATTCCATTCAGCTTTTCAAGCGGAGGGCCTGCGATTGAAGCCGGCCAGTATTTATTAGAGCTGTTCCTTTCCGATTGCACGGATTTGGAACATAATACTTGCAACAATAACCAGAATCTAAAGGTTGTATTTGTGGGGATCAGCTATGATCCTGCAACAGGTTTGGCAATCAATGAGCCCACAATTGACCCGACTCCAACTCCGACTCCGACACCGACACCAACACCAACGCCAACCCCGACTCCTACCCCGACTCCTACCCCGTCACCTACTCCAACAGCTGACACTGAAAAGGGGTTGGCTCACACCGGATCGGACTTCTCGGCAACCATTCCGGCAGGATTTGCCTTGGTTTC
>CANFJH010000072.1 GCA_947447395.1 Microbacteriaceae bacterium | reverse complement strand
CCACTTACTTACGAAGATCATGAATTCACGCCATATCTAAACTGTGGCCCAGATGCCGAAGAAACCGGCATTTGCGTAACAAGTTCGAGTAAGAGTTGGAACCATGCCGGTTTGAAGGCTGGTTTCGTTTTAACTCAATCCGAAGTAATGAAGGCTCGAGTAGCTCTGATGCCAGTCGCCACCCACTGGCGTTCGAGTTTATTGGGAGCCTTTGCGATTGTTGAAGCATATTCAAACGGTGCTGGCTGGCTAGATAACACAGTAAGGGTGCTAGATGACAACCGAAAGTTCCTGAAGGCTGAGCTCAAGAAGCGCTTTCCAGAAGTCGGTTTCGACCTACCAGGCGCTGGCTACCTAGCCTGGCTAAACGTTTCGAGCTGGGGGCTAGGCGATCGCACCGTGGACCACCTGATTGAAGAGGGCAGGGTTTCACTTGTGCCAGGAAACGACCATGGTCCCGAGTACACCGACTTCGTTCGATTGAACTTTGGTACCAGCCGAGAGCACATCGTTGAGGGGCTGACGCGAATTTCCAAAGCGTTAGGCTAAACCCGTGAACATCAACTGGGACGAACTTCGCAATGTTGCGAAAGAATCAATGCAAAAGGCCTATGCCCCATATTCGAAATTTCCGGTTGGTGCTGCTGCGCTAACCGAGGGCGGCAGGGTGGTTGCCGGCTGCAACGTTGAAAATGCTTCTTACGGTCTAGGTCTGTGTGCGGAATGTTCGCTCATTTCTAACCTGATCATGGCCGGTGGCGGTAGGTTGGTTGCCTTTACCTGCGTTGACGGCCATGGCAACGTTTTGATGCCTTGCGGTCGCTGCCGACAGCTGCTTTTTGAACACTCGGCACCTGGAATGGTTTTGGAAACCGTCTCGGGTCTGAAAACTATTGATGAAGTGTTGCCGGATGCCTTTGGCCCGCGCGATCTTGAGGAGCGCAAATAATGTCTTTCGACGCCATTCAACTGATCATTCAAAAGCGAGAACACGGTGAACTGTCCACTGAGGGAATCAACTGGCTGGTTGAGAATTACACCAGCGGGGTCGTTGCCGACGAGCAGATGAGCGCCATGACCATGGCTATCTTGCTAAACGGCATGAGCCGCCGCGAGATTAAGGATTTGACCATGGCAATGATTGCCTCTGGTGAAACCCTCGACTATTCGAAGCTTGGCCAGCCAACCGCCGATAAGCATTCAACCGGGGGTGTTGGCGACAAGATCACTCTTCCGTTGGCTCCGCTCGTGGCTGCCTTCGGCGTGGCCGTGCCACAACTTTCCGGTCGCGGCCTTGGTCACACCGGTGGAACTCTAGACAAGCTCGAGGCCATCCCCGGTTGGAGGGCTGCACTCTCGAACCAAGAGATGTTTGATCAGCTGCAAGAAGTTGGCGCGGTGATTTGCGCTGCTGGTTCCGGTTTGGCGCCTGCCGATAAGAAGCTCTACGCGCTTCGCGACGTGACCGGAACCGTGGAGGCGATCCCACTTATTGCGTCTTCGATCATGTCTAAGAAGATCGCCGAGGGAACCGGCGCGCTCGTCCTGGATGTCAAGGTTGGTTCCGGTGCCTTCATGAAAGACTTCGCCAAGGCTGAAGAACTTGCCAAGGTCATGGTTCAAATTGGTCAAGACGCCGGTGTGAAGATTTCGGCACTACTCACCGACATGTCAACGCCGTTAGGACGCAAGATTGGAAACTCGCTAGAGGTTGAGGAATCGATTGAGGTTCTAGCTGGTGGTGGCCCTAAGGATGTTGTCGACCTGACCGTGTTACTTGCCGAGGAAATGCTTCGACTTGCTGGCAAGCCAGACCAAGACGTTCGGGCGGCGCTAAAAGACGGCCGTGCCATGGACAAGTGGAACTCGATGATCGCGGCTCAAGGGGGAGACCCGAAGGCCGAACTTCCAAAGGCAAAGTTCTCGCACGAGGTCCTGGCCACTGAGAGCGGTGTGCTTTCGAAGCTCGATGCGCTCAGCGTCGGTGTTGCCAGTTGGAGACTTGGCGCTGGTCGAGCCCGCAAAGAAGACCCGGTTCAGTTTGGTGCAGGAATTACTTTGAACAAGGTTCAAGGCGAAGTAGTCACCAAGGGTGAACCGCTACTGACTCTTTACACAGACGACGAAGCTCGATTCGAACGAGCAATGGAGTCTCTAGAAAGCGGAATTGAAATCGGTGCCACTGCACCCGAGCGCAAGCTGCTACTTGGCCATATTCAGGGCTAGAAGGCTGCGTCTAGCGCCTGAAGTAGGTCTTTAATCAGGTCGTCGGCATGTTCCAGGCCAACCGACAGGCGAACCGTGCCGTCGGTAATACCAGCTTTCGCGCGAACCTCAGGGCCGAGTCGCTTGTGAGTGGTGGTTGCCGGGTGAGTGGCCAAAGACTTTGAGTCGCCAAGGTTGTTCGAAATGTCGATAACCTGAAGAGCATTCATGAATTTGAAAGTCTGCTCTGCGGTCGCGTCGAAGGTAATGGCAACCATCGAACCGCCTCCGCGCATCTGCTTTTTGGCAAGTTCGTAGCTCTTGTGGCTCCTTAAGAATGGGTACCTAATAGAGGCAACCTTAGGGTGCTTCTCAAGAGTTTCGGCGATCGCGAGAGCGTTCGCGGTCATTCGTTCAACCCTCATGGTCATGGTCTCAAGCGACTTCAGTAAAACCCAGGCGTTGAATGCGCTCATAGACGGACCGGTGTGACGAATAAACGGTTTGAGCTGTTCATTGATGTACTTGTGTGAACCAAGGACAGCTCCGCCAAGAACACGTCCCTGCCCGTCGATGTGTTTGGTTGCCGAATACATAATTACGTCTGCGCCGAGCTTAAGTGGGCTCTGCAAAACAGGGGAAGCCATGACGTTGTCAACGATCACCGTGGCGCCAACCTTGTGAGCTAGGTCGGAGACCATGCGAATGTCCACGATTTCCATGAGCGGATTGCTTGGTGATTCAATGAAGACTGCCTTCGTTGGCTTGGAAAGCGCTTCGGCCCAGGCAGCTTCGTCGTTGCCCTCAATGAGGATTGTTTCAACGCCCCACTTTGGCAAGATTTCGGTAAGCACCACGTAGCAAGAAGAGAACATAGCCATCGACGCCACGATGCGATCGCCGGCCTGAACCAAACAAGCCACTGCGGCGAACATTGCAGCCATTCCAGACGCGGTGGCCTTAGCTGCCTCGGCACCCTCGATTTCCGCCAGGCGGCGTTCGAACATGGCCACTGTTGGGTTATCAAAGCGAGAGTAGAGGAAGTGTTCGGTTTCATCGGCAAAAGCAGAAGCCGCCTGCTCGGCATTGTCGTAAGTGAAACCTGAGGTTAGATAAAGCGCTTCTCCGGTTTCACCAAAACCGCTACGAGCAAGCCCGCCACGCACCGCCACGGTGTCTGGGTGTAATTCCCACTCGGCTGCCTGTGCGTCAACTGGCGACTGGTAGCCCCAAGGGCGGTTTCTTTTGGTCATAGATTAATATTAGGCGAGGTTTACTCTTCGCCGATGTCTTCGTTCCAGAGGGCATCGTTGGCTTCGATGAAGTCGCCCATTAGTTTGATGAGGCCAGGGTCGTTCATGACGTGAACTTCGGCGCCGTGCTCGGCAACCCAGTCCTGTCCGCCCATAAAGTTTTTGTCGTCTCCAACAAGTACTCGGCCGATGCCAAATTGGCGAATCAGGCCGGAGCAATACCAGCAAGGAGAAAGGCTGGTGGCGAGAGTTACCTTGCGATAACTTTTTTGGCGACCGGCGTTACGAAACGCACTGGTTTCGCCATGCATCGAGGCGTCGCCCTCTTGTACTCGAAGATTGTGGCCGCTACCCAGTAGCGCACCGTTCTCGTCGAAAAGTGCGGCTCCGATTGGAATGCCGCCCTCGGCGAGACCGAGGTGAGCCTCGGCAATGGCCACCTGAAGTTTCTCTTCGTCAGTAGCGAAGATCTGTCCAGGTTTGAATTCCATTGCCGAGGCCTCTCGTTTTAGTTATTTGTTACTTGGCGTTCTTGTCGATGTTGCGGAACACTGCGAAAAGTGCTGCTGCAACCACGAAGCCAACTAGTGCGGTTAGGTCAGGTACGTCAACGATTGCGCCACCAGGAAGGGTGACGTGGTGAAGGGCGATACCTAGAGGACCGGTGTACATAACCTGGCTGCAGAAGCCCCAGATTGAGAACACGGTTGCGATAACGAATGCGGCGGCACCAGCCCATGAGTTCTTAGGCTTTTGTGCACGCTCGCCTGCGTCCTTGCCCTTAGACAGGATGCGCTCGGTTAGAACAACTGCGATCCATGGAGCAACCCAGTACGAAACGACAAGCAAGAAGCTGTCGAGCTGGTGTGCCACGTCGCCGTTTGCAACACCGATGTACGAGATGGTTCCACCAACAAGACCGGCAAGCGCAACCATGATTGCACGACGAGCCTTGAAGCCGAACTTAAAGCCCATGGCTAGGAACGACAT
>CANFJH010000071.1 GCA_947447395.1 Microbacteriaceae bacterium | reverse complement strand
TAGGCGAATGCTGCACCGGTGAGAGCGAATGCAATCAAAATTACCCAGTGCCAAAGCGCGAATGAGTCTGGGGAGCCATAAGACCAGGTTCTCGCTAACTCAGTGGCATGCCAAAGCGGGGAGACCCAGGCAATATTTTGAATTACCGAGGGCATGTGTTCCATCTGGTAGAAAGTTCCCGAGAACATGAACATTGGAGCGATGACCAAGCGCATAATCAAAACCAGCCAGTCGCCCTCTTCTTTGATTGAACTCGAGTACGCGAGCATTGGGAACCCCCAGGCAAGACCAATTACCATCCCGAGGAAAATCTGGCCTGGCACCGCCTGCCAAGTCATGGCTCCGAAGAACACCAAAATTATGGCGTAGACCAAAGAGTTCCAGGTAACGCGAAACAGAGCGTAAATCATCAAACCGGACGCAACCTGTTTCGCATTAATGGCCGTTTGAGTCATTGAATAGAAACCGCGTTCCCAACTGAAACCTTGAAGAACCACGAATGAAGTTTCGTCAACCGAAGCTTGCAAAGCTGCAGTTAGTAAAAGTGCAGGCGCTAAAAAGTGCAAATACTGAACGCCATCTACTAATCCGACGTTCTTCGACACCAAGGCGCCGACACCAATACCAACGCTCATTAAGTACAGAACCGGGTGACCGATCCCGTAGGCGATCATCGGCATCCACCATTTGAAAGATTCACGGCCGCGCGCGAAGGCAACATAGAAAGCTCCCCAACGGGCAGGCTTAGCGGGGTCGACGAGCTTGGCCGCCCCCTGCCAGTTAGCGAAAATTTCAGACATTAGTCGACCAAAGTTCTTCCGGTGAGTCTTAGGAAGACATCTTCGAGTGAACTGCGACGAACCAGCGAGGTTATTGGGTCTAGCCCTAGTTTCGTGATTTGCTCTAGAGCTTTTTCGCCGTTCTCGGTGTAAACAAGAATGCGGTCAGGCAATACCTCGAGGCGGTCCCCAACGTCCTTGAGCTTTTTTGCAGCATCGGCGTTACCGTTTGATCCAAAGCGCACCTCGAGAACTTCTTTACTCGAATATTCCTTAATGAGGTGGGCAGGGCTACCCTCGGCCATGATTCGACCCTTGTCCATCACAATTAGTCGGTCGCAAAGTTGCTCGGCTTCGTCCATGTAATGAGTGGTCAAAACCAGGGTCACACCCAGTTCCTTTAGGCGGAAGAGTCGGTCCCAGAGCACGTGGCGAGCCTGAGGGTCGAGGCCGGTAGTTGGTTCATCGAGTAGCAGAATCTCTGGTTCGTTTACCAGACCGCGTGCAATTGTGAGACGACGTTTCATTCCTCCAGAAAGCTCTTCGCTCTTCACATTGCGCTTGTCTTCGAGCTGCGCAAACGCCAAAAGTTCCTCGATCTTCACCTTGAGGAACTTGCGGCTAAGGCCGAAGTAGCGGCCGTACACCAAGATATTTTCCCAAACGCTGAGTTGGCGGTCTAAATTGTCTTGCTGTGGAACGACACCCAAGTGGGCGCGAATTTCCGGCCCCGACTTGTCCGGATCTTTTCCGAGAATTTGTAATTCTCCAGCAGTGCGCTGGAGGGTTGAGGTGATCATGCGCATGGTGGTTGACTTGCCGGCACCGTTAGGGCCGAGTAAACCAAACGCTTCACCGCGCTTTACTTCAAAGTTAATGCCATCGACGGCAACGAAATCGCCATAGGTTTTACGCAAACCCTTGGCGCGAATAACGAGCTCTGGCTCAGATGATTTAGTCACGAATTCTCCTACCTTGCTAGCCTAGATACATGTCCCCTAAGTCGGAAGCACCTTTGCGCGCCAAACTCGGCAATCGCCGGCGCACCGGCAAGGAGCAGTACTACACCCCGAGGGAACTGGCCAGCGAACTGGTCTCTAAAGTACAACTCTTTGTTCCTGATTTTTCTTCCCGCACAGTGCTGGAACCGGCTGGGGGAACCGGAGCATTCGTTGAAGCGGCTAAGGCTGCCGGTGCACTAAAGGTACTCAGCGTAGACATCGAACCGAAGCACGGCGACGTAAACAAGGGCGACTACCTATCTACCAATCTCAAAATCACCAACGCCGTAACCATCTCTAACCCTCCGTTTGGTCGAAACAATTCGCTCAGCATCCCATTTTTCAATCGGGCAGCGGATCACAGCGAATACATCGCGTTCATTGTTCCCAGATCCTGGCGAAAGTGGTCGGTGATCAATCGCCTCGATCGCCGCTTCACGCTCGTCCATGATGAAAATTTGGCCATCGACTACGTGGACGACAACCACACACTGATCAGTAAAAAGAACAACCTAAAGACGTGCTTCCAAATCTGGAAACGAACCGACAAACTTCGAGAACTTGTGAAAATCGAAGACCGCGGTTACGTGACCAAGGTGAAACCAGAGGATGCCGATATTGCTCTGACCGTTTTTGGGTTCAGTTGCGGCAAGATCAATCTCGAGTTTGAGAGAAAAGCCAACACCACCCGAATGTTTTTGAAGCTAAATCACCCGGCAGCACTAAAGGCTTTGCAGAACGCGAACTTTGAGCGATTCTCAAAAAATACCGCCTACACCGAGGCACTCAGTTTTCAAGAAATCAACTTTTTGCTAAACGAAGCAATCGGGAACAAGTAAAACAACTAAAAGGTTAAACAAAACATGAGCATGATGGGCAGAGGTCGCCGAGGCGATCAAGCAAACAACCAAAACGACGGACCAAAGGCAAAGTTCGGCCAACTCTGGCCGTATCTCATGGAGCATAAGCCAGCACTTTGGTTGGCGGTTGTCTTGAGCATCGTCGGAGCCGGGGTAAACCTAGGTCAGCCATTGATTGTTGGTCAGCTGATTGCTGCCGTCCAAGGTAAAAAAGACGTCACCGGATGGGCAATTGGCCTTGTTGCCGTTCTACTAGGAACCGCGATTACCGGCGGGTTCATGTACTACATCCTTGCTAAAGCTGGAGAAGGCGTTGTGCTTTCGGCACGAACCAAGTTGGCAACCCGTTTGTTACGCCTGCCGATCAAGGAATACGACCTTCGCCGAACCGGAGACCTAGTTTCGCGAGTGGGTTCAGACACCACCCTGCTTCGTGCAGTGCTCACTCAAGGTTTTGTCGATGCCGCCGGCGGTGTGCTGATTTTCGTTGGCTCAATCGTTGCCATGGCAGTAATCGACCCACTTCTACTTGGGATCACGCTTGCCGTGATTGCCGTTGCCATCGCCGCCGTTGCCTTTACCACCCGAAAAATCAAGGAAGCCACCACCAAGGCTCAAAGCCGCGTCGGAGACATGGCTGCCAGCGTTGAGCGCGCACTGGGAGCGGTTCGAACCATTCGAGCGGCGCGTGCCGAAGAACGTGAAGGTGAGCAGATCACCAAGAACGCCCAGGAGGCATACGGCCAGGGCGTGAAGATTGCAAAACTTAATGCCGCGGTAACACCAATCGCCGGCATCGCATTTCAGGGCGCGTTTATTGCCGTCCTAGGTGTTGGTGGCTACCGCGTTGCAAACGGAGACACCTCAATTGCGAACCTAATAACCTTCGTTCTCCTAATGTTCACCATGAGTCGCCCACTTGGCCAGGCCTTCGGCGCATACTCGAGTATTCAGAGCGCACTTGGCGCACTTGCTCGCATTCAGGAAGTTCTAGACATCGACCTCGAAGAAACCAACGACGAGGCGAAGGACAAAGCCAAGCGCAAGAGTTCGAATACAACCGCAATCGAATTCAAGAAGGTCAATTTCGGCTATGACCAGGCAGAAGTGCTGCAAAACGTTAGCTTCAAGATTGAGCGTGGAACTCGTGTAGCGATTGTCGGGCCATCGGGTTCCGGCAAGAGCACCAGCTTCTCGCTGATAGAACGCTTCTACGAGCCAACCGGCGGACAGATTTTGCTAGACGGGCAACCGGTAACCAACATCAGCCGCGGTGAACTTAGAGCACAGATTGGTTACGTGGAGCAGGATGCACCCGTCCTGGCTGGTTCAATCAGAGACAACCTCTTGATCGGTGCACCGGATGCCAAAGACTCAGATCTCAAAAAAGTTCTAAAAGAGGTGAACCTCACCGACGTTCTAAAGCGCGATAAGAGAGGCCTCGATGCAGAGGTTGGCGAAAACGGCATCATGCTCTCCGGTGGAGAGCGTCAGCGCCTGGCCATCGCCCGAGCGCTACTTGCAGCCCCACCAATCTTGCTACTGGATGAAAGCACCGCCAGCCTCGACGGCCTAAACGAGCAGCGCATGCGCGAGGCCTTGGACGCGGTTGCCAAGAATCGCACCGTGATTGTCATCGCTCACCGACTCTCCACCGTCGTTGACTCCGACCAGATCATCGTCATGCAACAAGGCAAGGTCATTGGCACCGGCACCCACAAGCAACTCCTGAAAAGCACCCCGCTCTACAAGGAACTTGCCGCCACACAGATGCTTGATTAGTTCTAAAGTCGTAGGCTTAATCCATGTTCAATGGAGACGCTACCAGC
>CANFJH010000070.1 GCA_947447395.1 Microbacteriaceae bacterium | reverse complement strand
TAGGAAAAACGCTTCGAGGAAGGTCTTATCGGAGTAGTTCGGATCTGGCGTTGCATATTGGGTTGACTGCCCAATTCGGTAAAGCACCCAAATGAACGCGATGACTGCCAGCAGCATTGGCCAAAATCTCAAGATTCGATTTAGTACGAATTTCAGAGACGCACGTCCGAACCCTACAAAACTTCTTGGCATTGAAGGGAAGAGCACAAACCCTGACAGCACGAAGAAGAAATCAACGAACAGGTAGAAGCTGTCCAGGTATTGGTATTCGGTAACCACAACTGCGTGAAATGAAAGTACGGCAAGTGCCGCAAAACCGCGCATGCCATCGAGAAGTACGAAACGGTTTGGGTTGGTCATTAGTTAAGGCTAACTAGCATCGGGCTGGAAATATAAGTCAAACTAGTAAAGATGTTTAAAAAGTTATTTGGCGTTTTGCTACTTGGGGTCCTAGCAATAGTTGGTTTGCCCGCGCAGGCGGTTGAGCTGAACTATGGCTACGACGTTTCCTATCCGCAAGGTACACGAATTTCAACCTTGCCGATACCAGGACCGTTCACCGTCGTCGGGGTAAATGGCGGAAAGGCTTTCTACCCAAACAACTACCTTGGTGCCTTGCTTGACTGGGCAGGCCCAGCGGCAGAACTTTACCTAAACACAGGAAATCCAGGGCCGGTGGTTCGCGCCTGGGAAAAAACTCCGAGGTTGCAGGCTTGGCCCAGCGGCACCACGGCGGTGTCAGACATAGGTATCCGCTCTTGCGATACCTTGAACCCGGACTCTCAGGATTGCGCATACATCTACGGCTATCAAGCAGCAGCCGATTCGTATGCCAAGGCCCAGAGTGCCTTTGCCGCAAAAGGCTGGAGTAACCTAACTGCCAGAACCTGGTGGCTGGACGTGGAAACCGTGAACAGTTGGCGTGGGCTGGATAACAAGGGTAAGTTCTTTGCCGACCAGGGCCTAAGTCAAACCGCGGCGCAAATGCGAAACGTGGAATACATCAAGGGTTCGGTTTACTATCTAAAGCGGGTTGCCCAAGTGCAAACCGTGGGGATCTATTCGACAACCTATCAATGGGGTTTAATCACCGGCGGCGATGTTGCAGATTTCTCAGACCTACCAAGCTGGCACGCGATTGGTAGCGGGCCAACCGCCGAGACTAGAGCGAAAACTCTTTGTCTTGACCAGCCTGGTTTCACCGGCGGCCAAAAGACCAGAGTTCAATACGTAGACAGCACTTTGAACCTCGACGTTAATGTGCCTTGCACACTAGTAAAAGCCGATGTGGCGCCTGCTTACTTGGGTACGAAAAGCGTTCGGGTAAAGCGCTCAATGACCTTGAAGCTTTCGCTCAAAACCGTGCGGGGTGTTCCAGTTGCGGGTAAAGAAGTCATGGTGACCTTTGCCGGTCAAACCAGAAAGCTGGTGACCGGAGCCACCGGTAGCGTTACCGCCAAAATAAAGGCGCCAAAATACCGCGGAAAGTACAAGGTGTCGCTGAGTTTCACCGGAACCGACATTCTGAATCCGGCAGTGGCGAAAGCCACAGTGAAGGTTTACCGGTAGTTCTGGAACTCTTCCACGCTGGTGAAACTCTGGCTCACACCATTGGTCACGACCTCGATTTTGAACGATGGTGCGCCAACGCGGGTCACAAAACTCAAGCTAATTTCGTCGTCGCCGTTATCCCAGCCAAGGGTTAGCTGGTCAACACCGTTTATAGCCCATGCAAAGTTTCCGTTGAAAGCATTGTGCTTACGCAGACGGGCCAACGCAATTATTGCCTGAACTACCGGCTGCTTCAAGGCGTTTTCAATTTCAAGCGGGGTGTAGTTGTGACGGTTCACGTCGCGGCCCTGATCGCTCTTGCGGAATAGTTCCACATCGTCCATGCCGTTGAAAAGGCCCACGTAGTAAACCTGTGGCTCACCAGGTAGGAAGAACTGAACGGCACGGCTGATGAAGTATGCGGTGTCGTTGGCAAGGATGTTCGGCAAGGTTGCGTTGATTTGGTGGGGAAGGGTGAACCACTGAGGAACAACGCTGGCGATGTTTGAGTGACCACCGGTGTTCTCGGCGGCTTTCTCGAAAATGAACGCCATGTCGTCCTGGGTGATTAGTCCTGGCTTGCCGCTGATTGGTCCGGCATCGATCACTCCATAGCCGTCATGTGTGTCCAAAACGTTGAGGCAGTTGGTTGGCCTTTGCTGGAACCAAAGATCTAGCTTGTCTACGGTTCCGGTGAAGAACGAGTGCAGAAGTAGCGGCGCAGTCTGGAAGTCGTAAATCAGGTCTACCAGTGGAGCGATGGCTTGCTGCTGAGTGTAGTGAGCGTGAACCTCAACTAGGACGCGCATTCCGTAGGAGTGAATTAGCTCGGTGATCTCTTCAACAAACTTCAGGGTCTCTGGAGTCATAAACGAGTCTGTACCAGGTGTCTTTACGGCGTAACCAACGGCATCTAGGCGAACAACCTTTACGCCACCAGACTTCAGCGCTTCAAGAACATTGCGCAGGTACTTCTGGCCGGCTTCGTGCTTAATGTCGATGTCCACCTGGCTAGGCATGAACGTGGTCCAGACCAAACGGCGACGGCCATCAACTTCGTATGCGGTGAAGGGTAGACCAGGACGAGGGCGGTAGAAGGAGGTAATGCCATCTTCGGTTCCGCCATTTGGGAACACTACATCGAAGGTAAGGAAGAGGCCGTTGAACTCAGACTTCTCACCTTTCTCCTGCCAGTCGAGGAACTCTGGCGAAAGGTATGAGGCGTGGTTCACGATTAGGTCAGCGGTCAGCTCGTGTGTTTCCGAGATGCGCTTGAAGTCTGACCAGTTGCCGAGGCGCGGGTCGACTATCTTGTGGTCAATCGGGTCGAAGCCGGCGTCGTCGCCATCGTACGGGTGGAAGAATGGCAAGACGTGGATGCCTTCGAAGTCCTTGAGCGGACCCTTTAGTAGCTTCTCAATTTCGCCCAGGTTTCCACCCACGCGTTCGGCGTAAACAAGAATGCTTGATCCAGACATTTTTCCTCTTTCGACAAGATCTGATTTACGTTAATCGTATAAAAATCTGACCTTACAAAACCCCATGATTGGAAAAGTGCTGTTTCCCTTAAACTTGAATGGAGTACCCATCAAACCCAGGAGCGCAAATGACCGAGAAACAGGTTCGCCCGCGTACCGAGGGTTGGTCTCAAAAGCTTGATGAAAATGGTCGCCCGCTGCTCGAGTTTGAGCAGAAGCGCCGTGGTCAGCCACCGGTTCACTTCACTGATTTGAGCGTGGACGAACGTGCCGAAAAGGTCCGTGAACTTGGCCTTCCTGCCTTCCGAGCGAAGCAGCTTGCCAATCACTATTTCGTTCACTACACCGACCAGGCCGAAGACATGACCGACCTGCCAGCGGCGGGTCGAGAGGAGTTCGTCAGCGCGATGTTCCCGCCGCTACTGACGGAGGTTAAACGCCTTCAGACCGATAAGGGTGACACCATAAAGTTTCTCTGGAAACTATTTGACGGTGCACTGGTTGAGTCGGTTTTGATGCGCTACCCAAGCCGTATCACGCTTTGCGTTTCCAGCCAGGCTGGTTGCGGAATGAACTGCCCATTCTGTGCCACCGGCCAGGCGGGGCTAACCAGAAACATGTCTGCCGCCGAAATCGTGGCTCAAATCGTGGCCGCTAACAAGGTAATTGCCGCCGGCGAACTGGGTGGCAAGAAAACTGGAAATGGCGCCGAGCGCGTTGGCAACATTGTGTTCATGGGAATGGGCGAGCCACTCGCAAACTACAACCGAGTGATGAGCGCTGTTCGAACCATGGTTGCCGAGCAGCCCAATGGTCTTGGAATGAGTGCCAGAAACATCACGGTGTCCACCGTGGGTTTGGTACCGGCTATCAAGAAGCTTTCCGATGAGCAAATCCCGGTTACCTTTGCACTCAGCCTTCACGCCCCAGACGATAAGCTTCGAGACGAATTGATTCCGGTCAATTCGAAGTGGAAAGTCGATGAAGCACTTGATGCCGCAAAGGAATACTTCGATAAGACCGGTCGCCGAGTCTCAATTGAATACGCACTAATCCGAGACATGAACGATCACGCCTGGCGTGCCGACTTACTGGCGGAGAAACTCAACGCTCGCGGCAAGGGTTGGGTTCACGTGAACCCCATTCCCCTGAACCCAACCCCGGGTTCGGTCTGGACTGCCAGCACACCTGAGGCCACCGACGAGTTCGTGCGCAGGCTAGAAAAGGCCGGGGTTACAACCACTCTTCGCGACACTCGCGGTAAAGAAATCGATGGAGCCTGCGGCCAGTTAGCCGCCGCCGACTAAGGGGAACAAAATTCGTCAAGGTGGTGTTTACTTAAATCATGACTAAGAACCAAGAAGTTACATTCGGCCTAGACACCTTCGGCGACATGTCGCACGATCTGGACGGGAAACCAATATCCGCTGGTTTGACGATCCGAAATCTTATCGAGCAGGGAAAATTAGCCGATGAACTTGGGCTTAGCAACT
>CANFJH010000069.1 GCA_947447395.1 Microbacteriaceae bacterium | reverse complement strand
GTGTTCGTTGGTTTTGGAACCGGTTGTCTCGCACTCGTCTTTGCGTCCATGGTTGCCAATCGCTGGTTCCACAAACATCGCAGCCTGGTCACCGGTATTTTCTCGGCAGCCTACGCCACCGGGCAGTTGGCTTTTCTACCTCTAATCACAACTCTCACCGCAACCATTGGCTGGCGTTATGGCGCATTGTTGGTGGCTGCGTTTGCGATTTGCATTATTCCAATTTTCTGGGCCATATATCGCGAGCATCCAAGAGACGTTAACACGTTCCCGGTTGGCGCCGTGGAACACATCAAGGACGACGCGAAGCCGCCGGTAACAGTGCGTGACAATCTGCGCATCCTCTTGAACGCAGCGAAGCGCCGACCCTTTTGGGTTCTGGCTGGCACTTTTTTTGTTTGCGGCTGGACCACGAACGGCCTCATTGGTGCTCACTTTATTCCGGCAGCTCATGATCACGGAATGCCAACCACTATGGCTGCCGGGCTTTTGGCAATCGTGGGTATTTTCGATTTTGTGGGAACCATTGCTTCGGGTTGGTTGACCGATCGAGTTAACCCAGTTCTGCTGTTGGTGTTCTATTACGGCCTACGTGGTCTGGCACTTTTCAGTGCGCCGTTCCTGCTGGGCCCAAATGTTGAACCGCCACTAATGTTCTTCGTTATCTTCTACGGGCTCGACTGGATTGCAACCGTTCCTCCAACCGTTGAGTTGTGTCGTCGTCATTTCGGTCTAACCAATTCCCCGGTTGTTTACGGTTGGGTGTTTGCCGCCCATATGATCGGCGCTGCCATTGCCGCGGCATTTGCCGGAGTCATTCGCGATGTTCAGGGCGACTATTTCATTGCCTGGATTACGGCCGCTGTGCTCTGTCTGGTTGCCAGCGTTTCGGTTTTGGCACTAAAGCCAAACCCTCAGTTAGCCCAGTAATCCGGACTCAGTTGCCTTTAGACGTAAGGCTTCTCGGGCATCTGGGTGAGCAGCATTTTCAATCAGGTTGCTTGCCTGCTCGGCTGCGCTCCTTCCGAAACACTCAGCGACTCCCTGTTCGGTCACTACAAAGCTGTGTTGAAAACTAGTTGAGGCTTCACTCAAACGATGAACAATGTTCGAGCTTCCACTTTTTTCATGCCAGGACGGCAATGCCATAAACGATGCGCCACCCATGGAGTGAAGTGCTCCAACAATAAAGTCGGTTGAACCGCCGAAACCGGAGTACGGTTGCCCGTTCACGAACGACGCATTCGCCTGGTCGTAGAGATCTACCTGAAGCGCCGCGTTGATGCTGGTCATGCTCTCCTGCATGGAGATTACGCCAGGGTCGTTGGTGATTTCAGTTCGATGCATGTGAACGCGCTCATTGAGATTAGCCCAGTCGTATAAGTCTCTCGACCCAAATAGGAAAGAAGCCGTGAGCGTTGACGCTGGATCGATGCTTCCGCTTCGCGCCAGTTCAAGAACTCCGTCGCTGAACATCTCGGTCCAAATTTTCAGGCCCTGATGTTTCCACATCGATTCGATAACCGCGTTTGGGATTGCACCAATTCCAAGTTGCAGGGTTGATCCATTTGCCACCCTGTCGGCAATTAGTGAACCGATTTCGAGTGAGGTGTCGTTCAAAGGTATGTGTGGTGCTTCGGTCAGCTCTTCATCCACCTCGATTAGGTAATCGATATCGTCCAAGCTAATTTCACCATCGCCAAATGTGTATGGCATCTGTGGGTTGGTCTGCAAGACAATAATGCCTTGATTTTTCTTGGCAGCTTCGATTGCAGCTGGAAGAATGTTCACCTCCACGCCAAGTGAGACTTTTCCTTCGCGAACCTGAGAACCGTGAAGCAAAACAACATCGGGTTTGAAGTTGTTTGAAAGCAATACCGGCACTAGTGAAAGACGGCAGGGAATGTAATTAAGTCTTGGGTTGAGTCGCATTCCAGGACCAAGAAATGGTGACTCATAAATTACGCCATCTCGGTCTGGGATACCTTTTTGGGCTCCGAGCATGAATAGTCGAAACTCGTCAATGTGCCGATCTGCTATGGCCAAGAGTGCCTTTGGTGTTGCAAAGTTTCCTGATGCCACCACCCGAACGCCTAAAGGTAGCGACTCAAACACTTTGGCTAATTGCCCCTCGGAAACCCTCTGCACAATGCCAATCTACCCTGCGTAAACTAAACAAATGACTTCTTTGGCGACCGTGAACTTACGTAACTGGCACCGCACCATACTCGTATTCTTTTCGGTGGTCGGCCTTACCGGCGCTTCCATGATGGTTCGACTTCCGCTGATTCGTGAAATCCTTCACGTGTCCACCGGAACCCTTGGTTTGATTTTGGTTGCCGGTTCCATCGGTGCAATGAGCGGTTTGCTTTATGTTGGAAAGTTCGTGGCCCACTTTGGCACCAAACGTGCTGGAATCCTGGGCATGAGCATCTGGGTTTTTGGAACAGTCGTCTCTGCTATCGGACTCGCGTTCGGGTCTCCCATTGTTTTCGCTATTGGTAACTTCTTTGGAGGTGTTGGTGGCGGCATGACCGATGTGGCGATTAACGTTGACGGTTCGGCTATCGAACAAAAACTAGGACGAGCTGCGATGCCAAAGATGCACGCCGCCTTTTCAATCGGAGCGCTGGCGGGTGCTGGTCTTGGAACCCTAGCCATTCAACTAAATCTGAACATCGCACTTCAGGTTGGTTTGTTTGCGGTGATCTGCTACTTAATCCCTATTTTGAACACACGTCACCTGCCGGCAGATAACGGTCTTCACAGCGATGAGGAAAAGGCGGGAACTGCCGGGCCACTTTTCACCAAGGTAGTTGTCTTACTCGGGCTTGGTATTTTCGGCATGACCCTGGCCGAGGGTGCGTCTAATGACTGGCTAACCATTGGTTTGGTAGATGATTACAAGGCCGACCCGACCAGCGCCGGAATTGGTTATGCCATTTTGGTGGCATCGATGACCATTGTTCGCTTCTTCGGTGGTCCGCTAACCGACCGCTTCGGTAAGGCTCTAACCTTGCGCCTAACCGGCGTCTTGGGCCTCGTCGGTTTGCTTTTGTTGATCGCCAGAATTAGCGTTCCATTTGCTTGGGTTGGTTCAATGTTTTGGGGTGTGGGTGTGGCACTTGCCTTCCCGCTGTTTCTTTCCGCAGCCGGTGAGCAGCCAAACCCTGCTCGCACGGTTGCTACCGTTAGTGCTTTCGGTTACACATCGTTCTTGGTTGGTCCGCCGCTTTTGGGTTTTGTGGGTCAGGCAATCGGTGTTGTGAATATGTACTGGATAATCTTGCTGTTCATCACTCTGTCGGTGGTTGTTGCAGGCGCCGCCGGTAGCACCAGTGCATCAGCTAAAGCGGTAAAAGGCGAGTAGCCCGGCAATCGTGACCATTACGGCTGCGATTACCAGATCTAAAACTTTCCAGAAGGAAGGCTTCGACATAATTCCAGCCGCCGCCTTGGACGCATAGCCCAGTCCGAAGAACCAAATTGTGCTTGCGGCCATAGCGCCGAATCCAAAGAACCAAGCA
Source organism: Microbacteriaceae bacterium (assembly GCA_947447395.1). Classification (GTDB taxonomy): domain Bacteria; phylum Actinomycetota; class Actinomycetes; order Actinomycetales; family Microbacteriaceae; genus Rhodoluna. Next base: position 1,038 of record CANFJH010000069.1, on the reverse strand, counting down.
TTCGCACCAAAGGTGTTGGCAATGCTGCCATTGAGAATTACGGTATCTAGATACACGTGTGGGTTGAGCCAGGTAATTGCCATGGCCGCAAGGAACACCTGGCGCGAATTTCCAGACTTCTCGTCGCTGATTTTCATGGAATCGTTTTTGAATGCAGATCGCACCGATCCGTAAGCAAACCAAAGTAGATAGGCAACACCGAACCAACGAAGCGCCTCAAGTATCCAACCGAGCCGCACGATTAGCGCACCCAAACCGGCCACTCCGGATGCAATCAAAATCCAGTCAGAGACCATGCAAACCAAAACGGTCAAAAGAATGTATTTGCGGGTCAGCCCCTGTCGAATAACGAAAGCGTTTTGCGCACCGATCGCGATTATTAGCGAAAGACCGGTAAGAAGTCCTGGAAGGAATGCAAGCATTCCCTAAGTCTAATTAGCGCAAAACTTCTTCTGCGATAGCGAGCTCTGGGGCCAAGAAGCGGTCTGGGCCAACGCCTTGAACACCGGCGGCACGCAGTTTCGCGATGTATGCGCCGGTGATTGGTGCAGGCTTTAGTCCCACACGCATCTCTGTGGCACGGGCTGCGGTGATGTATTCGATCGCGAGAATTCGTCGCAGGTTATCAACGATCTTGCGAAGTTTGCGGCCCGAATGCCAGCCCATCGAAACGTGATCTTCCTGCATTGCTGAAGATGGAATGCTGTCCACGCTTGCAGGGTTGGCAAGACGCTTGTTTTCGCTAACCAAACCGGCTTGGGTGTACTGGGCAATCATTAGGCCAGAGTCAACACCGGCATCGCCAGCCAAGAATGGCTCCAAACCTGAGTTTCGAGCCTTGTCGAGTGCTCGGTCGGTACGACGCTCACTCATTGAGCCAAGGTCAGTGGCAGGAATCGCTAGGAAATCTAGGACGTAGGCAACCGGAGCTCCGTGGAAGTTACCGTTCGAGGTGACCTCGCCGTTTTCGAGCACGACCGGGTTATCGATAGCGGCAGCCAGTTCACGCTCGGCAACAAGAGTTGCGTAGGTGATGGT
>CANFJH010000068.1 GCA_947447395.1 Microbacteriaceae bacterium | reverse complement strand
GTCTTTTTGAGGTGGAGACGGGATTTGAACCCGTGGTTTTACAGCTTTGCAGGCTGCTGCTTTGGGCCGCTCAGCCACTCCACCGTGCTACAGCACTGCTGCGAGCGGATGACGAGATTCGAACTCGCGACCCCAACCTTGGCAAGGTTGTGCTCTACCAACTGAGCCACATCCGCATGTTGCATCGATACGCAACTTGAAAATGCTAACCCATTCGGCGGTGTTTTGCAAACACCCTTCAAATGGCTAGAGGCGCCAAGACCACCTTGGGTCAGCTTCAGAATACGCGTTTTCACCATGAACCATAAGGTCTACCCCAGCGATTTCATCGGTACTCTTTACGCGGAAACCGATAGTTTTTTGAATTACCCAGCCAAGTGCATAACTGACACAAAAGGCATAGAGTCCGACCGAAACAACACCGATTGCCTGTTTCCCAAGCTGACTCGGATCACCTGTTTGCAACATACCAACCATCTTTGATCCGACCTGGCCGGCCAAGCCGATGAAAAGTGTTCCAAAAATACCGCCAACCAGGTGAATACCGACAACGTCCAGTGAGTCGTCATAACCGAGTAAGAATTTCCATTCAATCGCCCAAGCACAGAGAACTCCCACAAGGAGTCCTAGAACTAGAGACCAAATTGGACTCAAATAGCCACACGAGGGAGTGATTGCGACCATTCCGGCAACTGCTCCAGAAGCTGCCCCTACAGCTGTTGGCTTTCCGTGAGCTAAGCGCTCGTATAACGCCCAAGCAATGAGACCGCCTACGCCGGCCGCAAGCGTGTTGACGAAAGCTAAAGATGCGGTTCCATCTGCAACCAATTCACTTCCGGCGTTGAAACCAAACCAACCAAACCAAAGAATTCCGGCGCCGATGAGAGTAAGTGGAACGTTGTGAGGTGCGTGCATACCTTTACGAAAGCCAAAACGTTTTCCAAGTACGAGAGCAAGAGCCAGTGCAGAGGCTCCCGAGGCAATCTCCACCACGGTTCCGCCCGCAAAATCCAAAAGACCGACATTTTTAACCAGCCATCCACCATCGGTTATCTTTCCGTTGTCGACTGTGAAGTTGAATACCCAACTAGCTACCGGAAAGTAGACAATCGTGGCCCAGAGGCCAGCAAAAATCATCCAGGAACCGAACTTTGCGCGGTCTGCAATGGCACCACTAATGAGAGCAACGGTGATAATGGCAAATGTTCCTTGGAAGCCAGCAAATGCCAAACCCGTTCCGTCGCTGGTCGTGTGCTGATCTACCAATTTTTGAAGTCCAATTTGATCCAGATCTACGCCGATAACACCGGGAATTCCAACAAAGGAGCCCTCATTTGGTTTGGCGAAAGACATTGAATACCCGTAGAGCACCCAGAGCATTCCAATCAGACCGAGAGAACCAAAGCTCATCATCATCATGCTCACAACCGATGAAGCACGCACTAAGCCGCCGTAAAAGAACGCGAGCCCTGGTGTCATAAAAAGCACCAGTGCGCCACAAAAGATGAGGAACATCGTTGAGTTGCTCAATTGGTTTTCTCCATTCGCACGACAATCGGAGGGCTCAATTCGAGCCCTCCGATTGAAGTAAAACTATTTAGATTTTACCCGCGGTCTGCACCGAAGGCATAAGCCTCTTCACCGTGAACAACGGTGTCGATTCCAGCGATTTCGTCTTCGGCCTTTACACGGAAACCAATTGTCTTTTCGATTGCAAATCCGATAATTAGCGATAGGACGAAACTGTAGCCGAGCACCGAGAATGCTCCGATGCACTGTGCGATGAATTGGTGCCAACCGAAACCGAAGGCAGCGCCAACGCCGGTGCCGAAGATTCCAATAAACAGTGTTCCAACTATTCCGCCAACTAGGTGAATACCCACTACGTCAAGTGAGTCATCGAAACCAAACTTGAACTTGAGATCAATTGCAAGTGCGCAGAGAATTCCGGCCAGCAGACCAAGGACCATTCCCCAAAGTGGTGTCAACGATGCACAAGCTGGTGTGATTGCCACAAGGCCTGCAACAGCACCAGAAGCCGCACCAATGGATGTTGCCTTGCCGTGCTTGATTTTCTCAATAAGAATCCAACCCAACATAGCTGCTGCTGGTGCTGCAATCGTGTTGATGAATGCAAGCGACGCAATACCGTCGGCTGCAACCTCGGAACCAGCGTTGAATCCAAACCAACCGAACCAAAGTAGAGCCGTTCCCAGAAGGGTTAGAGGCACGTTGTGAGGCTGGGAAATTCCCTTACTGAAACCAAAGCGCTTACCCAGAACGATTGCTAAAGCAAGGCCGGCAGCACCAGCATTGATGTGCACGGCAGTTCCGCCAGCGAAGTCGATGGCACCGATGTCTTTGACGATCCATCCACCGTCGACGATCTTTCCACCGTCAAGGGTGAAGTTAAACACCCAGTTGGCTACTGGGAAGTAAACCACCGTGGCCCAAATTCCAGCGAAGATCATCCATGCACCAAACTTTGCACGGTCGGCAATTGCACCGCTGATTAGAGCAACGGTAATAATTGCAAAAGTGGCTTGGAAGGCGACAAAGGCGAGTGATGGATAAGCACCTGAAGGCTTTAGAGCGTCTTCTACCTGTGCGCCTAGCCCAATGTAACTTAGGTCTATACCAAAAACGCCATCGATGCCAACGAATGATTTGGTGCCACCGTTTGAGAACGCAATTGCGTACCCGTAGAGCACCCACAGAACACCAATCAGCCCGAGCGAACCAAAACTGAGCATCATCATGCTTACAACTGACTTGGCCTTGACCATACCTCCATAGAAGAATGCCAATCCCGGCGTCATTAGCAACACCAAAGCAGCGCTAATCAGAACGAATGCCGTATTTCCCTGATCCATTTGTTTACCTCTCTCATTGAAAACAAACGCACGCTCCATCGGGTGCATGTCTTCAGTTAACCGAGGAAATATTTCAGAAAGGGGTTCAGACGTGTTTCGTGTTTGTAAACAGTTTTAGGAGCTAAGCGCCCCTAGGCGCGAAACTGCTCGCAAATATTTCTTGCGATACCCTCCGTCTAGGAAGTGAATTGGAAAAATTTCCGTCAAAGGTATTCCTGTGCCACGAATTTTTATCTGAAGTTCATAAGCGCGGTCTACCAGGCTCACAAAGCGAAGGGCATCATTCTGGTCATTGAGCACATCTACGTTTAGTAGGGCTATCTGGCGATCCCCCGCCAACAATTTTCCATACAACGCTGGGTGAACCGTTCCAAGTTTTTTGAGCAACGCGGAAAAATCGGCAACAGCGGTATCGCTGGTTGTCCAGGCTTGCAGATTTTCTAAGGAATAACTAATGCCTTCAGCATTGACTGGACGGTGCCTAAAATCCTCGCCGTCAACACGCAACATCAGGAATTGCTTGCCAATTCCAAGGATTTCTCGTTGGAAATCAGCTGCGGCAAATCGACCTTCGCCTAAGGCATTGGGTGGTGTATTAGACGTAGCCGCAAACTTGGACCCTCTTTCGGAGAGTTCATTGAGTAATCGAGACATGATCATTGTGTTACCAGGATCATCGAGTTCAAATTCGTCGATCGCTATGAAATCAAATTGACTGAGGGTTCCCAGTGCCTTAGCAAAGCCGAGCGCTCCGACAAGACTCGTATACGCCATGAAACTTCCAAAAAGCTTGTTGCCTTTGAAAGCGTGGAACATCGCTGCGAGCAGGTGAGTTTTTCCAACTCCGAATCCACCGTCGAGGTACAAACCAGGGGCATCAATCCTGGACTTCTTTGCAAATAAGCCGCGTTTAGCGACTCCCACGAATTCAGAAGCCAAATCACGAGCTTCAGCCTGCGAGGGGAAATTGGTGTCAGGGCGATAATTTTCAAAACTCGATTTTTCAAATTCTCTTGGAGGCACCAATTCACTGATTAGATCGGCTGGAACGATCTCGGGAGAACGGGCGCAAATGTCGTCGCCGTTTAGAAGTTCTGTGACCAATTATGACCGCGCCATTTCGAATAGTGACTCAATGAATTAACCTAGTAGAGGGCTTGTTTTAGCCTAACTAACAGAAAGCAACAAATGACCGTTCCACTAGATACAAACGACAAATTCTCTGCTTATGCACACCCAGAAGTTTTGGTATCAACCGAATGGCTAGAAGCTAACCTAGGCACCCCCGGTCTAGTAGTCGTAGAGTCCGACGAGGACGTTCTTTTGTATGACGTAAATCACATTCCTGGCGCGGTCAAAATCGACTGGCACACAGACCTGAACCAGGCGGTCGTGCGTGATTACCTGCAAGGCCCAGAATTCGCCGAATTAGCGAGCCGCTCTGGAATTAAGCGCGACTCAACCGTTGTCATTTACGGCGATGTAAGTAACTGGTGGGCAGCATATGCTCTCTGGGTCTTCAAACTTTTTGGCCACGCTGATGTTCGCCTACTTGATGGCGGCCGCGAAAAGTGGATTGCAGAAGGGCGACCAGTCACTAAGGACGCTACGGTTATAACACCAACTGAATACCCTGTAATCGATCGCGATGACGTTACCGATCGTGCTTTTCGCGACCAGGTGTTGGCACACATTGGAAAGCCGATGGTCGACGTACGATCGCCACAGGAGTACAACGGTGAACGCACCCACATGCCGAACTATCCGCAAGAAGGAGCCCTTCGAGCAGGGCACATTCCTGGTGCACAGTCAGTTCCGTGGGCTCG
>CANFJH010000067.1 GCA_947447395.1 Microbacteriaceae bacterium | reverse complement strand
GGACTAGAAACATCAACGTGGCTTACCGGTCAGGGCGAGCCATTCAGGCCGGACGTGTCTGGACCAACAACTACCACGCATACCCAGCTCACGCTGCGTTCGGTGGCTACAAGTCATCGGGTATCGGTCGTGAAAACCACAAGATGATGTTGGATCACTACCAGCAGACCAAGAACCTTTTGGTCAGCTACTCGGAAAACAAGCTCGGTTTCTTCTAAACCGAATAGGGGGAGAGGTGCGGGAGTTGATTGGACTCCCGCACCTTCAACTTTGAGGAGTAATCTGCAGTTATGAGCACCATCTATGGAACGCTACCAAAGCGCATCGACGTGACCGTCGCTGCCGGTGAGCTGCTTTTGAAACTGACGAACCGAAATGGGCCGCTGATGTTTCACCAGTCTGGCGGTTGCTGCGATGGCTCGGCTCCAATGTGCTATCTCGAGGGTGAGTTTCGAGTTGGCGGCGCCGATGTTTTGCTCGGGGAACTAGAGGTTCCCGGAATCGAAAGGCCGATTAAGGTTTGGATTTCTCTCGAGCAGTTTGAGTATTGGAAGCATACTCACATTGAGATTGATGTGGTTCCAGGCCGCGGGGGTGGTTTCTCGTTGGAAACACCGGAAGGCATGCGATTCATTATTCGCTCGCGACTTTTCACAGACGCTGAATACGAAGTTCTGAAGTCTTCACCGGTGCTACTCGGAAGCGGAGACTACAAGCTGGTTTAGCTAGTGATTGGCTTCGTCTTCGTCTTCGTCATTCTCTGATTCGCCTTCGTCGGAGTCTTCATCTTTGTTAAGGTAATCGGCGGCGTAGCCACCCGAGTAACCCATACCTTCGTAACCGCCAGGGCCCGAGTGGACATCGCCTTCGCTCATGCCTGGTTCGATGTCGTCCGAGTTGTAATCTTTTTCGCTCATGGAAGAAAAGTAGCAACCGCTACTGACATCAAACATAGACTTCAAATATGAACACTTCAGGGGTAAACCAACCAACCATCCAATTCTTAGGCGCAGCGGGAACCGTAACTGGAAGCCGCTTCCTACTTGAGCACCAGGGAACACGTGTCTTAGTTGACTGCGGAATGTTCCAAGGTTTGAAAGAACTTCGCCTAAAGAACTGGGCAGATTTCGCGGTTGAACCGGAGAGCGTCGACGCCGTGATACTGACCCACGCCCACCTTGACCACTGTGGCTACCTGCCTCGTTTGGTGAAGCTCGGCTATCGTGGCCCGGTTTATCTAACCGAGTACACCGGCAAGCTCGGCGAAGTAATCATGCGCGACTCAGCCAGAATTCAAACCGAGGACGCCGCCTGGGCTGCCAAAAAGGGCTTCTCAAAGCACAACCCACCGCTTGCTCTCTATGGTGAGGCCGATGTAGATCAGGCGCTAACCCAGTTTCAGCCAACCGAGTTCTACAAGCGAACTCAGGTAGCGCCGGAAACCTTCGTTACCTTCCACCCGGCCGGCCACATTCTTGGAGCCTCATTCGTGGAGGTTGAATTCTTCGGAAAGCGATTGCTATTCACCGGAGACCTAGGACGCCCTGACCACCCGCTGCTTCGCGCTCCTGGCGTATTCCCTGAAGGCCAGTTCGACGCAGTAATCACCGAATCAACTTACGGCGACCGTGAGCACGAGGCTCGCTCAGATGATTTCCAGACCGTGATCAACACCACCATTGACCGTGGCGGTTCGGTCTTGATTCCAGCCTTCGCGGTTGACCGCACCGAGGTTATCTTGGTTCGCCTGCGCGAACTTGTTGAAGAGGGCAAGGTTCGCAACGTACCGATTTATGCCGATAGCCCGATGGCCTTGAAGGCGCTCGCGTTCTACCGTGATGCGATCGATAAGCACTCCCCGGAAATACGCGACGACATTACCGAAACTTGGCACGGCCGCGACCCGTTCGACCCGGGAACGCTAGTTGAACTAATGACCGTGGACGAATCGAAGAGCATCAATACGCCACCTCAGCCATCGATCATTATCTCGGCATCCGGTATGGCAACCGGCGGCCGAGTGGTGCACCACCTTCGCTCAATGCTTACCAATCCCAAGGATTCGGTGATTTTGGTCGGTTACCAGGCTGTTGGAACTCGAGGCAGAAACCTTGTTGAAGGAGCCAAAGAGGTCAAGATGCACGGCGAAATGGTTGAGGTCAAGGCGCAGATTGCATCTGTTCAAGAGTTCTCTGTACACGTTGATGGAAACGAACTAATGAAGTGGCTCGAAGTGGCAAAGTCCCGCATCAAGCGAGTATTCGTGATTCACGGTGAAGAGGGCGCGCAAGAAACGGTAGTGCAGCGAATCGAGCGGGAATTATCTGTGGATGCTGTTGCGCCAACTGATGCATCGCGCTTCGAGCTATAGGTTCGCTAACCTTTAAACCTATGAAGAAACTGGGTCGGGCGTTACTTGTTGCGAGCGTAATCGGTGCGCTGACCTTGGCCGGAAGCATCCCAGCTCAGGCCGATGTTAGTTGCACGCCAATTACCAAGGAACTAAAGGCAGCCAAGCTTGGCAAGCTTTACGCCTACGCCGTTGATCTCACCACAGGCAAGGTCTTGGTAAATGTTCGGTCGAACGAGCAAACCCCATCGGCCTCTGTGATGAAGACCATCACCAATGCTGCCGCCATCAAGTTCATCGTGAAGCCTCGCGAGGTTGCCGCCCAGGCGCCTTATGTGGCAACCACTAGCGTGCTTACGAATCCGTTCGAGCAGGGAACGCTCATTCTGCGAGGCGGGGGAGATGTAACTCTTACTCGGGTGAAGCCTGGCGCCTACACAACCTATTTCCTACCAAACCAACACCCGGCAAAACTGCGTGAACTTGCTGCCTCAGCAATCGCCGCGCTTCCTGCAGGAACTATCATCAACAAGATCGTTCTCGATGACACCTTTTTCAAGGGCCCTAGTTGGAACAAGAATCACGCGGCTTACACCCGAACCACCGGGGACATGTCTCCGATTACCGGCCTAATGATCGATGCCGGGCGAGTTAATCCTGACCTGACCGACAAAAAATATAATGGGCGCCGCGTCACCGACCCCACAATTCAAGCCGGTGTGAGCTTCAGCGACTGGTTGAAAACCGCGGACGATGCTGCTGCGCTCGCGGCGAATGACCCAACGGTGAAGAAATTGGCAGCCAACGTCACGGTGGTTCGAGGAGTTACTCCGGTCGATGCCGTCAAGCTTGTTTCTGCCGATTCGCAGCCAATCACCAATTGGATTCGCCACGCTCTAAAAGTTTCAGACAACACCGAAACCGAAGTGATTGCTCGTCACGCCGAACTTGCACTCGGTTTGAAGAATAACTACACATCCGTTCAGCAAATGGGAACCAAGCTATTCAAAAGCCTCGGTATCAACTCCAAAAAGCTGATCATGAAGGATGCCTCTGGTTTGGCCCCTAACAACCGCGTGACCGCTCAGTTGCTAGTGGCTCTGCTTAGAAATGCTGCTGACCCTGCCAGTGACATCGCATCGCTACCTACCTATATGGCGACATCGGGTGACGGCGGAACGCTTGGTGGCCGGTTTGTGGAATACAACCCAGTCACCAAACAAAACGAACTAGTCATTCCTAATGGCAGCATTCGTGCCAAGACGGGATTCATTTCGGGTCTTTACGGTTTGGCCGGGCTAATTACTACTTCCGACCTAACCCCTCACACCATTGCCTTTGCAATTTTCGCCAGAAACGACCGCGCACACCGAAAGTATGTTGGCGCTGGAACCAAGCATGCCATCGACGCGGTGGTTGAGAAGCTTTACCTTTGTGGCCCTAGCCTTTAGCGCGCCTGCGCTTTAGTGCAACAAATACCATCACCGCGAGCAGCAATAACACCGCTCCGTAAAACAGCATCGGAATAGTACTTGCCGAATCCTGTGGCACCGGCTTGCTTGGCTTAGGTTCGGCAATTACGGTTCCGCCCTGAGCCGCCAAGTCCTTGCAAGAAATGAAGTTGCCCTTTTCGGCAGTTCCGGTCACGGTGAAGTGGAACGAATCCGATATGGCATGACCGTCTTCGGCCACTGTTCTCCAAACCACTTTGTATTCGCCGGCGGCTGCCAAAAAGGCCTGCGCCGAAAGCGAAGTGTTTTGCACTTCGACACAGGTGGTGTCAACGCTTTGGCCAGTGGCATCGGTAATCACGATTTCGCTCGAATTGGCCAGGTTCAAAATCTTGTCGGTGAAGACCACCGAGATCGTCTGAGCACCTGCCTGAACTGATGCTCCAGTTGCTGGTGAGGTGTGATCAACTTCGGTGTGAGCGGAAGCTGGGTTTACAGACACCAGACTCAAAAAAATGATTGCAATTGCGGTGATTACTTGCTTCAGAGCGTTCATAAGGCAAGTCTAGTCACGGGGTGGCAGGCCGATAAACTTAGGGTAGCCAAAGTAATGGAGTTGATTTGAGTAGCGAAAAGCCGAAGTTTGAATATTTGAAGCAGGTACTGATTGGTGCCAGCAGCGGGGTGCTAGTTCTTGCTCTTTCGGTTTGGGGAATCAGTGCAACCGGGAGTTCGACCCCGAGCGCAACCAAGACGCCAACCTCTACCAAGACTCCAGCGGTCACAAAGACCCCAACTGCAGACCCTGCCGCAAACTGCTCAATTAAGGCTCAAACCTCAGATTCCAAACTTGGTACTTTCACCGGTCAGGTAATAAACCTTTCAACCGGAGACGTGCTTTACGACAACGGCGGGACCACACCTTCAATTACTGCATCCACGGTGAAGATCCTTGCAGCCGC
>CANFJH010000066.1 GCA_947447395.1 Microbacteriaceae bacterium | reverse complement strand
TGCATTACTGATGCAGATGTTCGAGCGGCCGTATGCCGTGTGCCCCTCGCCCTTGAAGGTGACCAGGAAACCCTTGTCGAGTACCTTATGAGCTAGGCCGACTGCCTGCTTGTAGGGAGTGGCAGGGTCGGCAGTTGTTCCAACAACCATGATCGTTGGAGCACCTGTGGCCGAGTAACTAGCCGGGCGCTTGGCAACCGGATAAGGCCACTGCTCGCAAGACAATGCTCCGTTTTGCCAGTAACGACCGAGAATTGGCGAGACTGCAAGCAGTCGAGCGTTTTGCTTGGCCATCGCTTGAGGTGCTGATGATGATCTGGAATCTAGGCAGTTAATCGCAATGTTGGCCTCCAGGGTGTTACTCGAATACTTTCCAGCCTCGTCGCGGTCGTTATAAAAATCGGCCAACAATATAAAGGTCGTGCCATCACCAGACTTGAAGGCCGAAGTGAAGGCCTGAGTTAGATAAGGCCAGTAGGTATCGGAATAAAGGGCCATAATCAAACCCGTGCTGGCCGAGGTGATGGTGAGCTTGCGGCCGTCCTTGGTTTTGAGTGTTTTGGTTTCCATGGATCTAAGGAACTTCGAAACCGAAAGCTGGGCGTCGGCAAGCGTGCCTTTGAAAGGGCAAGTGGCATCGTGAGCCAAGCAGTCCTTCAGGTAGTCGTTTAGAGCTACATTGAAACCCTGCAACTGGTTTAGGTTTTGCTGGGCATCTGACACTCTTGGGTCGATTGCGCCATCGAGCACGAAGCGACCAACGTTGGCAGGGAAAAGTGCCGCATAGGTGGTGCCGAGGAAGGTTCCATACGAGAAACCTAGATAGTCGAGCTTCTGGTTCCCAAGCGCTGCACGAATCACATCCATGTCTTTGGCGGCACTCACGGTGTCAAGATGACCCAAGACCGGACCGGTGTTCTGCTTGCAGGCCGCGTCAAACTTTTTGAACTCGGCGCGAACCGAGGCGATGTCGGCAGCCGAACCAGGTTCAGCTCCATTCGAGTCGTAAAGCAGGTGATCCGTGCCGGCTGCGTCGTAGCAGGTGACCTTGGCGCTTCTGCCAACTCCGCGTGGGTCAAAAGACACAAAGGTGTATTTGTCGCGAAGCGATTGGGTTCCGATGTTGTCGTAGTTGTTTTCGAGGAAATCGACGCCAGAACCACCCGGTCCACCTGGGTTGATTACCAGCGAGCCGATTGCCTTGTTGGTAAATTTGCGGACCAGGGAAATTTGAATGGTTGGGCCAGCAGGTTCTTCCCAGTTCAAAGGAACCTTGACAGTTCCGCACTGGAAGGTCTTGGTCTCGCAAAGCGTCCAATTTACGCGCTGCTTGTAAAGCTCATCGACTGGAGCCGAGGTTGAACAACCCGACGCGCCAAGCACAACCGCCAACGATAAAAGTAGTGCGGAAATTTTCTTCATTAGGCGCTCCGTTTCAGAGTGGTTGCAAGCGAATCCAAAACGTAGATGTCGCGAACGTTGCGATCGATCCGGTGACGAGCCTTCTCGATTTCGTCAATGACGTGAATGGTATTGGCGGCTGTGGTTGAGGTGGCAACTTCGCGAATCTGAATTTCTAAATCGCGGTTAACCAGGGCGGTTCCGGTGAAAAGCTGAACAGTGAGCACATCGCGATAAAGCGCCAACAGGTCGACCAGAATGCGGTCGATTCCGTCGCGCAAACTTCTGGTTGCCCTGCGCTTTTGACCCTCTTCCAAACGCTTTATGTCTGGGCGGTAGGCAGGAGGTACGGCGTCGCCAGGAGCTAAACCAAGATTGTGAAGTATCGACTGAAGTTCTTCTTCGTCGCGCTCCTGTGTCAGTGCCAGTGCGTCCTTCTTGGCGAGATCAAGCCACTTCTCGGCAGCCTTCACTGCGTGGCTGACGTTATTGATGCTCATGGCAGCCTGCAGATAATCGTGGCGGCGCTTTCGAACTTCTGGGCTCAGGGCCAAGCGCCTGGCCATTCCAACGTGACTCTGCGCCTCGGCAGCCACAAGGGTGGCCAGTTTCGGATCAACCTGGTCGCGCTCCACCAAGAGTTTCGCCACATCTTCAATTGAAGGCACCTTGAGGTTTAGTTTGCGAACTCTCGAACGAATCGTTGGCAACATGTCAACCTCCGAAGGAGCACACAGAATCCAAATGGTGTTGGCAGGTGGCTCTTCCAATGCCTTTAGTAGCACGTTGGCAGCAACCGGAGCCATGCGGTCGGCATCCTCGATGATCATGATTCGGTAGCCGCCCATGCTTGACCCAAATGAAGACTGAACGACCAAGTCGCGAACCTCGGCGATCGCAATCTGCACCTTTTCGGTAGACAGAATCGTGATGTCGGGATGGGTATGAGATGCCGCGAGCACGCAGGAGCGGCAAACTCCACAACCCATTTCTGGACACTGAAGGGCTGCAGCAAATTTTTCGGCCAGCACCGAGCGACCGGACCCCGGAGGGCCAGTAATTAACCATGAATGAAAAACGTTTTCGCCACGAGTTTCCACGGCACGTTTCACCTGGGCCAACGCCTCAGGCTGGCCGGCTAATTCATACCAAAAGTCTTTGCTCATGATCTTAGGAGTTCATCCAACTTTTTAGAGATGTGCCCGAAGATTTCGCTCGGGCTCTGGTTTGCGTCAACGACTAGGAAGCGATTCGGCTCTGCCTCGGCTAGCTTCAAAAATTCATTTCTAACAGCCTCAAAGAAATCAATCTTTTCGCGCTCTAGGCGGTCGGCTTCTTGGCCGGTGTTGTTTCGCCTCTCGGCTGCCTTAGTTGGTTCTAGGTCAAGCAGCACAGTCAGGTCTGGCAGTAAGCCATCCACAGCCCAGAGCGAGATGTCGCGAATTTCCTTCGCCGAAAGTTTGCGGCCGGCACCCTGGTAGGCAACCGAAGAATCGAAATAGCGATCGCTAATTACGACAGAGCTGTTTGCCAGTGCCGGGCGAACCACGGTAGCCACGTGATGCGCGCGGTCAGCGGCATACAAAAGCGCTTCAGCTCTTGGGTCAACGTCGCCCTTGCGGTGCAACAATAGGTTGCGAATTTCTTGACCGAGCTCAGTACCGCCAGGTTCCAAGGTGCAGAGCACGTCTTTACCGCGAGCGCGTAAATACTCGTCTGCCAGTCGAATCTGGGTTGACTTACCAACTCCGTCGATTCCTTCGAATGAAATGAACACTACTTCTTCTTACTCTTAGCCTTCACTACACGCTTGGTCGTTTTCTTAGCACCTCGGCCGCTCGCCTTGGCTGGCGCTTGACCTGGCTCAAGACCGAGTTTTTCACGTCGAGCCATGAGTAACTCGAATGCGCGGTCAGCCGACATATCTTCGAGGTTGTCGTCCTTTGGAATGGTGGCATTAACGAAACCGTCTGAAACGTAAGGCCCGAACTGACCGGTCTTGGCAACCACTGCGCCACCAGAGGCCGGATCTTCGCCAAATTCTCGTAAAGGTGTTGCAGCCGTGCGCCGTGAGCCATACTTTGGAAGTGCGTAAATCTCGAGCGCTTTAGGTAGGTCGATCGTTAGCAGTTCCTCTTCGCTACCAAGTGAACGCGAATCGGTACCCTTCTTCAGGTAGGCCCCGAACTTACCGTTTTGCGCGGAGATTTCCACGCCGGTTTCAGGGTCGGTGCCAATTACCTTAGGGAAGGCGAGCAACTGGAGTGCTGTGTCTATATCGATTGTGGCTGGGCTCATTGACTTGAAAAGCGAAGCCGTTTTTGGTTTTGCGGCATCAGGGTCGTTCAGCACAACATAGGGTCCGTAGCGGCCGTCTTTGAATAGGATTTCAAAGCCGGTTTCAGGGTCGGTTCCGAGAATGCGGTCGGTCACAACCGGAGCATCGACGAGCTCTTTGGCCTTGACCGGTGTCAGTTCGTCTGGTGCCAGTTCCTCTGGGATGTTGACAATTCGACGACCAGTTTCGGCATCGGCGCCAATACTTCCAGGCGCCTCGAAAATCTCAAGATAAGGACCGTATTGACCCGTGCGAAGGGTGATTTCGTCGGTAATTGGGTAAGAGTTAATGGCTCTTGGGTCTTGATCCAGAATATTCTCGGCGGTGTCTTTGAGACCGACAACATCTTTCTCACCGAAGTAGAAGTGCTTCAACCATTCCTTCGAGTTCAACTTGCCATCCGCAATTTGGTCGAGGTCTTCCTCCATCTCAGCGGTGAACTTGTAGTCGATCATGTTGCCAAAGTTCTCTTCCAGGAAGCGAATCACGGTGAAGGCAATCCACTCTGGAACAAGCGCCTGACCGCGCTTTGAAACGTAACCCTTGTTGGTGATGTTCGACATAATGCTGGCGTAGGTGGAAGGGCGGCCGATACCGTCTTCTTCCAGGGCCTTTACCAGCGAAGCCTCGGTGAAACGAGGTGGCGGGGTGGTCTGGTGATCCTTTGCGTTGACTTCAACCAACGAAAGTTTTTGACCAACCGCAAGGTTAGGCAACTTCGATTCTGCAGATTCGTCTTGGTTGCGAGTTTCGTCTTGGCTTTCCTCGTATGCAGCTAGGAACCCGCGGAATGTGACCACGGTTCCGCTCGCGCTGAACTCGGCGCTACGGCCATCGTCCAGTGGGCCGACCTTAATCTTGGCGGTGGTAGTCGAAACCTTGGCGTCCTGCATCTGAGAAGCCACGGTTCGCTTCCAGATCAATTCGTAAAGGTCATAGGCGCGGCCGTAAAGCAATGTGGAAAGCTCGGCGGGAGTCTTGAAAACCTCACCAGCCGGGCGAATAGCTTCGTGGGCCTCTTGAGCATTCTTGGACTTACCGGTGTAAACGCG
>CANFJH010000065.1 GCA_947447395.1 Microbacteriaceae bacterium | reverse complement strand
GATAGTTTTCTGAGACTTATAACTGCGGTAGCCGCTCTGAACGATTAGAGTTCCCTGGCCATCGGCTTTCATGGCAGTACCCATAAGCACGATCGCCTTTGAGACAGCCCTTCGAACCAGGCGACCGTAAGGGTTGAACTTTGGCACCCGAATCAGGTCTCTCGCCTGATATGTCACCGGTCTAAGAGGGCGCACCTTGTTGACCACAACCTGGTAAGAAGCAGCAACGCTGATTGAGCAGTTTGGATCGGTTGCACTAGTCGCACAGGCTTCCAAAGCACTAGCCGACTGTGGGGCAGTTGCCGATAGACTTAGGGCTAGAACGAGGGTTAGCGCCCTCACGGAATAAATTCGAGCAACTCTTTGCTTAGCAATTTGGTTGCGGGTCTTCATAGTCTCCAGACTACCCGCGAGTAGGAAGAAGTATTTGATGTCAAAAAATGAAAAAGTTGCCGTTCCTGGCGAAATGTCACACCGCGAGATTCTTCTCGTACTAGTTGGTCTCATGGCAGGTATGTTCCTGTCGGCTCTAGACCAGAGCGTTGTCGGTACTGCGATGCGCACCATCGCCGACGACCTTCACGGTCTAGAACTTCAGGCTTGGGTCACCACCGCTTACCTAATCACCTCAACGATTTCGACCCCAATTTACGGAAAACTCGGTGACATCTTCGGACGTCGACGTCTATTCATCATTGCAATCGCAATCTTCGTTGCCGGTTCAGCACTTTCGTCGCTTTCCGGCTCAATGTTGGAGCTTGCCGGATGGCGCGCGGTTCAGGGTATTGGTGCCGGTGGTTTGTTCTCGCTGGCAATCACCGTTCTGAGCGACATCGTTCCTCCACGCGAGCGCGCTCGCTACCAGGGCTACACCCTTGCAGTCTTCGCAACCTCGAGCGTACTTGGGCCAGTAGTTGGTGGCCTATTCGCAGATGCCGGCATGATTCTTGGTATCGCCGGCTGGAAGTGGATCTTCCTAATCAACGTTCCGATTGGTGCAATTGCGCTGTTCCTGGTTTGGAAGTTCCTTCATGTTCCTCACACTCCGGTCAAGCACCGCATCGACTGGTTGGGCGCACTAACCATCATCATGGCTGTTGTTCCAATTCTCTTGGTTGCCGAAAACGGCCGCACCTGGGGCTGGAGCAGCACCGAGTCGGTTAGCTGTTACGTCATCGGTGTAGTCGGAATTGTTGCCTTCATCCTTGCCGAACGTTTGGCCAAGCACGAGGCAATCTTGCCACTTACACTCTTCAAGTCGCGCGTGTTCACCTCGGTCACCATCCTCGGTGTCATCGTAGGTGTTGGCATGTTCGGTGGAATGATGACCCTTCCGCTGCTTATTCAGATCGTCAACGGCGCAACTCCAACCCA
The DNA here is from genome assembly GCA_947447395.1 of Microbacteriaceae bacterium. Taxonomy (GTDB): domain Bacteria; phylum Actinomycetota; class Actinomycetes; order Actinomycetales; family Microbacteriaceae; genus Rhodoluna. Next base: position 3,449 of record CANFJH010000065.1, on the reverse strand, counting down.
GTCGGGCTTCCTAATGTTGCCAATGGTTTTGGGAATGATGAGCGCTTCGATCGTTTCCGGTCAGATCACCGGTAAAACCGGTAAGTACAAGATCTTCATGATCACTGGTACCGGAATGCTGCTACTGGGCTACGTAACCCTGTTCGCTTACCAGTACAACACTCCAATGTGGGTGATGTCGGTCTCGATGGTAATTATTGGTGCTGGTCTCGGTCAGCTAATGCAGACACTTACCTTGGCAGCCCAGAACGCTGTTTCGCCACAGGACATCGGTGTTGCAACTTCTTCTTCGATGTTCTTCCGTCAAATGGGTGGAACCCTAGGTGTTGCCGTCTTCATCTCGATCCTGTTCAACCGTCTGCCGGATGCCATCAAGGCTGCTGTTAAGGTTCCTGAAGTGAAGACTGGAATGACCGATGCCGCCAAGGAATACATGGGCGGCGTAATGACTGGGAAGTACAAGGCAACAAACCCGAACGTTCAGTTCTTGAAGGACAGCGCCACTAACCCAAGCGCACTTGCCGACAAGATGAACAGCGACTCGTCGTTCTTGAAGCACCTTGACCCTCGCTTGGCGCGCCCATTCCTAATGGGCTTTGCAGACTCGGCCGTGACAGTGTTCGTCTGTGCTGCTGCAGTTGTTGCAATTGCTTTCGCGATGTCATTCTTCATCAAGGCTCAGCCACTTCGCACCAAGTCTGGCGCTGCTGAGGCAGCTGCCGCTTCCGCACACTAATCTAGAGATACACGGGAGTTCGGTGATACCGGACTGAGAGGGTGACTAAGTAGTTACCGACCGTCAAACCTGATCTGGGTAATGCCAGCGCAGGGAGGACCTCTAACCCGTGCCCAACTAACAAGGAGGGCACGAAAGTGCAGAAACTAATTAAGGTTGCAGTAATTGCAGCAGTCGCCGGCTTGGCTCTAGCTGGCTGTTCACCGGTAAACGATTCCAAAACCGTGGTCTTGGTCGCTCACGATTCATTCGTGATGAGTGAAGACTTAATCAAGAAATTCGAAACCGAATCTGGTTACCGGCTCAGACTCGTCAAAGCTGGTGATGCCGGCGCAATGACCAATAAGTTGATTTTGACCAAAGACCAACCGATTGGCGACGCTGTTTTCGGAATCGATAACTCACTGATCGGGCTGGCAAAAAGCAATGACGTGCTTGCCGGCGTGCTAGAGCCAATCGACTTTGGTGATGTTTGTATGAACTACGACATCGACTGGTTCACTTCAAGAGGACGACCAGCGCCAACCGACATCTCGCAACTGACCGATCCCACTTACAAGGGCCTCACCGTTGTGGAAAACCCAGCCACCTCTTCTACCGGAATGGCTTTTCTCGCAACCACCGTGGCCAAGTTCGGTGACCCTGGTTACCTCGACTACTGGAAGAAGCTTCACGCCAATGGCCTGAAGGTTGACGCTGGTTGGGAAGATGCCTACTACACCGACTTTTCTGGTTCAAGTGGTCACGGTGCCTACCCGATCGTGCTTAGCTACTCGTCGTCGCCTGCCGACGAAATTCGCTCTAACGGCACAAGCCAAACTGCTGCCATCTTGAACGACTGCTATCGCCAAACCGAGTATGCCGGCATTTTGAAGCGAGGCAAGAACCCGAAGGGCGCCGCCGCGCTGGTCAGCTTCATGCAGTCGCAAGACTTTCAGAAGGCACTGCCCGAATCAATGTATGTCTACCCGATGTTGCAAGGCGTAGCACTGCCTGCAACATGGGCGAAATTTGCACCGAAGGCTACCAGCCTCGTTGGCGATCAATTAAACGTGGTTGCCGACCGCAAAGACTGGCTAGCCGCTTGGAGCACCCTGTTTGAATAGACGCTTTGTGGAATGGTTCCCCCCGATTGCCTTTCTGGGGGTCCTATTCTTCTGGCCGCTTTCCAACATTCTCAGTCGAGGTTTCCAAGGAAACTGGGCGCTTCACCTGCTCAACATTCGCGACTGGCAAATCACGTGGTTCACCGTCTGGCAGGCTCTAGTCTCAACTGCATTGACAATTGCCCTGGCTATTCCTGGTGCCTATGTTTTGTATCGAAAGCACTTTGTTGGTCAGCGCGCAATTCGTTCGCTCATCACCATTCCGTTCATGCTGCCAACCATCGTGGTGGCAACCGGTTTCACAATTTTCCGTGACGCCGGACACTTTTGGTCGAACCCGGTTTTTTGGATTATCACCGCGCACGTGTTTCTCAACTATTCGCTAGCAGTTCGCACCATCGGGAGCTTTTGGATGTCGCTCGATTTGCAGACCGAGGAGGCTGCGGCCATGTCTGGCGCGGGTCGATTCCGCACGGTCTGGAGCATCTCACTTCCCCAGCTAAAGCCAGCCCTGATCTCGGCAGCTGCTTCGACTTTCCTTTATTGCAGCGCGAGCTATGGGGTCATCCTGGTTCTTGGTGGTGGTCAGGTTCACTCGCTTGAAACCGAAATCGCTACGGCTGCTAACACCCTGCTCGATCTGCCAAAGGCTTCGGCACTGGCTCTGATTCAGAGCCTGCTTAGTGTGATTGCCTTCGGTATCACCCAGACCGGCGGTCGGGCGAACATCGGTATAGAGGTAGGCGAACACGACGGCGATGTGAAGGTTCTAGACAGGCGAGACTGGTTGGCAACCTTGCTGACTTTCCCGGTGATGTTGCTTCTGATTGTGGCGCCAATGTCAATGATTATTTTCAAAACCTTTACCGAAGGTGCTGGCTTCGTTGGAAACTTCATCAACCTAACTGGTCGCGGTGCCAGAAATCTGCTCAACCTAAGCGTGCTTGATTCGATGGGCAACAGCCTTCGAAACATGCTTATTTCGGCAGCAATCGCCATGGTAATTGGGGTGGCGGTTTCCTACCTCATGGCAGTGCCAACGAAATCGTTTGCCCAGACTCTAGTGAACCGAATTCTGGATGTTGCGTTCTTGCTGCCACTAGGCATCTCTACCGTGGTCCTCGGTTTTGGTTATCTGGTCACTTTCGGCGGATACCCCCTGCCACTGCGAGAAACATGGCTGGTAACTCCGCTCATCCAATCGGTGATGTCGGTACCCATTGTGATTCGCCTGGTCTATCCGGCACTTGTTTCTATAGACCGCAGCCACGTTGAGGCCGCCGCCACAGCTGGCGCCTCGCGGTGGCAAATCTGGTGGTTTATCGAACTACCAATGATTCGGTTCAGTGTTTACACCGCAGCAGCATTTGCCGCTTTGGTATCGCTTGGCGAGTTCGGCGCTGCCAGCCTCTTGGCTTACGGCGATCAGGCTACATTGCCCACTGTGCTTTACGCTCTGATCTCAAAGCCCGGCGGTCAAAACTACGGAATGGCCATGGCATCGACCACTCTAATTATTGTGCTGACCTTCGCGGTGGTCTTTGCGATAAGTCGCGAAAATCTACAGGAACGCCAGCCGAAGCGAAACGGTCTCGCATAACCTCGAT
>CANFJH010000064.1 GCA_947447395.1 Microbacteriaceae bacterium | reverse complement strand
TTTCCCCAAAGGAATTCGGTTGGAACAACGGTGATGAAGAACTGAGAACCGTTGGTTCCCTGACCGCCTCGAACGCCTGCGTTAGCCATTGCCAACTTGTAAGGGGCGTCGTAGTGAAGTTCGCCGTGAGGCTCGTCGTTGAACTGGTAGCCTGGGCCGCCCATTCCGGTGCCGGTTGGGTCTCCGCCCTGGATCATGAAACCGTCGATGATGCGGTGGAAAATGATGCCGTCATAGAAAGGCTTGCCAGTCTTAGTGCCGTCAGCTAATTCAACGAAGTTGGCTACGGTTACTGGTGCGTGGCTGCCGAACAGGTTGATCTTGATGGCGCCGTGGTTGGTGTGCAAAGTTGCTACGTGAGTATGTACAGTCATGCCTCTATTCTCGCAGAACTTGAGCAGCTTGCGAAGGTAGGCTGGAGTGATGCACATCGCCATGTTCTTGGATCAACATCCAAGGTCACTAGGGGGAATTCAGACCTCTGCGATGCTTCAGAAGAAGTATTTAGAGAAGCTGGGTCACAAGGTGACTTTCGTTTCCCCTTCCTCTGGAAAACGTCTAATCGAAAAGGGCTTTTTTACACTCCCTTCTTGGCCGCTAACTCTCAACTGGGAGTTCTCGTTCACCGCAAACCTACGACGTTCGCGTAAACGTTTAGACCGCAGCCAACGCCGACGCCACGACAAGTTCGACATCGTGCACATTCAAGCCGACATGTGGAGCGCCATAATTGGCCTTGGCTTTGCTCAGCGAAATCATCTGCCCACCGTTATGACTAGCCACTTCAACCTCGCCAAGGGCACCCAAGAGGTAATAGGCAAATACCCCGCCAAGTTTTTGTTCTTTCTGCTGAGCCGCGAATTCCTCAAGCACCTTCGCCTGCCCCTAAAGTTGACCACCACCGACGCCTGGAAATACATTCAGTTGATCACCAATGAGGCTGACGTCATCCTGGTTCCATCGGAACACTTCGGCCGGGACCTAAAAGCGCATGGAGTCACGTCGGAACTTCGGGTCATGCACAACGGGGTTGACGACGAGCGAATTCAGGCAACCCTTGCCAGCATCACAAACGAACCGCACCACGAGGATTCGAAGGTGCACCTGGTTTGGGCTGGGCGCTTTCAGCACGAAAAGCGACTGCTCGAATTCATCGAGGCAGTGCATTTAGCCAGGCTCGAAAACGTGGTCGTCGATGTTTACGGACGAGGACCACTTTGGAAAAAGGCAGAAGAACTGATTAAAGCCTTCGGGCTCCAGGACCAGATTTTGCTTCACGGACGAGCAGCTCACGCTCGCATGCTGCAGCACTTCGCCAAAGCGGATGCCCTGGTTCAAACGTCAGTGGGATTTGAGACTCAGGGTATGACCGTGTTTGAGGCTGCAGCCGTTGGCACCCCGAGCATTCTTTGCGACGCCAACATAGCCGAAGAGTTCGAACCAAGTTCACACTGGTTGGTGAAAGACGATTCGGTTGCGGCTCTCGCAGAGACCCTTTCCGATGCAGTGAAAGATATCCGAAACGGCAATCGTCGCGGGGATTCTCTCATAGGCAATGAACTTCTTTTACAGAGCAGTCTCACCAAACGTACCGTTTCCATCTATGAGGAACTAATTGCCAAGGGTGGCAAATACACTGGTTAGAGCTGGATTGGAAGTTCTGCAGTTAGGTAAACGCGCTTTGCCTTGTTGGTGAGAGACCAGTTGAGGCAGATCTCATCGAGCATTGATGAGCCAATTCCCTGCCGTTCCTGAATTTTTGCCAGGATTCCGTCGTTGACTACCTGAACGTGAATCAGGTCATCTTCAACTCGGTCAATTTCTATTGTTGCGTTCTTAGCTGAACCATGGCGAACCGCATTAGAAATCGCTTCCTTTGCTATTTCGTTTACACAGAAGGCTGCGTCGCCGTTTCGCAAAAGCGCTCTCTGGGCTCGCTGCGAAACTTCCACTTCCACATTGCAGATTCCATTCCAAACCGCTTTGATCTCTTGCATCGCTTGGTCGAAATTGAGTCTTTCGGTGCTACTTGAGTTAATGGCAGCTTCTGCCCGACGAAGGTCTTGTTTCACTTGTTGAACTGTGACCTCGTCGATTTCCTCAGCAGACTGGAGCCTAGAAATCGCTGCGGTTAATGCGCTTTGAACCGTTCCATGCAACAGAAGGAGCCAGCGCTTACGAAACACCCAGACTCTCTGCGCAAAAATAGAGTTCTCTTTGGCAAGGGAGTTCAATTCTCTAGAAATCTTGGTTTCAATTTCCTGTTGGCGCTTAATTCTTGCCCTGGTGTGGGCAAGAATCACGGGCGCGAGAATTCCGGAAAAGATTGAAATGCCGGTCAAGACCCAATAAATCAATGGTGTAGTTTCAATAGTCGCTAGGTAGACCACTGTAAGGATAGATGCTGCAGCACCCATAAGAATGGTCAAGATTGTTGCCCTAATTTTCTTGAACTCCCGCTCTTTGGGAATCAACTGCTTGAAGGCCCACAGGCTCACCCCATAAATTGTGATTTCAAGGCCGGTAATTATCAGGCCCTTGCCCGCGAAGAAGAAGGTTAGCCAGAATCCGAAGCCAATCGACTGTGTGAAAGCCGCGCCGACTATAGAAATTGATTCATATAGTTTGTAGCGACTAGGCAGAGTGGTTCGCACTTTGCGAAGCTGCTCAATATTGCGCTCTTTGAATGGTCTGGGCGCCTCGGCCGCAATTTCATCCATGAGTGGTCGAATCTCGTTTGCCATGGTGCTGCGTAGTTGACCTAGTGCAACCTCACCGGATCGGTTTTCACCGAGCACACTTGCAATTGCATCAAGTTGCGGCAGTACTGAGATTTGTGCTCTTTGTTGAAGTTTTTCGTTTACTTCACTCAAAAGTTCCGGCATCTCTTCTCGAGTGACAGCCAATTCGCTCTGCAGTGCAGAGTATTTACGAAGTGAAGACGTGTACTCCGTTGTGGCACCCTGGGAAAGAGACCAAATTATGTAGATTGCCAAGCCAACAACCATGCCGCCGAAGAATCTGAATAACCAGAGCTGAGAATTATCTAGGCCTGCCCACATGGCGAAAAGTCCTACCGACAGGTTTCTAGCAGAACCAGCCAAACCTGCAACCACTAGGTTCCAGATTGGTCGAGACTTCAGTGTCGCTCGATTTAGGAATAGAAGCTTGTATGCAAAACCGATCGTGATTGGGGGTAAGAACCCGGCCCCTGAAACCAAGATCCACAACGGATTAAAACTCTGAAGCAGAATGCTGTCCGTTAGAAAAGAAATTACAACGAGTGTGTAAACAAAGAAGACCAAAAGCTGAATCGAGTAAGCGTCTGGGGAGCCTAAATGGCGCAATGTTCGCGCTGACGTACCTTCAAAGCGTTTCTTTTGGAACCCCACTAGTTTCATACTTCACTATGGCATAAAGCGGTAAATTTGACCTGATGCACATTCTCTTCTTCGCCGACCACCACCCCGATTCTCTCGGTGGCGTTCAAACAAGCCTGATGCTCCAAAAGAAGTTTTTGGAGCGCGCTGGGCACACCGTGACCATGGTGGTTAGCCGGCGTTACCGACGCAATCGTCGGCTAGAAGGAATGATTGAAGTTCCGGCATTGCCACTTCCTCCAACCGGGGCCTACTCGATTGAACCTTCGCTGAAACTTGCCTATCGAACCGTGCAACGCAAACTTTCCAAGATGGCCATGCCAGTAGACATCGTGCACATTCAAGCCGACATGTGGGGAGCGATTCTTGGAGCAGCTTGGGCGAAGGATCACGGGCTTCCACTGGTGCAGACTGTTCACACCAACTTGGACGTTGGCTTTGCCCACGCGGTTGGAAAAACTGGCACCCAACGTTTGGCTCAGGTAATGAACGCCTGGGCAGCTTCGATGCTCGGTCACGAACTTCCAAAAAACACCAAGGACATTTGGGCTTTCAAGGAACAGATCAGTCGCCACGCGAACTTTGTTACCTCGCCTTCTGGGCATTTCGCCCGTGAACTTGAGAAACATAAGGTTGTCGAGAAGGCTTTGGTTTTTCCAAATGGCGTGGACGACGACGTCGTAGATGGAATTCACCCCGTGGTGCACGAGAACCTTAATCGCGAACTCGACTTCGTTTGGGCTGGTCGTTTCAGCGGTGAAAAACGAGTGACCGAATTCATCGGCGCTTTTCATACGGCTAATCTTCCAAATGTCCACCTGAACATTTTCGGTTCTGGTCAACTTGAGGCGAAGGTTCGATTGCTTCTGGTTCAGTTGGGGCTAAGTAAGAGTGCAACTTTCCACGGTCGTCTACCACACCGTGAACTTGTGGCACGTTTTGCCCAGGCAGATCTAGTTGCTCAGAGTTCGGTTGGTTTTGAAACCCAGGGCATGACCGTTTACGAGGCCATTGCCGTTGGAACTCCAGTGCTCGTTGCCGATCCAAAAATTGCTGCCGAGCTACCGGAAGCAAACGTCTGGTTGTCTAAAACCTCAAGCGTTGACGACATGGCAAGGGCTTTGACCCGGGCCACAAAAGACATCCGCTCAGGAAATACCAAACGTGCTTTAGACACCGGGGACTGGTCGGTTCTGCAGAGTCAAATAACCGCGAAAATGATCGACATCTACAAGCAGGCGATCAAGCAAGGGCCAAAGCTTTGATTCGGCTGCACCGCGGTTGGTGGGTAGCCGCAGTGACCTTCCTCACTCTCATTTCGGCAGCAGCATTCCGTTCTACAACGTCGCCGATGTTGATGCCGTTGGAAATGGAGTTCGGCTGGACTAGAACCCTGACCTCTTCAGCGCTTTCTCTCAACCTTGTGTTCTATGGGCTAACGGCTCCATTTGCCGCAACTCTCATGCAGCGATTTGGTGCGAGGCGCGTGGTTGTGGTTGCCCTGGGTTTAGTTGCTGCCGGTTCTGGGCTCACGGTATGGATGACCCAGCCCTGGCAGCTTTTCCTCTATTGGGGTGTGTTCGTTGGTTTTGGAACCGGTTGTCTCGCACTCGTCTTTGCGTCCATGGTTGCCAATCGCTGGTTCCACAAACATCGCAGCCTGGTCACCGGTATTTTCTCGGCAGCCTACGCCACCGGGCAGTTGGCTTTTCTACCTCTAATCAC
>CANFJH010000063.1 GCA_947447395.1 Microbacteriaceae bacterium | reverse complement strand
TTCATCGTGACCGCTGATGCCACCAACATGCTGGGTCAAGCCATTGCCACCAGAAATACTTACACGAGACGTGACATATGTAATTGACGAGAATTCACTGTACCCAACTAGGCCTCCGAGGTATGAAGTGGCGTTGGGCGCGGTGATGGATCCATCGATCACATCATGGCTTAATGATGCATTGTGCGCACTTCCTGCAATGAAACCCACGTGATTGAAATCACCTGATCCGTCGGTTGTTGAAAGAACGCCGCCTGAAACGACATTTGTGATCACGGTTGGGTTTTCAGAATTTACATCCCCAACATTCGCCCAGATACCATAGTTGTTTTTGGTAACTGCGGTTGATTGGTCGAAGCCAAGGTAATAGCCATCTCCGTCGAACACTCCAATGAAATTCATGTCACCAGCCCAGTCAACCGGAAGATAGATGTCGTTGGTTTGTAGGAAGTTCATTCCATCACCGCTGCAGTTGTCGGTGCCGGTCTGCAGGAGATCGTCCAAGTTATTGACAAGGTAGGCGTCGCCAGAAGTGCCGCTGCCGCTAAGCGTGCAGGAACCCGAAGCATGAGCTGGGAGGCTGGTGCCCGCAAAAACAAGTGCGATTGAGGTTGCAATCGCTAAAAGTGACTTACGCAAAGAGGCTCCCTAGGTTGACTTCTCTAAAAGCCTACCTATTCAAGGGCTCAAAATAGAACTAAGTTCTAGGATTCCATGATTGTGAGAATAAGCGCCTCTTTGTTGCCATCTAGGTCCACCTTGACTATCTCACCGTCGTGGATGGTGCCGGAAAGAACCAGGTTTGCCAATTGGTCGTCGATTTGCTGTTGCATTAGGCGGCGAAGTGGGCGGGCTCCATAGATTGGATCCCAGCCTTTATCGGCAAGCCAAGCTCGAGCGGCTGGAGTTACTGCAAGCTGAATTCGTTTGCTCTCCAAGCGCTTAAGTAGTCGGTCAATGTTTATTTCAACGATTTGGCCAAGTTCTTCACGGTTTAGTGCGTTGAATACCACAATGTCGTCGAGGCGGTTGAGGAACTCTGGTTTGAAGTGACTTCGAACGATTTCCATGACGCCGGAACGTTTTTGTTCTTCGGTGAGCTCTGGGTCGATTAGGAACTGTGAACCGAGGTTTGAGGTGAGAATCAGAATTACGTTACGGAAGTCAACCGTGCGACCTTGGCCGTCGGTTAGTCGGCCGTCGTCGAGTACTTGGAGAAGCACATCGAAAACTTCGGGGTGAGCCTTCTCAACCTCGTCAAGGAGTACAACCGAGTAAGGGCGACGGCGGACGGCTTCGGTTAGTTGGCCGCCCTCTTCATAACCGATGTATCCCGGAGGGGCGCCTAGTAGGCGGGAGACCGAGTGCTTCTCGCCGTATTCGCTCATGTCGATTCGAATCATTGCTTTTTCATCGTCAAACAAGAATTCGGCGAGCGACTTGGCGAGTTCGGTTTTACCAACACCGGTTGGGCCTAGGAATAGGAACGATCCGGTTGGTCGACTTGGGTCGGAAATGCCCGCCTTGGTTCGACGCACGGCATCGGCAACCGACTTCACGGCAGACTTTTGACCGATCAAGCGTTTGCCAAGCTCGTTTTCAAGGTTGAGAAGTTTTTGACTTTCGCCGGCAAGGAGCCTTCCGGTTGGAATGCCCGTCCAGGCTGAAACTACGGCCGCAATGTCGTCTTCGCCAACTTGGTCGTTAACCATGCGATCCCCGTTCTGGTTCTCGGCCGCTTCCAGAGTTTCCAGTTCTTTTTCTAGTGCTGGTATTTGCCCATAAAGAAGTCGCGAAGCGAGTTCAAGATTTCCCTCGCGCTGTGCGCGATCGGCTTCGATTCGAATTGAGTCCAACTTGGTTTTTAGTTCACCAACGCGGTTGAGTTCTGCCCGTTCGGATTCCCAGCGCTTTGACAATTCTTGTAATTTTGCGTTTCGACTTTTTAGGTCTTCGCGCAACTTTTCGAGGCGCTCCTTACTGGCGGCGTCTTTCTCCTTTTGGAGCGCGAGCTCCTCAAGCTTTAGGCGATCAACGCCTCGCTTTAGTTCATCTATTTCAACCGGAGCTGAGTCAATCTCCATGCGTAGGCGGCTAGCCGCTTCGTCGATCAGGTCGATTGCCTTGTCTGGAAGTTGGCGGCCGGTGATATAGCGATTGGAAAGATTTGCCGCAGCAACCAGCGCGCTGTCGGCGATTGCTACCTTGTGGTGCGCTTCGTAGCGTTCTTTGAGTCCGCGCAGAATGGCAATGGTGTCAACCACGGACGGCTCGCCAACGTAGACCTGCTGGAAACGACGCTCAAGTGCGGAGTCTTTTTCGATGTACTGACGGTATTCGTCGAGAGTGGTAGCACCGATTAGGCGAAGCTCACCTCTGGCAAGCATCGGCTTAAGCATGTTCGATGCGTCCATGGCAGAGTTTCCGCCACCAACACCAACCAGGGTGTGAAGTTCGTCGATGAAGGTAATGATCTGGCCTTCAGCGGCGTTGATTTCGGCAAGCACTGCCTTCAGGCGTTCTTCAAATTCGCCCTGATACTTCGCTCCGGCAAGCATGGCTGCAAGGTCTAGGGAAATTAATCGCTTATCTTTCAAACTTTCTGGAACGTCACCAGCGACGATGCGCTGGGCTAGGCCTTCGACTACTGCGGTCTTACCAACACCAGGCTCACCAATGAGCACCGGGTTGTTTTTGGTTCGACGGCTGAGCACTTGGGCAACGCGTCGGATTTCCGAGTCGCGGCCAATTACCGGATCGAACTTGCCGTTGCGAGCACGCTCGGTTAGGTCAATTCCAAAACGCTCTAGAGCGCTTTTCTGTTCTTCTTGCTGTTGATTCATTTGTTTATCCTTTCGCGAAGGGCTACTTCGCCCGCCAAAGCACAACCTGGGTGTTTCGAGATGGGCGTGAACCTCGAGCGATGCTCTCGATTCCGGTTCCACCAGCGGCAAACACTCTTGCGCCTGGGCGGTTCATTAGCTCGTTGGCTAATGCAGTTTCCAAGTCTCGAACTCTTTGCTGTAGTTCGTTATTTTGGTTTTCAAGTTCGAGAATTCGCCTGATGCCTTCAAGGCTTACGCCTTCGGTAGAAAGTCTGGCTATTTCGCGAAGTTGCGCAACATTGCGCATTGTGTAGCGGCGCGATTGGCCTCCGGTTCGAACCGGAATCACCAAGCCCATCCGGTCGTATTGGCGCAGGGTTTGCGGGTGCATGAAGGCTAGCTCGGCAGCAACTGCGATGGCGAACATCGGTGTGTTTTCGTCGAACTCTTCCATGCGAGACCTCCTAGAGCAGTCCTGCTCGAAGGAGCAAGTCTTCTCGTGGATCTTCCTGCGGTACTAGGTTGTTGAACTCTTCCAACGCAGCCTTGGCCTTTTCGCTCAGGTGCGAAGGAACAGCAATTTCCACGGTTGCCAATAGGTCGCCGGTTCCCTTGGAGGACTCGACGCCCTTACCCTTTACGCGAAGAACGCGGCCGTTCGGGGTTCCGGGTGAAACTTTGAGTTTTACCGGTTCGCCGCCAAGGGTTGGCACCTGAATGGTTGCACCAAGCGAGGCCTCCACAAAAGTAACCGGAACGGTGACTCTTAGGTTGCTTCCATCACGGACGAAAACCGGGTGCGGCTTTACGTGAACGCTCACCAACAAATCACCAGGCTCTCCGCCGTTTGGCGAAGCCTGACCTTTGCCACGAACCTTGACCTTCTGGCCGTCTTGGATACCCGCTGGAATCTTCACCTGGACCGCGCCACCGCGGTCGAAGTTTAGTTTCAGAGTGGTGCCCTTGATCGAATCTATGAAGTCGATGGTTGCTCGGTGTGTTAGGTCGGCTCCGCGTTGCGGACCGCCAAAACCTCCGAAGCCGCCCATGCCTCCGCCGCCGCCAAAGAGATTCGAAAATACGTCTTCGAATCCTGCACCGCCGCCAGGGAATCCTTGGCTACCACCTGGGAAGCCTTGACCGCCGGTGAATCTAGGGCCAGATCCCATGGCACGCATTTGGTCGTATTCGGCTCGCTGGTCTTTATCACTGAGAACGCTATAAGCCTCAGAGATTTCCTTGAACCGAGCTTCGGCCTTGGCGTTATCCGGGTTTGAATCCGGGTGGAACTCGCGAGCGAGTTTGCGATAGACCTTCTTAAGCTCGGCGTCGGAAGTCTCCTTGGAAACTCCAAGGATTTTGTAGAAGTCCTTTTCGAACCAGTCTTGACTAGCCATGTCTACCCCTATTCCGGAATGTTTACGGCAACCATTGCTGGTCTGAGCAAACGCTCCCCGATCATGTAGCCAGGTTCAACGACGTCGGCGATGATGGTCTCGGTGACGCCCGCCAACGGAGTTTGAACCAAAGCATTGTGTAGCTCAGGATCGAACTTGTCGCCTGTAGCGCCAAAAGCCTTCAACCCGAACTTGTCTCCGGCGTTACGGATCTTGGCAACCACGGCTGCGAACGGCGAACCCTCAAGGTCTCCGTGCGCTTCGGCGCGAGTAAGGTCGTCGAGAGCTGGAAGCAGTGCGCGGAAAGCTTCGGCGATAGCCATGTTGCGTGACTGATCGCGGTCGCGTTCTACTCGAGCCTTGTAGTTGATGAATTCGGCTTGCAAGCGCTGGAGGTCGTTTAGTAGTTCGGCTTCCTTGCTAATTGGACCGGTTTCTTCAACTAGGTTGGCTAGCTCTTGGTCAAGTTGGTCTGGGGCAGACTCCGGAGTTTCCTCCGGAGTCTGGTCACCAGTTACATTTTCGTCAGACATTACTTCTTGTCGTCCTCGTCTTCGACAACCTCAGCGTCGACAACATCTTCGTCGTTGCTCGAGCCTTCGCTCGCAGCCTCTTCCTCAGATGGTGCTGCGGCTGCTAGCGCCTCGCCGATCTTCATCGAAGAAGTGTTTAGCTTCTCATTGGCTGCCTTGACTGCCTCGATGTCTTCTCCCGCGAGCGCGGTCTTCAGTGCATCGATGTCTGCCTGAACTTCGGTCTTTACGTCTTCAGGTAGCTTGTCGTCGTTGTCCTTGATTAGTTTCTCGGTTGAGTAAGCAAAGTTCTCCGCAGTGTTGCGGGTCTCCTGCTCCTCGCGACGAGCCTTGTCTTCGGCAGCGTGCTCTTCGGCTTCGCGAACCATGCGCTCGATGTCTTCCTTTGGAAGCGATCCGCCACCGGTGATGGTGACCGACTGCTCCT
>CANFJH010000062.1 GCA_947447395.1 Microbacteriaceae bacterium | reverse complement strand
AGTGAGCTCGGGCATACCAACAGCGCGGAAGGTGTGATTGAAAGACTCAAATACGCCCGGCGAAGAATTGATGATAGTGCCATCGAGGTCCCAGAGAATTGTGGTGTATTTCGTCATTGGAGTCTGTGTTTCGATTCGATTGATTGGCCCCAATAAGTAGAACCGATGATGAGCGCGGCGCCGATGTAGCCGAAGAACTGAATCGATTCACCACCGATCAGAACCGCTAGGACGGTGGACCAAATCGGCTCGGTTCCAAGCAGCAAGCTCGCCCTCGAAGCTGAAGTGTGCTTCACTGCCCAGTTCATTCCGATGAATGCAAACGATGTGCAGAGAACTGAGAGGAAAAGCATTTGACCCCAGTTGGCTGCGTTGTAATGGCTCGCAGTGTTGAAGGCGGCCATTGGGTTGACCATGAGCATGACGACGCCAGATGTGGAGACCATGACGGTGGTTAGGTTTACGGGCGAGAAAGTTTTTCCCTGAGTTAGCCTGCCGAGGATCACAAAGTGGAAGGTTCGAAGCACCATGGCAATGAACATGAGGAGGTCTCCGAGATTTGGCTGAACAAAGCCGTTGCCCATGATCAAAAGGAATAATCCGATAATCGCCAAACTGGTTGCGATGAAGAACCTATATGGAAGCCAGTTTTTGCGCCAAGCGCTTTCCAAAATCGGAACAGTGATGATCGCAAGTGCGATAATCAGACCGCCGTTAGTGGCGGAAGTGAGGTGAACGCTCCAAGCCTCTAGGTTCAGCACGATGGTTTGGCTTAGGCCGAAAGCGATACCCATGATCCATTCGGCTTTTTGAAACTTGTCACGTTTGATCAGGCAATAAATCCAAAGGGCTGCCGCTGCCACTAAGAATCGAAGCGCCATCATTCCGCTGATAGTTCCAACCTGTCCTAGTTGCTTCACAACTAAGTAGGTTGCACCCCAAAACGCTGCCACGACCAAGAGCATGACATCGCCGGCGCTGAAGCGTGCTGGCGAATTAGAGGACATGCACCAATCCTATGGGCATAAAAAATGCCCCGATTTCTCAGGGCATTTTCTTTAGTGCGGAGACGAGAGGATTTGAACCTCCGAACCCCTTTCAGGGTTACCTCATTAGCAGTGAGGCGCACTCGACCGGGCTATGCGACGTCTCCAAGTACTGGGCTAGTTTAGCCGATTTTGCGAAGTAGGTTAACCCGAGCAGGTGGTTGTTGCCGAGTTGGTACCAATCAGCCAGTCCATGTTGTTGCTGTCGGTGGTGGAAGTGCCGGTTCCGGTGGTTCCCTGCGGCGTTGTTCCATAGCCGGTGTTGGTTCCACTTACCAAAATAGGTTTGTCGGCAATTAGTTTGTCGAAGACAATCTTTGCCTTGTCGGCGGTTAGACCCACACGACCGGAATAAGGAGCTGGCAGACCGGTGTGACTTGGCACCTGGACAAAAGTGATTTTGTTGAGATCAACATTCTTCAGGCTTGATGCAATTGCAACCATGGTGCCAACATCGCTAAGGCTCGAAGACAGGGTCATGTTACGAACGGCAGCATTGGCAAGAGAGTAAAGCTGGATTGGGTTTGTTAGAACTCCACCGTTTTTAATTTTGCGCACTAGCGAGGTTAGGAAGACCTGTTGGTTTGAGATTCGTCCTAGGTCGGAACCATCTCCAACACCGTGACGGGTTCTCAAGAACTGTAATGCGGTCATTCCCTGTAGCACGTTCTTTCCCTTAGGTAAGTTCAAGAAGGTGTACTTGTCCTTGAGTGGTTTGGAAAGACAAACTTCAACTCCACCGATTGCATCAGACATGTCGATGACGCCCTGGAAGTTGACCATTGCCAAGTAAGGGATCTTCAAGCCGGTTAGTTTTTCAACGGTGAGTAGGGTGCAACCAGGGCCTCCGTTGGCGATGGTTGCGTTGATTTGACCCATCGCTTGGGCCAGATAAGGCGAGCCGCCTTTTGGATCTGGGCAGGTTGGGAATGGAACCATCAGGTCTCGAGGGAAGCTCAGTGCGACGACGTTTTTACGGTCTTTTGAGATGTGAAGCAAAATGATCACGTCGGCGAGAACCGAATGTTCGTGACCGAACACTCCGGCCTGACCCTGGCGGGTGTCTGAACCAACCAACAGGAGATTGATTGCACCCTTTAGGTCTGCAGTTGATGGGGGCTTGATCGCTTGACCGTTGGCATCGACCAACTGGATACCGTGCGACTTGATTTGGCTGTTGAGAGAAAACGCAGTAACGCCGGCGAGCGAAAGCGCAGCTCCAAGCACGATCGCCGTGATGCGAATAATGATTCGGCTCGCGCCATTTTTCTTGGTTCCAGCAAGGCTGGCGTAGCGTGCATCCGCAGTCTTGGTTTTAGCCAATAGATAATCCAGCCTTCTTGGTCCGCAAGGGAACCTAATCAGTTTATTCGAGTGAACGTGTAAACAGAATGCCTTCAAAACCTGAAAGTACGCTGGCAACGCCGTCGTCTTCAACGGCATCGGTGACGAAACTAGCGGCGGCGTGAACCTCGTCTGGTCCTTGGCCCATTGCGAAGGCAAGCCCGCCACCAGACTTAGCCCATTCGAACATGCTGATGTCGTTTCGTCCGTCGCCTACGGTAATGATTTGATCTGGTCTGATGTTGTTGTGCGCCCGAACTACCTCAAGGGCACTTGCCTTTGATACGCCTAGCGGAGCGATGTCTAACCAGGCCGAATACCCGATTGCATAACTAACCGACGATAAACCGAGCGTAGCAACGGTGTCCACGAATTCTTCGGTCTTTTGCTCGGGGCTGAGCACCACAATTCGGCTGACCGGTTGGTGCATGAGCTGGTCTAAAGGGGTCTCGTGATTTACTTCGCCCAGCGCATCGGCAGGAAAATCCTTGTGATATTTGTAAGTTCCATCCGCGTCTTCCACCGCAAAGTGAGCATCAGGGAGACTGGCAATCAATTTAGTTAGAACATCGGTTGGGTCGAAGGTTATTACCTCTTCGGTTTCGAAACCCTTCGGGTGGTCGTGATCAATCTTTACGGTGACCGCTCCGTTTGACGCAATCAACTTGCCATCTAGAAGACCGATTTCCTTGGTCACTCCAATGGCATTTACAGCGCTGCGCCCTGTTGCAACCACAACGAGGTGGCCAAGGTCTTGCACTCGCTTCACCTCGGCAGCCACGCGAGGTGAAAGATAGCCGTCGTCGTGAACCAAGGTTCCATCGATGTCGAGCGCGATCAGCCATCGCTGGTCTGCGGTGAGGGTCATGTTTAGGCTTTGACCTTTGGCCTGATGAATTCGGCTCCGCCAAGGTATGGGCGAAGTGCTGCAGGAATTCGCACCGAGCCATCTGGCTGCTGGTGGTTTTCCAGGATTGCTACCAACCAACGAGTTGTGGCAAGGGTTCCATTCAGGGTGGCTAGCGTTGCGGTTTTGCCATCGTCCTTGCGGTAACGCATGTTCAAACGTCGTGCCTGGAAGGTGGTGCAGTTTGAAGTTGAGGTGAGCTCGCGATAGGTTTCCTGGCTTGGAACCCAGGCTTCGATGTCGTACTTGCGAGCAGCGCTTGAGCCCAGGTCTCCGGCTGCGGTGTGAATTACGCGATACGGAAGTTCACACTTCTGCAGCATCGACTCCTGCCACGCAAGTAGCTTCTGGTGTTCGGCTTCGGCCTGCTCTGGCTCAACGTAAGAGAACATTTCAAGTTTGTTGAACTGGTGAACACGCAAGATTCCCTTGGTGTCGCGGCCGGCGCTTCCAGCTTCACGGCGGTAGCAGGTGCTCCAACCGGCATAGCGCAATGGGCCATCTGAAAGGTCAACGATTTCGTCGCGGTGGTAGCCGGCTAGGGCAACTTCGCTGGTGCCGGTTAGGTAAAGGTCATCGGCTGGAAGGTAGTAAATCTCATCGGCGTGCTGACCCAAGAATCCGGTTCCAGCCATTACTTCTGGCCGAACCAGGGTAGGGGTAATCAAGGCAGTAAATCCGGCTTCGGCGGCCTGATCCAGTGCAAGGTTCATCATGGCAATTTCGAGGCGAGCGCCCATACCCTTTAGGAAGTAAAAGCGTGAACCAGAAACTTTCACGCCACGTTCTAGGTCGAGAATGTCTAGGTCTGCACCAAGTTCGGCATGGTCCTTGAATGAGAAATCAAAGGTTGGCTTAGTTCCAACTTCGCGCAAGACATCGAAGTCGTCTTCGCCACCGGCAGGAACACCCTCGCAAACGACGTTTTCAATTTGCCAAAGGATTTTGTCTAGCTCTTCGGCGGCTTCACCGGCAGCGGCATCGGCGGCCTTCACGTTTGCGGCGAGAAGTTGTGCCGAAGCGACTAGAGCTGCCTTCTCCTCTTTTGGTGCGGTGGCCACACTCTTCGAATGTGCATTCTGCTCAGCACGAAGCGTTTCGTATTCGGCCAACTTGGCACGTCGGTTCACCTCGGCAGCAATAGCTTCATCGACCAATTCTTCGCTGGCACCGCGAGCGCGCTGCGAAGCCTTGATGGCGTCTGGGTTTTCTCGAAGGAGGTTTAGGTCAATCACGGTCTCAAGTCTATTTCCCTTGGAATTAAATGCTTTCCAATCACTTCTGCGACCTGCTCTAAGTCATACCGTGACTCGGCAATGCCAAGAGTTAGATCGAATCCGATTTCGGTAGACATGTTGTGTTTGTAGCCATTTAGCCAGACAAAGGAAACCATAAGGAGCCAACTGGTGCGCTTGTTGCCATCGATCATGGGGTGATTCTTAATTATCGAGTGCATAAGAGCGGCGGCTTTTAGTTCCAAAGTTGGATAGGCGTCTTCACCAAAAACAGTAGTGCGCGGACGAGCGAGTGCACCCTCTAGAAGACCTGGGTCTTTTACATAAAACCCAAATGCCTTTACCTGTGTAAGTGCGTCTTCAATTTGAAGGTATTGGGTCACGCGTCTGCCAGTTTCTCCATTAAGTCTCGATCGTGAGTGAGAACGAAGTTCCTGGCCTCCGCTAATTGAAGTTCGCGAATTGACTTTGCGCTGCTAAGTTCAATGGCTTGAATTACCGCCTGCTGCTTAGAAACCCCAAGGTCATTCGCTAGGCGCTCAAGTTTTGCGTCTAGTTCGTCAGTCAATCTAATAGTCATAGCCATATTTATACGGTATCAAAGTGATACCACAAGGGGCAATAGCTATTTTGTGGACAACTACTTACCTACAGCCTTTTGCCACCAACGCTTGGCGGT
>CANFJH010000061.1 GCA_947447395.1 Microbacteriaceae bacterium | reverse complement strand
GCCATCACTTCGACAGTGCACTCGATCACCTTGAACGGTGAGTCTTTGCCGCTGTCTTTGGCAGATGGAGTTCGAATTGAGCTTCCTAACCTGGCCTCGGTAAACGAGCTGGTGGTTGATGCCGACATGTTCTACATGAACACCGGTGAAGGTCTCCACCGCTTCGTTGACCCTGTTGATGGTGAGGTTTACCTCTACTCACAGTTTGAGGTGCCAGACAGCCGCCGTGTGTTTGCTGTATTTGAGCAGCCTGACCTAAAGGCAACCTTCCAGTTCGTTGCCACTACCCCAGCTCACTGGACCGTTATTTCTAACCAGACCACTCCAAAGCCAGTTTCTTTGGCTGATGGCAAGTCGCTTTGGGAGTTCTCTCCTACCCCACGCATTTCTTCCTACATCACCGCGCTAATTGCCGGTCCTTATGTTGGGGAAACTTCGTCTTTGGTTTCTTCAAACGGCAAGACCATCCCTCTGGGTTTCTGGTGCCGTTCATCTTTGAAGCAGTACCTGGACCACGACTACCTGTTCGAGATAACTCGCGCCGGTTTCGAATTCTTCGAGAAGACCTTTAGCACTCCATACCCGTTTGAGAAGTACGACCAGATCATGGCTCCAGACTTCAACGCAGGTGCGATGGAGAACGCCGGTGCGGTTACCTTCAACGAGATTTATGTGTTCCGTGGAGCATCAAGTGAGGCCATCCAGGAGCGCCGCGTTGTGACCATCCTGCACGAGCTTGCTCACATGTGGTTCGGCGACCTAGTAACCATGCGTTGGTGGAACGACCTATGGCTAAACGAGTCGTTTGCTGAGTACACCTCGACTTTGGCTACCGCTGAAGCAACGTCATGGGATGAAGCTTGGACTACATTCGCTTCTGGCGAGAAGGCTTGGGCTTACCGTGCCGACCAGCTATCGACCACTCACCCAATCGTTGCCGAGATCAATGACCTCGAAGACGTAATGATCAACTTCGATGGTATTACCTACGCAAAGGGCGCTTCGGTTCTAAAGCAGTTGGCCGCTTGGGTTGGTCGCGATTCTTTTGCTGCCGGTGTTGCCGAGTACTTCAAGAAGCACGCATTCGGTAACGCCGTGCTTGCAGACCTACTGGTTGAGCTTGAGAAGTCTTCGGGCCGCGACCTAAAGGCTTGGTCGAAGCAGTGGCTAGAGACCGCTGGTGTGAACAAGCTAGAGCTAGATCTAGGGGTTGACGCTTCTGGCGTTATCACTAAGTTCAACATTTTGCAGTCGGCGATTGCTGAATACCCAACCATTCGCGATCACCGCATGGCTGTAGGTTTCTACAACTTGGTCGACGGCAAGATCATTCGCACCGACCGCGTGGAACTAGACGTTTCTGGTGTTTCCACCGAGGTTCCTTCGTTCGTTGGAAAGGCTCGTCCGGATTTAATCCTTCTAAACGACGACGACCTTGCTTACGCCAAGATTCGCCTCGACGACTCGTCATGGAAGTTCGCTCTTGAGAACCTAGACAAGTTCGAAGATTCACTGGCTCGCACCCTAATCTGGATGGCAGCCTGGGATGCAATGCGAGACGGAGAAACTCCTGCTCGCGACTTCATTGACCTAGTCCTAAACAACATCCAGTCGGAGACTCAAGGTTCGGCATTGCAGACGCTAATGCGCCAGATGGTTACTACCAGCGCGTACTACGTTGCTCGTGACACTCAGGATGCGACCTTCACCAAGATTGCCAAGCGCCTTTGGGAACTCGTTCAGGCATCTGCTCCAGGCAGCGACGCGCAGTACATGTTCCTCAAGTTCTGGGCTATCTACGCACGTGGCGAGTTCGCAGACACCATGGAACAGCTGATGTCCGGTGAATTGCAGCTTCCTGGTCGCGAAATCGACCAAGACCAGCGCTGGTGGCTAATCATGTCGCTTGTTGCCGTTGAACGACTAGGTAAGGCCGACATCGAAGCTGAATTAGCCAAAGACAACACTGCAAATGGCCAGAAGTTCGCTTTCCACGCCGAAGGAAACCTTCCCGGCAACAAGAAGGCCTACTTCGAACGTCTAATCAACGACAAGGAACTATCAAACACCCTGATCGGCGAAGGCGCCATCGCTTTCCAAGAGCACTGGGATTCAAACGACTTCGTTCCTTTCGTTGACCCATACTTCGAAATGGTTCTACCGGTTTGGGAGTCGCGCACCTTCAAGATTGCCGAGTACCTGATCGAGGGCCTCTACCCAACCGCTCTGGCATCTGACGGCTTGGTGAAGCGCACTGAAGACTTCATCAACAGCCCAGAGGTTTCCTCAAAGCCTGCGCTAAAGCGCATCATGATGGAGAACCTGGACAACGTGACTCGAGCACTGAAGGTCCAGAAGGCCGATAAGTAATGAACACCGCTTGGTTCACTGAATTCTGGGCTAACTACCAGACCCCAATTCACGTCGTCTTGATTCTGCTTATCGCGGTCATCGGCCGAGCGCTGCTTTTGGTTTCGGTGCGCCGAGTGGTTTCCGGCGTTGTTTCAGGTGTGAAGTCAGAAGCTAAGGCAGTAGCCGAAGATACCGAATCGCCTTTGGTGAAGGCTCGCGTAGTTCAGCGAACCAAGACCATAGGTTCGGTTCTTTCAAACTTCATCACCTGGGGCATCGCACTGATCACCGTCACCATGGTTCTAAACGAGCTTGGCGTTCAGGTTGGCGCTCTAATTGCCGGTGCCGGAATCTTGGGTGCTGCGGTAGGTTTCGGCGCTCAGTCGCTGGTACGTGACCTAATTAGTGGTCTGTTTATCGTCTTCGAAGACCAGTACGGCGTTGGCGATGTGGTTGACCTTGGTGAAGTGAAAGGTGCAATCGAAGCCGTTGGCCTTCGCGTAACCCAGGTTCGCGACGTTGAAGGAACCCTTTGGTACGTTCGCAACGGCGAGATCGCTCGCGTTGGCAACAGGTCTCAGGGTTTCAGCCGCGTAATCGTTGATCTATCCTTCGATCCAACCGTAGATGTTGAAAATGCCAAGACAGCTATGATCGGAGCGACCAACAGCGTTGCCAAGTCGAAAGCCTTTGGTCAACTTCTGATTGGCCCTGCAGAAGTCTGGGGCATTCAAGCGCTAAGTGGCGATGCGTTGGTCATCAGACTGGTTCAACAGGTGTCTCCAAAGGCGGTCGATGATGTTGCTCGAGAAATTCGCGCCGCGCTCGTCCTTGAATTGAAAAAAGCGAAACTTTCGCTGGCCTCCAACGGCAATAGCTTCACCGTGAATCTAAAGAAATAACTTGGACGAGCTTTTCTTCGAACAAATTGGTGGGACCGTGACCTTCACCAAACTTGTTGACAAGTTTTACGAAGGCGTAAGCCAAGACCCATTGCTTAGGCCAATGTATCCGGAAGAAAATCTGGGACCCGCCAAAGAGCGACTACGAATGTTCCTGGAGCAGTATTGGGGTGGCCCGCATACCTACTCTGAACAGCGCGGACACCCGCGACTTCGCATGCGACACAATGTTTTCCCGATTACTCCAGCAGCCAAGGATGCTTGGCTAAAGCACATGAAAGTCGCTTGCGATTCCTTGGAACTTTCTCCACTGAATCACGAAATGCTCTGGGATTACTTGGAACGAGCCGCTATTTCGCTAGTAAATATGGCTGGCTAGTTTGCTTTTCTGGCAATAGACATCAAGCCAAAACCCATGCCTAAGGCAAGCAAAAGTAACGCGCCCCAGAATTCGGTTGAATAATCCGAACCGGTGCTTGCTAGCGAACCACTACCTGACTTGTCCATCATCGTTTCCGAGTTAGAACCATCGGTGGTTCCTCCTGAAGTTCCACCGCCTGAGTTATCCGAATTGACGGTGATGATGTCGGTCAGATTCGAATTCACCAAGCTAACACCGGTTAGGTCAACACCGGTGAAATTGGCTCCAGTGAAATTCGCGTCATCCGCATTTACCTGGCTCAGATTCGAACCGACGAAGTTCGCACCCGGCATGTATGCCTGGTGAAGATTCACGTTTGAAAGATTGGCATCGGAAAAGATGGCGTCCGATGCAGAGGCGCCTTCGAGAGTCGCTCCAGTTAGGTTTGCCGACGAGAAGTTAGTTCCAGTAAGAGTCGCGTGATAGAGGTTCACTCCAGAGAGGTCTAAGCCACTCAAGTCTTGGCCACTTAGATTCACAACCGGAGCGAAAAGAATACCTGCAATGACGTGCCAGTCGCTTGGCAAAATAACTCCTGAAAACTGGGTGATCCCGGATGACCTTAGTGAATATGCAATGCCGCTCTCATTTGAAAAATCGGTATTGGTTAGGTTTGCGCCGGTGAAGTTATCGCCCGTTAAGTAAACCCCACCAAAAACCGCAGAAGTTAGGTTCGCATTTTCAAAGGTGACCGAATTGGCAGTTGCATTAGTAAACACAACTCCGGTTAAGTCCGCTCCGGTGAAATTGGCACCTAAAAGACTTGCCGTTTGAAAAGTTGCTCCGGCAAGGTTGGCGTTAGTGAAGTTAGCAAAATTCAATGTTTGACTATCAAAGTTCCAACCGTGCAGATCACAACCGGTCCAGTCAACGCCGATTACCGAATCTGCAGGAGAAGTTGGACAAGTCGAAGCGGTTGCTGGAAAAACTCCGGCAACCGTGGCACTTGCTGCTACTCCAAGTGCAACCAACGATTTGAAAACTCTGGACATAACGTTCCTATGATTCATAAGTTCACCTTAGACCTATCGCATAGCGAAATTATGGATACTTATCTTATGAAATTCATTATTTTCGTGATCGATGACCAGATCGAAAAGGCCAGCAATAACGAGATGGAAGCCATAAACGCCTTCAACGACAAACTTGAGGCAGGTGGTCACTGGATCACTGCAGCCGGCATCAACCATGGTGAGGCTGCCACGTTACTAGATAACCGAAACGGCGCCGGACTGGTCTCCCCTGGCTCGCTATACAACGAAGACGAGCACTACAGCGGATTCTGGCTTATCGAGGCTAACGACAAGGAAACTGCACTGCGCCTTGCTGCCGAAGGTTCAAAGGCTTGCAACCGCAAGGTAGAACTGCGCCCTTACCTCTGATTTAGAAGGCGCTCAAGGTCGCCGTACACTTCCATAGAAGCTGCTTCGCCAACGTCCTCGAAGACAACCTGACCATCGCTACCCAGTAGACGAACCTTCAGGTTAGACATCATGGTTTCCTCAACTCGCTTGAACATAGAAGTTCGAAGCGGAGCATGCAGCAGACCGCCAGATTGCCGTTCGGCAGTGATTTCTAGCTTTCCATCTAGTCCGATTAGGTTCCAACGAACATGACTGTCGTC
>CANFJH010000060.1 GCA_947447395.1 Microbacteriaceae bacterium | reverse complement strand
TCAGCGGTGTACTTAACTTCGTTCTCGTAAAGCTCTAGAAGAAGATCGTAGGCGTACTGCTTGATCTCGTCTTTGCGAGCCTGGCTTTCCTGGTTATAGGTCTGCTGGAACTTGTAACCGATGTAATAACCGTGGATGGCTTCGTCGCGGATGATTAGACGAATAAGGTCGGCAGTGTTGGTGAGCTTGGCTCGGCTTGACCAGTACATTGGCAGGTAGAAACCAGAGTAAAACAGAAAGCTCTCAAGCAGAGTGGATGCAACCTTACGCTTTAGAGGGTCATCTCCGCGGTAATAACCAAGAACGATCTCGGCCTTCTTCTGAAGGTAAGGGTTCTCTTCCGACCAGCGGAAAGCCTGCTCGATTTCATCGGTTGAACAGAGGGTTGAGAACACGCTCGAGTAACTCTTTGCGTGGACGCTCTCCATGAACGCGATGTTGGTAATAACAGCCTCTTCATGAGGCGTGATGGCGTCTGGTAGTAGTGCTGCAGCGCCAACGGTTCCCTGAATGGTGTCAAGCAGCGTAAGGCCGGTGAACACACGCATGGTTAGCAACTGTTCGTTTGGCTTCAGGGTCTCCCAAGACTGAATGTCGTTGCTTAGTGGCACTTTCTCAGGCAACCAGAAGTTGCTGGTGAGGCGGTTCCAAACGTCGAGGTCAATCGCATCTTCAATCTTGTTCCAGTTGACCGGACGAGTGATGGCGAGCTTTGTGTTCATTTCGTTCTCTTTCTGTCTGGTTGGGCTTAGAGCATGCAGCTGACGCACTCGTCAACTTCAGTACCGGCAAGAGCCAGCTGGCGGATACGGATGTAGTAAATGGTCTTGATGCCCTTGCGCCATGCGTAAATCTGAGCTCGGTTCACATCGCGAGTGGTTGCGGTGTCCTTGAAGAACAAGGTCAGAGACAAGCCCTGGTCAACGTGCTGAGTTGCCTCGGCATAGGTGTCGATGATCTTGTCTGGGCCGATCTCATAAGCATCTTCGTAGTACTCGCTGGTTTCATCTGAAAGGTAAGGAGCTGGGTAGTAAACACGACCGAGCTTTCCTTCCTTGCGGATTTCGATCTTCGAAGCAACCGGGTGAATCGATGAGGTCGAGTTGTTGATGTAGCTGATCGAACCGGTTGGAGGAACGGCCTGAAGGTTCTGGTTGTAAAGACCGTTCTTCATTACCAACTTGGCAAGCTCCTTCCAGTCGTCCTGGGTTGGGATAGCAATACCCTTTTCCGCGAACAACTGGGCAACCTTCTCGGTCTTTGGAACCCAAACCTGGTCGGTGTACTTGTTGAAGAACTCGCCTGATGCGTACTTCGAGTCTTCGAAGCCGTCGAACGATTCCCTCTTCTCGGTAGCGAGCAGGTTACTGGCACGAATGGCGTGGTAAACCACGGTGTAGAAGTACATGTTGGTGAAGTCAAGAGCAACCTCAGAACCGTAGTGGATGTGCTCGCGGGCTAGGTAGCCGTGCAGGTTCATCTGACCAAGGCCGATGGCGTGAGTCTTAGCGTTTCCATCGGCAATCGAGCGAACCGACTGAATGTCGGACATCTCGGAAACTGCGGTTAGCGCACGAATCGAAGTCTCAACGGTGTCGGCTAGGTTGCCGCCGTCCATGGCTTTCGCAATGTTTAGCGAGCCCAGGTTACAGCTGATGTCCTTTCCGATGTGGTTGTAGCTGAGGTCTTCGTTGTAGGTGGTTGGGGTGTTCACCTGAAGGATCTCAGAGCAGAGGTTCGACATGTTGATGCGACCCTTGATTGGGTTGGCGTTGTTTACGGTGTCTTCGTACATGATGTACGGGTAACCCGACTCGAACTGAAGTTCCGCGATGCGCTCGAACAAAACACGAGCCTTGATTTTGGTCTTCTTGATGCGTGGGTCATCGACCATTTCCTGGTACTTCTCGGTAACCGAGATGTCGCCGAAAGGAATGCCGTAAACGTTCTCAACGTCGTAAGGGGAGAAGAGGTACATGTCTTCGTTTTCACGAGCAAGTTCCAGGGTGATGTCTGGAACTACTACACCGATGGAAAGCGACTTGATACGAATCTTCTCGTCGGCGTTCTCACGCTTGGTGTCTAGGAACTTCAAGATGTCTGGGTGGTGAGCGTTTAGGTAAACGGCTCCGGCACCCTGACGTGCGCCAAGCTGGTTGGCGTATGAGAAAGAGTCTTCCAAAAGTTTCATCACTGGGATGATTCCAGATGACTGGCCCTCGATCTTCTTGATCGGTGCGCCAGACTCACGAATGTTCGAAAGGCTTAGGGCAACACCGCCGCCTCGCTTTGAAAGCTGAAGCGATGAGTTGATCGAGCGAGAGATTGACTCCATGTTGTCTTCGATGCGAAGTAGGAAGCAGGAAACTAGTTCGCCGCGCTGCTTCTTACCGCAGTTTAGGAAAGTTGGGGTTGCTGGCTGGAAACGGCCAGAAATCATTTCTTCGACGAGGTGCAGAGCGAAGTCTTCGTCGCCGTCTGCCAAAGCGATAGCAACCATGACCACGCGGTCTTCGAAGCGCTCTAGGTAGCGGGTGCCATCGAAGGTCTTCAAGGTGTATGAGGTGTAGAACTTGAATGCACCTAGGAAGGTTTCGAAGCGGAACTTCTTCGAGTAAGCGAACTCGTTGATCTTCTCTAGGAAGTCAAAGCTGTACTTGGCCAATACGTCTGGCTCATAATATTCGTGCTCGACCAGGTAATCAAGGCGCTCGCGGAGGCTGTGGAAGAACACGGTGTTTAGGTTCACGTGGTCAAGGAAGTATTTGTGCACTGCCAGCTTGTCTTTATCAAGCTGCATCTTGCCTTCGGCGTCCCAAAGGTTAATCATGGCGTTTAGCTCGTGGTAGCTGAGGGTGTTCTCAAGTTCACCGTTGTCGAAACGGGAAATGACCTCGTTTGGAGCTAGTTCTGGCGTGCGTTCCATAATTTTTGGATTCTCTCTTTTACTTCGATTACGTCGTCTGGGGTTCCCAGGATCTCTACGCGGTAGAGAAGCGGGACTTGCAGCTTCTCGGAGACTATATCGCCGGCGATGCAGTAGGTTTCACCAAAGTTGGTGTTGCCTAGGGCTACGACGCCGGCGATTTTTGCTCGATTAGCAGGGTTGTTCAGGAACTTGATTACTTGTTTTGGTACTGCTCGTTTATCTTCGCCGCCACCGTAAGTTGGGAGAACCAAAATACTGTCATTTTCTACCGAAAAGTCTTCGACTTCTTTAGCAAAAAGCGGGATGCGGGTTGACGTTATTCCTAGCTTTTCAACAAAGCGTTTGGTGTTCTCTGAGGTACTTGAGAAGTAGACGATATCGAACACTTCACGCCGCGTTAATTGCTAGTTCTTGAGCGAGAGGATTTTGTCCATTTTGAAGCCCGACCAGTGGTCTTCACCGGCGATTACGACAGGAGCTGCGGTGTAACCGAGGGCCTGGATCATCTCAAGAGCCTGAGCATCCTGGCTTAGGTCAACAACGTTGAACTCAATGTTTTCGCGGGTGAGCAAGCGCTTGGTGCTGTCGCACTGGACGCAAGCTGGGAGGGTGTAAACGGTTGCTACTGCAGCGCTCATCTTCTACTCATTTCTAAAAGGGCCATCAGCGGTTTTAGAAGGAGGATCCGCTATCGATTTCTACCCAATTCTAACAAATCGGGAGACACCGAAAACGCCACTTTCGTGAACCACTTTAGTGATTTTTAGATCAGCACCAGGTCTATCTTTGGAGAACCTTTTCGGGTTCGCGTCAGACATTCGCTGGCTTCCCCTAGTAGCAGATCTATTTAGTTGTAGACCGATAATACGCCCGCAAAATTAAGCATTTAGTAGGGGCTCGGTGTGTCGCGCAATATATTTTTTAAAGTTACAAAAACCCTATATCCGGGGTTGAAACTTCCTACAAAAACAGGACTGGAACCATCGAAGCGACCAGTAAAACTGCCGCCGAAATGTTAAAAATTTGCCTTGGAGTTGGCTTCGAAAGCCACCCAGCCATCAGCTCACCGAAAGCCGCCCAGATTACGGCGCCAGGGTAGGTAGTAATCAAGAAAATTGCCAAAGTCATCAGGGCCGTGGTTGGGGTTGAACCTGCTGGTAGAAAGGTGGCCACAACCGAGATGACCACAATCCAGGCCTTTGGGTTCACAAGTTGAAAAATTGTGGAGCGAAAGAAGCCAACGCGTTCAATGGTTTCGTGCTTGTGAACGAAGCTCGAACGAATGATGCTGTAGGCCATGTAAACGATGTAGGCGAAGCCACCGTATTTCAAAACCTCTTGAATGAGTGGGTAGGTCTTGAAGAGTGAACCCACGCCCAGATACATCGCCGAGAACATGACCAACAAACCGACCATGATTCCGTTTACGTAGGCGAGCGACTTTCGAATTCCGAAGTTCTTGCCACTGGTCAACAGGTAAATGTTGTTTGGGCCTGGCGTTACCGAGGTAACGAAACCGAAAATGGCCACCCCGACCAGACTGCTAATTAGTTCCCTCACAACAACAGTCAAACACAAAACCTGCGTGAGAATTGACTTATGAGTGATCAGCGTATCGAAGCACCCGCACTAGACGTTCTACACGAACGGCATTCGTCTAAGTGGCGACGTTTCCCAATAGACGTTCTTCCGATGCACGTTGCTGAAATGGATTTTCAGATTTCAGAAGGCATTCGAGATCGTCTAATCAAAATGGTTTCGGAATCTGACCTCGGTTACACCGGACCAATCCCTGAGGTTGCCAAAAGCTTTGCCGGCTTTGCCAAAGATCGCTGGAACTGGAACATTGACGAATCACAGTTGAAACTAGTGACCGATGTTGGTGTGGGAGTGGTTGAGTTCTTGAGGGCAAACGGTGTTGCGAACGGCAAAGTGATCATCAACAGCCCCGTTTACCACGGCTTCTGGGAGTGGCTTGGCGAACTTTCAGTGGACATCGTTGATGTTCCGTTGGTCCAAAATTACGAACTTGACCTTGATGGAATCGAAAAACAATTCGCTGCTGGTGTGAAGTTTTTGTTGCTCTGCAACCCGCAGAACCCGGTTGGGAAAGTCTTTTCTCGTGAGCAACTTGAGGCACTGGCCAAGATTGCCAAGAAACATGGTGCTGTGGTCATCAGTGACGAAATTCACGCACCACTTACTTACGAAGATCATGAATTCACGCCATATCTAAACTGTGGCCCAGATGCCGAAGAAACCGGCATTTGCGTAACAAGTTCGAGTAAGAGTTGGAACCATGCCGGTTTGAAGGCTGGTTTCGTTCTAACCCAATCCGAAGTAATGAAGGCTCGAGTGGCTCTGATGCCAGCCGCCACCCACTGGCGTTCGAGTTTATTGGGAGCCTTTGCGATTGTTGAAGCGTATTCAAACGGTGCTGGCTGGCTAGATAACACAGTAAGGGTGCTAGATGACAACCGAAGGCTCCTGAAGGCTGAGCTCAAGAAGCGCTTTCCGGAAGTCGGTTTCGACCTACCAGGCGCTGGCTACCTAGCCTGGCTAAACGTTTCGAGCTGGGGGCTAGGCGATCGCACCGTGGACCACCTGATTGAAGAGGGCAGGGTTT
>CANFJH010000059.1 GCA_947447395.1 Microbacteriaceae bacterium | reverse complement strand
GAATGCGAAGGTGAAAATGACGCTCATTCGGTTTAGCCAAAGGTCGTTGGATTTTGCCAGCTCGCCTAGAAGTGCTGTGCCATCGGTCTCTACCAAATAAGCGCCCAAATATGGCGCGGTCGCATCGACCAAGTCCCAGTTGTTCACATGCCCAGCACGTGCGACCTTCATATAAAAGTCGAAGATTTCTTTGCGCTCTGAAAGCTGTTTTGCCTTCTTGAACTGCAAGACCAAAATGAAAAGCCCGAGCTGTCGAACTTCGTGGTACTCGTCTCGTACCAAGATTTCAATTTGATCATGAGGAAGGTTTTGGAAGTCTTTCGAAACGGCTCGAGTCTGAGGAACCTTTAGCCCCAAAAACTTGTCGCCCTCGCCATACTCACCAGGACCCGTTTTGAAAAACCATCCGAGATTGTGAGCCTGGTACTGGTTCTCCAGTTCCTCAAGTGCCTGCTTGGCATCGGCAGCGGTTTGCATGCCTCCAGTTTAAAGAGAAGCGGGCCGGATTGCTCCAGCCCGCTCAACTTTTAGTTCGATTTACTCGAGGTTACCGATAACCACTAGGCCGTCTCCGGCTGCTGGCTTGTAGGTGGCATGCTTGCTCGGGTTGAGTTCAACACCGGTCGAGCCATCCTTGGTCGAGTTGGCAGCAACACGGATACCGATTGCGCTGTCGCCGTGAGCGGCAGCTGCGGCAACTAGCTCACCGAAACTAATCGATGCACCTAGCTTGGCGAAGTGTTCAATTGGCTTGAGGTTAATAGAGGCGCCGTCGGCATCGAATAGGTCTGCGAATACAGGGGCTAGTGCCTCATTCTCACTGATCTGAGTCATAAGCAATGCTGCAAGCTTGTCGCTAACAACTAGGTCGTCTACCGCGGCAACACGGGCGATTTCTGCTTTGCTCGAGTCGATGATTTCAGCAACCAAACGAGTTGGGTCAACGCCGTTACCATCCTGCTCGAAGAGCTGGTTTAGCTGCAGCATGCTGAGCATGGTTAGTGCGTCGGCATCAGCCACAGTTACACCCTTGCGGTAACCAAGAACCAAGATCTGGTCGTAGTGCTTTGCACTTGCCGCAACGGTCATGTCGTGAATCGAGCCAGAAGTGTAGGCAAAGGTGGACTTTAGAGCTCCGAAGTTTAGGTTCTCGGTCTCAGACTTCTTTACGTAGTCTTTCTTGGCAATGATGTGAACAGTTGAACCCTTAACCATGAATGGTGCAAGTTCTTCCAGAATTGTGCGACCCATGGCCGACCAGCCGATAACAAGCATGTGCTCAGGCTTGCGAGCTGGCACCTTGGTTGCCACTGGCTTTGCCTTTGCAACTAGATCTGTTGGACCGGTGTAAATAACCTTGTCGTCGTCTTCAGCAACAGCGATGACCTGGTCATCAGCCTTTAGCTTGGTGGTTCCCTTAGGGTTAAGTTCCACGGTGCCGTCTGCGTGAGCAAGACCGATCACGCTAGCTTCGTTGAATGAAACCAAGGCGTCCTTGTAGGTTTTGCCTGCAAGAGCTGGAACATTTTGGAAGTAAATTTCATCGCCCCCGAAGTCAAGCAAGTCAAGGATGACCGCTGCTAGACCAGGCTGGCGCGAAGCCTGCGCGGTAACGCGAGCAATGATGTCGTGTGAGCGAACAGGAATGACCTGACCCTTGGTTGCTGTAGAAAGTGACTGGGCAACATTCTTGTCGTCAATTTCAACAATCAGCTTCTGCTTAGGGTTGGTGCTAAGTGCCTTCACAGCGAAAACGGTGTTTACAGCTCCAGCGTCTGAACCAGAAGTTTCATCCAAGATGATGATCGACTTCGAGGTACCGAGGTTGGTGCGCTTCAGTTCAGAAAGCGAGTTCAAGTCGCCCATGCGGGTTACAACTTCGAGGCGCTTTAGTGCGCCAGCGTTGTTCTTGATCTGCTGTTCCATCCACTCGCGAGTCTTGTTCGCGAAAATAACCACGGTTGGCTTCTTTCGCTGATTTAGACCAGCCTCTTCTAGTTCCTTCAAGATCGGGAAGATACGGTTCGACCAACCCAAGATCAGGGTGTGATTCTCGGCGATGATTGGCGAGCGACCCTTCTTAATCTCGGTTAGGGCGGTGTTAATCATTCCAACGATGAAACCGGTTACGGTACCACCAGAGGCAACGGCTAGTAGCCAGTAAAGAATGCCTACGATGCGCTCTGCCCAACTAGGCTCGCCCGCTTTTCCAAGTACCGACGCGAATGAACCCCAGAAGGTCTCGAAATTCATCGGCGCAAGTGGCGCAGTGCCCGCAGGTAGCAGGAATGGAACTAAGAAGAGTGCGTACTTGACGATGACAATCAGTGAAGAAATCACTGCGATTGCGATCAACATGTAAAGAGCGAACACACCGCTCTTGCCGAAGGAGTTGTCAACCGCGTACCGGATGCGCTTTCCTAGGGAAACTTTGTTTGCAGTTGGCGCAGCAGGTTCACCCTGGGCGCCTTGGCCGTACGAACGATTTTCTTTATCAGACATGGCTAGATTCTACTTTTGTTTTAAACGAACCAGAAGTAGAACATTCGCTTTAGCGATAAAAAGTAACAGCCACTCCACGTCGAATCTTGGCGCCTGGTTTGGCTACTTTGTAAGCTGTTGTGAAGGTCAAGGTCGGGTGCAAACTCTTCAAAAGGTTGCAAGCGCTTTGAGCGCGGGCCAGGCCGACCTTCTTTTGCCATGTCGAAGTTCCAAACTTGGCAACGATTCCAACACACAAAACCGAAGTAGCCGAAGAAGCCTCACGATTAAGTTGCTTCAAACCAGCCTTGACCGATTTTGGAAGCTTCCAGTTATCGATAACGAAACCTGAGAGCGTCTTTACCAGGAAGGCCGTTGGGGTTGAGCCACCGCCGCCCGAGTTCCCTCCGCCACCGGAAGTTGAGCCAGCAACGTTGATTGCCGCAGTTGTAGCGTTGGCGTCGTTTTCGTCAGCTGGAAGACCAGCGCTGGTGACTGCAAAAGTAATTGCGTGACCAGCGTCTTCCGTGGTGATCGTGTAAGTTAACGAGGTCGCCCCAGAGATTGGGCTTCCGTCACGCAACCACTGGTAGGTCTGAGTGGTTAGAACGTCCCAGTTTCCTGGATCAGCGGTAAGAACGCTACCAACAGCGGTATCGCCAGTAATAGTTGGAGTAGGCACGTTCTGGTCAATTAAACATCCGGTGCCGTGATCAAAATAGCGCAGGAACGGGAATCCGTCGTTCACACGGTTACAGCGAATCCAAACACTCGAGCTCTGAAGGTTTTGAGTACCTGAGATGTCGAAGTCATGGTCGCTGTAAGTTGCCGTTAGCTGCATGTCGCCTGCGCTGACATTCTCACCGAACGGTTCGGCGACCTGGCCGGTAATGGCATCAGACCAAATATTGTTAGTCATCACCGTGTAGTTTCCTAAGTTTCCGACAATTCCCTTTGAGCCACTAAGGTCATTGGAAATGGTTCCTCGACTGTAGTTGAAGCGAACAGTTGTTCCCGAGGCCGAGCCAACCAAAGTACCAACGTTTGTCGCTCCATCTCCTGCATACATGTAACCCAAGAATTCATTGTCGTGAACGCTCGCGGTAGAACCTGTGTCACCATCAAGTTGCCCAAACAAGCCTCCGAGCGAATCGCCGCTGCCAGAGAGATACCCGTTGACAATGTTCTCGTAGACATTTAGAGAATTTCCTTCTCCAGCCACATCAACGCCAGCGCCAGCCAGCAGTCCAACATAGTCGGCATCGTAGCCACCGACGCCAACCGAAATTTGGTTGTGATATGCGGAGGAGGTGAAATTATTATCGCCAAGCAAAACGCCAACCATACCCCCGATGTATTGCCCACCATGGGAGAGAATTCCAGTTTCAGAATTCATGCCTACTTGGATGTCGTGGAAAACCGTTCCATAAGCCAAACCGGTGATTCCACCAATTACATTGCCGTTACCCATGACTGTAATTCCACCGTCCCAGCTCGAGTTATCGAAGTAACACGTTTCAGCGAATCCGGCTATGCCGCCCAGGAACCCTGCGCCATTGACTGAAAAAATTTGCACATTCGCAGTTATATGCGAGAAAGTTGTGGTCGAACTTCCGCCAACCAGGCCTCCTACATTTGAAACATAATTGGGAATGTCAACGCCACCAGAAACCCATACGTGATCAAATGTTGTGTTGCTGGAATTACCTGCAATAAAACCAACATTTGAGAAGTCGGTGGTGCCATCTGATGTGGTTAAATTTCCGCCTGCATAGACATATTTAATAACCGTCGGATTCTGAGAGTTTGAATCTCCGACAGACCCCCAAATTCCGTAGTCTTCGTGAGTGACATTGGTGGTCTGGTCAAAATCTAAATCAAAGCTATCACCATCGTAATTACCCACGAAGGTCAGGTCACCGGCCCAATCGGTCGGTACATAGATGTCGTCGGTCTGCAAGAAGTAGACGCCGTCGCCGCTACAAACGTTGGTGCCAGTTTGAAGGAGGTCGCTTACCGAGCCAACCAGATACGGGTCTTCCGACGTTCCCGAGCCACTTAGCGAACATGAAATGTTTGTGACAGTTATTGGGTCGCTTGTTGCTGTGGCAGTGGCCTTATCAACTGCTGCACCCGAGCTTGTAACTTTGAAGGTGATCTGGTGGCCGATGTCGGCAACTTTGGTGGTGTAGGTATCGGACACAATCGGGTTGCCGTCAACGTCGAGAATTGGGTCACCATTGTTGAACCAGGAGTAAGTCTGAGTTGTTGAGTTGTCCCAGGTTCCCGGGTTACCAGTGAGCGTGGTTCCAGCATCGGTTGAACCAGAAATCGTGACAACAGGGACGGTTTGATCCCACTGACAGCCGAAGCCAGAATTAAAAATACGCAAGAACGGGAAGCCATCGTTTACTCGATCACAACGAATCCAGGTACTATTCGAAACTTGCTCCTGACTTCCCGAAATCGAGAATCCTTGGTTTGCAAAAACCTGGGTGTTCTGCATTTCGCCTTCGCCGACGTTGACATCGTATGGATTATTCACGGCTCCACTAACGGTGTCCGACCAGATGTTATTATGCATCCCAGCGATGGGATGGCGACCAATAATTCCGCCGTAACCTGAACGGTTACTTCCGAGGACCACTCTGGTGTAGTTGTGGTGGATGTTTGAGTTTTGCTCGGCTCCGATTAGAGCACCAAAATATCCAACGCCTGATAGCCCGTCGATTGTGCCCATCGCTGCGTTGTCATGCACATCTGGGTTACCGCCGCCATCACCGTCAAGCCAGCCGATTAGGCCACCGATTTTGTCACCTCCGGCTGAGATTGTGCCGGTCGCATAGTTTTGATAAACCGAAGCATCTCCAGGGCTAGTGCCGTTTCCTGTAACTTCGCCGATGAGTGCTCCGACCTTGCTGACAGAAGGAACATCTAAAGTCACAACAACTTCGTTCGAATAGCTTCGACCTCCAGGTTGTAAATCATTCAAATGAAAGTTCGCGAGGGTGCCTACTAAGCCACCTACGGACTCGCCTCCATCAACGTAAATGGAAGCACCTCCATGGGTGCCAACTGTGTTGTCGTGGAAAACAGAGTCAAAAGAATCGCCTGCAATACCGCCGACGTATTTTGCATGATCCGCAAAGGAAATGTCGCCGTTCCATTTGGAGTTAGTTATGTAACCGAATTCATCGTGACCGCTGATGCCACCAACATGCTGGGTCAAGCCATTGCCACCAGAAATACTTACACGAGACGTGACATATGTAATTGACGAGAATTCACTGTACCCAACTAGGCCTCCGAGGTATGAAGTATCGTTTGGGGCGGTGATGGATCCATCGATCACATCATGGCTTAATGATGCATTGTGCGCACTTCCTGCAATGAAACCCACGTGATTGAAATCACTTGATCCGTCGGTTGTTGTAAGAACGCCGCCTGAAACGACATTCGTAATCACGGTTGGGTTTTCAGAATTTACATCCCCAACATTCGCCCAGATACCATAGTTGTTTTTGGTAACTGCGGTTGATTGGTCGAAGCCAAGGTAATAGCCATCTCCGT
>CANFJH010000058.1 GCA_947447395.1 Microbacteriaceae bacterium | reverse complement strand
GCGGTTACCGCTCACGGAGACCTTGAGGGTCGATCCCCAATCCTCAGGTCCGGAGCTAAACCGGGCGACATCATTGCCGTGGCGGGAACCCTAGGGCAAGCTGCCTGCGGGCTGAGTCTTCTCCAGAGCGGCAATCAAGACGCAATCTCGGCCTACGACGACTGGGTGAATGTTCAGAAGCGCCCGATGCCACCAATACAGTCCGGAATCGAAGCCGTCAACGCTACCTCAATGCTCGACGTCTCAGATAGCCTGGCTAAAGACGCCGGCCGGATCGCCAAGGCGAGCAGTGTAAGGCTCACGATTAACAAACAGGCGCTAGATGGTTACTGTGCGAGGCTCGATGACGTGGCCGCACGGCTTGATCTTGATGCGATCAACTGGGTTCTTTACGGCGGCGAAGATCATTCACTTCTTGCTACATTTCCCGCGGATTCTGCGCTTCCGAAGAGTTTTAAGGTAATTGGCAAAGTTGAGGCGGGTGACGGCCTTTACATGGACGAAAAACCGCTGGCGACATTTGGCTGGGACTCTGTAAATTCCATAGTCATATAGTCATAAAAACGAATAAGATTGACACAATTAGTTACTTTGTACTTTTAGTACAGGGTTCTTTTTCTGAGAGAGAGAAAAGGGTCGGTCGGTGAACAGGGTTCACTCGATTAAGTCGAGAGTTAAGCGCGCCACTGCGTTAATGGCGACGCTCTTTTTGGTATTCGCCGGAATCTCGCCAGCCTTTGCAACTCACCTTCGCGGTGCACTCGGTGTCATCACCTACGATGCCAACGCAAAAAAGGTTTATGTAGACACCCAGCTTCTTGAGGCCAGCACCTGGAAGAGTGCCGATACGTTCTTCACTTTTCCAAACATTTACCGCGTTGATAAGAGCACTGGCGCCATGACCGCGGTTTCTGCCTGTGCCGGTCAGAACACCATCGCAACAGTGGTTGCAAATGACTTCGCGGCCCCAAACACTTCGGCAACCAACACCGCCTATTCAGACAAAGTTTCCCAGCCGCTCTTCTATATTGATAAGACACACTTTGCAATCGATGTGAGCTGTGCAAACTTCAACCCAAACTTCGACTATGTTTTCAGTCAAACCGGTAGCAACCGAATCAACGGAATCAAAAACTCAACTAACCAGGTAATTCAGGTTGAAGCGAAGATTCACCTAGATGGTGTTAGCTCTGTAACGCCCATCTACAACTCTGGTTACATGGCAAACGTTGCCTATGACACCAACGGTGTATTCAGCATGAACCTAAACGCGTTGGCTGGAGGTTATTCACCACCAAGCGTTGGGGCTGTAGCCCCAGCAGTAACCGCAGGCTCTGCTGTTACCTACTCCCTTATCACCGATCAGTCTGCAGCCACTGGTGGCTATGGTGCATCTCGTATTCCTTGTTCGGACTTCAACCTAACGACCGGTATTTTGCGAATCTCGAACGCGTTATGTATCAACGGTGAAAGCTACGCGACTGCCTTTGGTGGCGGTACCGCTGCAGCTCCTATTTACTACGCATTCAAGACCAAGGCAACCGATACCTCGGGTCAGTATGTAACCAGAGACATCTTGCTTTCGTTTGCAAGCCCTGGCACTAACACCAGACCGGTGATCACAACTCCAATCACTTCGGGAAACCGTCTTAGCTACACCTCAGGTAGCAGCAATCAGATCACCGTTGTTGCACAGGACCACGACGCTAACCAGAAGGTTTTGTTTGCGACAAACAATCTTCCTTCGTGGGTGACCATTCTTTCGCAGACCACTCAGCAGGTTGCTGATATTGGTTATGCAACCAAATCGACTTTGGTACTTCAGGCAAATCCGCCAGCCGGCTTTAACGGAACCGCCCAGATTGAGGTGGATGCCTATGATGCACCTACCGACACTTCGGTAATCTTCCCGCTAAGCACATCAGCTCAGTTCGATATCCAGGTTGGTACCGGTGTGCTTCCTCCGGGCAGCCCAGGAGCACCGGTTATAACACCTGGTAACCAGACGCTTTCATTCACATTCACCGCGCCAACTACTGGTGGAACGATCACCGGTTACACGGCAACTCTTGTTCCAGCCGATGGTGGCCAGGCAATAATCGTTGACTGTCCAAACGGCCCTACGACCAACGGAACCGACAACCCTTGTTTGGTCACGGGACTAACCAACAGCCTTAACTACACCGTTACGATTACCGCAACCAACTCGGGTGGTTCGGCAGTTAGCAGCCCAACCATCGGTCGCCCAGTTGGTCCTGGCCCGCCAATCATTTCGCTAGACAAGACCAGCATTTTCCTACCGCTAAACGCTAGCGTTGCAGGCTATACCTATGCCGTAACTCAGAAGAACGTTAGTTACCCAGCGACCAGCTACTCAATTTCACCTGCTTTGCCAACCGGACTTAGCCTTGCAAGTAATGGAACATTGACCGGGTCAACATCAGTCGGCTCACCTTCAACCATCTACACCTTGACCGGCATCAATGAATACGGTCAAGGTACTGCAACTTTCACTCTTTCAACCGGTCAGCTAACACAGACCGTGACCTTTGCCCAGCCGTGGGGTATGGGACTGCCGACCACAAACGGCACCAGCAAGCAACTTCTTACCGCTGCGGCCTATAACGCAACTGGAACTGCGACCAACCTCACGGTCGACTTCACCAGCAGCACTCCTACCGTTTGTACTATTGACTCCGCCGGCAACTTGGTTGACGTCACCAAGACCTCACTTATCACCACCACCAGCGCAACCGGTGCCTGTACCATCACCGCTGTGGCTCGTGCCGGAAACGGTTACGCCGCTTCACTACCGGTTTCCAAAACCTTCTACGTTTTCTCGACTTCCGGTAATACTTCGGCAAATGGTTGCCCAGCTTCCGGCTCAAACAACTCGACCACTACTCAAGCCCCAGTCCTTGTTCTCTCAAACTCGAGTGCAACCTTCCAGGTGCTTAGTTCAACAACTTCGCCTTACACCATCATTAACGCAGGTGCGCCGGGAGCCCAATTTACTACCAGCGGAACAATCGGTACACCTTCGGCGTGTACCACCTTGTCGCTTTCCTACTCGATCGCTAACCAGCCAACCGGCGTTACGGTCAACAGCAGCTCAGGTCTAATTTCGGGAACACTGACTGCCGTGCAGGCAGCCAAAGCCATGGTCCTTACCGCCACAAACAAATCGGGAACCAGCACCACAAACTCAACCACCGCCAACTACACAATTACGGTTACCGGCTTCCAGCAGGTGATAACGCTCAATGATCCAAATGCGATGTCAACTACATCTTCGCCGCAAACACTTACGGCCACCACTACCGGACGAACCCGAACATTGGTCGCAAACATCACCGCATACCAACGTGATATGGTCACGGCTAACAGCTCGACAAATGCAACAGCTACAGTGACAATCGGTAACCAAGCCAATGGTGCTGCCTATACAACTAACCCATTTACCGTGGGCGACGTTGTAACTGCCTTTTCTGGCTCTACTCGTGTGACTCCTAACCCAGGTGCCACTGTTCTCACAGCGTCATCTTCATCTCCTTGGACCATCACCTACCTCACTACTTCTACCTCTCAGAGAAACAGCAGCACCTGTTCAACCTGCACGGTTACAGCTACTCCAACTAATCCAGCTGCTCTCAAGGTGTCTTTGTCGTCTAACACGCCTTCGGTTTGTACCGTGAGTGGAACTTCGGTTACCCCGGTAGCTGCCGGAACCTGTACCATCGCTGCCAACCAGGCTGGTGACGCATTCACACTTGCTGCCGCGACAGTAATTAAGAGCTTCCTAGTAAATTCGAAACCGAGCATTACGGTCTCGCCAACGAGCGCCACAATTAGCACGCTAACAGCCACTAGTTCGAGCGGTGTTTACACCATTTCGAACAGCGCCGGTCCTGCCACGAGTTACAACTTCATTGGAAGCGTTCCTGATGGCATGTCATTCGACCCAGCTACAGGTATCTTGAGCGGTTCTCCGGAATCTGGTCAG
Organism: Microbacteriaceae bacterium; assembly: GCA_947447395.1. Classification (GTDB taxonomy): domain Bacteria; phylum Actinomycetota; class Actinomycetes; order Actinomycetales; family Microbacteriaceae; genus Rhodoluna. Next base: position 2,127 of record CANFJH010000058.1, on the reverse strand, counting down.
AGCGCTATCACTTACTCAATTACCGCGACAAACGCGATTGGAACCTCTAACCCGGTTTCATTCACGTTGACTATTTCCAAAACCGCTCAAACAACCCGCTTTGATCAGCCAAACGGTATGACCGTGGCGCAGAGCGATGGTCAGGCTCTAACCACAATTGCAACTTCTGGTTTGCCAGTGACTGCCACGGTGGCCTCAGCTTCATCCGCTGTCTGTTACATCAGCTCCGGTCGCGTTTATCCAACCGCTCCAGGAACCTGTACCATCACCGCCACCCAGGCAGGTAACAATAGCTATCTTGCAGCGCCAAACGTGGTTCGAAACTTTACCGTCTCGAGCACGCTAAACCCGCCGGTTCTAGCAATCGATAACGCAACCGCAACTTTCTATGGTGGCTTGCAGGTCTACTTGCCATATAACCTAACGAACTCGGGTGGTCCTGCTACCAGCTACGCAATTTCACCGTCGTTACCGAGCGGTATGGTTTTCGATACCACAACCGGTTTGATCACCTCAGGTTCCGTAGATGGAACAATGTCGAGCACCACCTATTCGATCACGGCAACCAACGCGGCCGGAACCTCTACTGCAGTTACCTTCTCGCTGGTGATTTTGAAGCAGACTCAAACAATCACTTTTGGTGCACTTGGTGGAAAGGTTGTTGGTGACCTTCCATATGCAATTACAGCAAGCAACACTTCGAAGTTAATTGTTGGCTTCACCAGTCAAACGATTTCGATTTGTACCGTATCAGGTTCAACCGTTGATACCGCCACCGGCATTTCGACCGCTACAGTATCGATCAGCTCCACTAACGGTGGAACCTGTACCATCCAGGCCAATGCCGCTACGAATGCTAACTACGCTGCTGCCACCCCGGTAACGCAGTCATTTACGGTGCTTCGCAAGCCAAACATTTCGGTTACTCCTTCAACTCAGACTCTGACCATCAACTCAGGCGTCACTAGCCTGATTTCGATTTCTAACTCCGGAGACGCTGCCACGTCATATTCTTTGGACCATGCGCTACCTACCGGTTTGAACTTCGATCCGGTGACCGGAGCAATCACTGGCTCGGCCCTGGCCCTTTCGGATGCAACGCTTTATCACTTAACGGCGAATAACGCTGCCGGCACCTCGACTGCTACATTCACCTTCGGCATAGTCAAGATTTCACAGACCATTACCTTTGCTCAACCAAGTTCGTTCGTAAGTAACTCAAGTTCGGCTACGACAGTTCAGCTTGGCGCTACGGCGAGCTCGAACCTTGCAGTCACTTACTCAACGTCTTCTGCCAGCACAATCTGTACCGTATCTGGAACTGGTTTGGTCACTATTCCAGTAAATGCCGGTTCATCTGCTGGCTTGGATTGTGTAATTACCGCGAACCAAGCAGGCGATGGGGTCTCTGGTATTTACAACGCTGCCTCGGCAGTCACCGTCACAGTGAAGGTTTATTCGACCTTGGTGGTTCCAACGCTTTCGGTTGCGCAGTCGGCCTTCTCGTTTGTTGTAAACCAAGATGTGGGTTCTCCACTCGCTGTCACAAACACCGGTGGAGCCGCAACGTCTTACGCTCTAACTGGAACACTGCCTACCGGTTTGTCGTTCAGCACTACTACTGGCGAAATCACCACAAACTTTGCCGGAACTGCTGGTAACGGCTCCAACTATGAAGGTCCGACCACGGTTCAGGCTGCGACTACTTACAGCTTGACCGCGACCAACTCTGCTGGAACTTCAACGGCCGTGACCTTCACCATTGCCGTCACCAAGGGCGTCGCGGTAATTACGCTTGACCCAGCTTCGCTTTCTGCAACGTATGCCTCTGGTACTCCTCGCGCAGCAGCCTTCACCGTGGCCACTGGTTCAAACGTTCAGCCGACTATTTCCAACACGGTGAACTACACCGGTTTGAATGTGACCTACGCAACCTCAACTACGGCACCAACTAACGCAGGTAGCTACACGGTGGTTGTGAACTCTACCGATGGTAACTACACCGGTACCACAACCGGAACCTTGGTAATCAACAAGGCAGCGATTACGTCAATTACTCTTTCCAGCGGTACCTTCACTTATGCGCCAGCTACCCCAAGATCGGCAACAGCAACCACTTCACCTACG
>CANFJH010000057.1 GCA_947447395.1 Microbacteriaceae bacterium | reverse complement strand
GACCCAGCCGCCACCAGCGTAGGCGTGTGGGAACGAGTGGTTGCAGTCAGCCAATCGCTTTACCTAGCGGTGACCGTGATCGTTATCCATGTGGGACAGCGCAAGAGTTCTCGAGCGTAGACTAAGGGGGAGCTGAGAGGTAAGGCGAATTATGACTTCCGATGGGGTGGGGGCAATTCCAGGTGCTCAGCAAAAATTCTTAAGTGGTGTCGATGCGCTAGTTCACAAGCAGGACCTGCTTTTGGTAAAAGTGCTCTTGATTAACATTCCAATCGTTGAGGTTGAATTTGGCCGCGAGCAACGGGAGTTAGCAATTTCGGAGCTTTCAAAAAAGCTGACCGAAATGGTAGGCGTTGCCGAAGTAATTCGTGTCTCGGCAGTCTTGTTCTCAATTCGAGCGCTCGATGCATCTAATCCGATTTACTTCATTCAGCAAGTAAAGGCTTTGGTTGCCGAAATAAACGTTTCTGGCCATTTCCGGTTTCTTTTAGAAACCAGCATCGGTGGAGTTGTTACCGAACATGACTCAGAACTAATAGCCAAAGACTGGGATGCTCGCCTCAATTTGGCATTAATGAAGTCAACTAGAACCGGACTTCCAGAACTTTCCGACGTTCAGGTGGCAACGTCTGAACAGGTTCGCCACGAACTTGCTCGGCTTGGTCCTGGTTCTGCACCCCCAGAGGGAATGCACTGGGTTTTCCAGCCGATTAATTACGTGGCAACGAGAGAGCTATTCGGCTATGAAGCGTTGTGCAGATGGCAAAGCCCAACTCTTGGGTCTGTTTCTCCGGAAGTTTTTATTCAGATCGCAGAGGACCTGAACCTGGTTCAGTTAATCGACTTCTGGACGCTAAAGGCAGTAGAAGCGGCTTACCCAAGGCTGGTTGAACTCGGCGGGCAAGCGATTTCCATCAACATCAGTGCACAAACTCTCGGGAATGACCATGAATTTTTCTCGGCAGTTGATCGCCTTTTACCTCGAATTAAGGAAGCGCACTTTTCACTAATTTTTGAGCTCACCGAGACTTCGGTAATTGAAAATCAAATTGACTTAACCATGGGGTTGACTGGCTTGCGTAAACGTGGCGCAAAGATAGCCATAGATGATTTCGGTACTGGCAAAACCAGCCTTAGCATTATTAGCAGCCTGCCAACCGACTTCGTGAAACTCGACGGCTCGTTGCTCCAAGTTGAGCGACCAGACTTGAGCAAAGGGTTGTTGGAACTAGGGATGAAGTTTGCCCAGTTGGTTGGGGCTGAAGTGATTGTTGAAAAGGTTGAAACTGAAGCAGACCTTGATTTGGCTAAAGAAGTCGGCGCTACATTTGCTCAGGGATGGCTATTTGGTCAGCCGATCGACCTGCGAACTGTCCCAACTGCTGAAGGCATTTGAACGAATTCACAATCAATTGGCATTGTACGAAACACCTAAATAAACGAGGCGCTAGGTAGATCAGTCTCCGAGTTTTCAATGCCGGCAAGAATTTTCCTAACAACCATTTTAGGTTCGAGCCCGGAGCCAAAATTTGGACCAGTTCCGAAGATTGCCCTACCAGATAGACCGGTTTCGGTATGACCGGGTCTTGCGTCTACCCAAGCGATTCCGAGTTTTCTGAATTCCCTAGTGGTTGCCTTGTAATAACCGTGCAGGGCGGTTTTGCTCGCAGAATAAGAAGAGAGTCCGGCTATTGGATTTTCAGAAATCACCCCGCTGATTGAAAGCACAAATGGGTTTCTTTTAGCCGCTGCAGATTCTTTTAGTTTTGGTAACAATTCCTGTACCAGCTGAATCTGACCCAAGGCATTCACTTGCATCAAGCGGTGAGTTACTTCAGCAGGCGTATCAGCAGCCGATCCAAAAGCAACCAGCCCGCTGGCCAAAATGATCCCATCAACTGGAGTTGGTAGCTCCTTCAAGTAATGTGTGAGGGCCGAAATGCTCGCGCGAGACTCTAAGTCGACAAGTAACCGCGCCGACAAATCGGCACGCAAGCGTTGGGAGCTTTCACCGTTCTTAGCCGTACCGAAAACTAGCGCCCTTGCATTCAAAAGTTGTGAGCAGAACTCGCTCCCTAGAACTCCAGAGGCGCCGATCACTAAAACACATTTGCCATCAAACATGACGTCCTTCCATCTCTAATCTGTTCAACCACTTTTGGGTCGAAATCATTTCAAGTTGATTTATCCACGATAAAGTTCCAATTGGAGCCATGGTGGTTCCAGGTTAGGAAATCATGGCTCAAAAAGAACAAAAGGCTCAGAAGAACACCAAGAAAGAGCCAGCTAAATCTCTAAAAGAGAAGCGCGCTGAAAAGCAAGCCAAAAAGAAGTAGTTCAGCGCGAAAAAAAACCCCCGAAAAGTTTCGGGGGTTTTTATTTTGTAGGCCCCGTCGGGATCGAACCGACGACCCACGGATTAAAAGTCCGTTGCTCTAACCAACTGAGCTAGAGGCCCATAGGAGCTTAGTTGCCTAAACGTCCTTGTAGATTCTAACATCCAAGGGCTGTCTCTAGACTTTAGTGAGTAGTTATACTCCAACTAGAGGGATGTTGGGGATTTAATGGGTGAAGTCAAGCCAGTAGGCATCGCAATGAGTGAACAACTCAGTGCAATGAGTGAGGCTTTGAATGCGAGTAAAGACGGTTTCGCTATTTGGAGGGTCAAGCACAACTCTCATAATGAAATTTCAGGTTTTGATTTACTTTTCATAAACCAGGCTGGTTCTGCCCCAACCGGACGTGAGCCAGAAGCGCTAATTGGTCATGAACTTACAGATGTGGTTGGTGCCGAGCAGTCTGAAGGACTTCACAAATTGTTCGAGTTAGCTCTGAAAGACGGAGAGCCCAAAACAGAAATTGTGAAAGTCGAGTCTCCAACAGGCTGGACGGGCTTATACGAGAACACAGTAGTTCCATTTGGCACTGACGAAGTTATGACAACTTTCCGTGACGTAAGTGAAGAACGCAGAGAGCACCAACGATTGGTTTGGTTGACTGAGCATGACTACCTAACCGGTATGCCTAACCGTGCAAAGCTCGAAAGTTATTTAGCCAAGTGTCTTGAAGTGGCGAAACACGATGGTAGTCTCGCTGCTTTTGTATACGTCGACATCGACTATTTCAAAAACGTTAATGACACTTATGGTCACGACATCGGTGATCGCCTTTTGGCATCATTTGCAAAACGCATTCGGCACTCATTACCGGAATCGGCACTAGTTGCGAGAATAGCTGGAGATGAATTTGCAATCGTCTTGGAGGATTTGCGTGACAGAGCGCATCTTGCCGATCTTATGGACGAAGTTTTTCGGGCAATGCAGCGCCCCTTCAATCACGACACCCCTGACCTAACAATCACGTGCTCAGCGGGTGCAGTTTTGACCGATGGAAGTGAGAAGACTCCTGAAGTCATGCGCTTTGCCGACAAAGTCATGTATCAAGCGAAATACGAGGGTCGAAATAAATATTTGATCGATGTTCGGTTGGCCTCTAAGTAGCTAAAAAGGGGGGTAGCATCTACTACGGAGGCCACCTTGACCAGTAACTTTCCTGCCGATGAGCAGCTGCAAACACGTGAAGAGTTCACACAGCGCCTCCACCAACTTCTAGACAGGCAAAATGCCGTTTTGGGTATGGTTTTGATCAAGAATATGGCTCGAATCAATTCCCAATATGGCGCAGACGTTGGTGACTCACTAATTCAGGAATTCGGCAAAATGCTTGGGTCCATTCATGGGCTGGAATCGGTGGGAAAGATCTCACCCGCTCTATATTCGCTCCTTTCCAAGGATTGGGAGCGTCCTAGAACTTTCCTGGCACTAATCACCGAGGCTGTTGCAAAGCTAAACCGGTCGAACCGATTCCCATTCCTGATTGAAATTTCACTCGGTGCCACGGTGGCTCAAAACGCCCACGATCGAAACGTGGATTCTCTTTTCGAGCAGGCAAACCTCGCCATGGTGAACTCAGGTCGAATCGGTGACCCGCAGATTTTCCACGAGTCCACCGCGCTCGAAGCAACTATTCGCGACATCCTTGGGCGACTCACTGCGGAAGATTCACCACCTGAGGGTATGTACTGGGTTTATCAGCCAATCAACTCGGTAGTCGATGGTCGAATTTTTGCCTACGAAGCACTCTGCCGCTGGGTAATTCCTGGCTTGGGTTCAATCAGCCCGGCTGTGTTTATTCCACTAGCCGAAGAAATTGGCGTGATTGAGTACATCGATAGGTGGGGTTTGATGAGCCTCGAAAAGACCCACACCAAGCTTTTCGAGGGCGGCGGCCACTGCGTTTCGTTCAACCTGAGCGCCAGAACTCTTGAAAGCGACAACGACTTCTCAACGCTTATCAAGGAGATGTTGGAACGCAACAGGGACTGCGGCTGCGAACTAATCATCGAAATGACCGAGACAGCCGTTGCCGAAAACCGCGGCCGACTTCTTGCCCAATTGCACGAGCTACGTTCCCACGGCGTGAAGATTGCCATCGACGATTTTGGTTCTGGTCTGACTAGCCTGGGTTCTATTGCCGAGGTAAGTTTTGATTACCTGAAGGTTGATGGTTCACTGCTTCACATCGATGACGCTCATAAGGCAAAAGGGTTGCTGGAAATTTCCAACAAGCTCGCTCATCTACTCGGTGCCAAGGTCATCGTTGAAGGTGTTGAAACCCTTGCTGAACTTGAGATGGTTCGTTCGACTGGTGCCGACTACGCCCAGGGCTGGTACTTCGGCCAACCGGTTGATCCCAGAGACCTACCAGTTAGCAAATAACTATTTCGGACCGTCCGGGAAGATACTTCTAGTGACTCGGCGATTTCTGTGGCCGCGAATCCAGTTTGGTTTGAACAACTTCGGGAAAATGTGCACCAGCGAAAGTGCGGCGTAGATCACTGTATTTAGTGCCACTACGGTTGCCAGAATCACAAAAAACCTGGTGTGTAAAAATGTCTCGGGAAGTAGAACTCCAGCTTGAATTGTGGCACTCAACATTATTTAGCCTCCTCTGCGATGCTCTCGTGGCCCCATTTGGCTTCCCGTCTGAGTACCATATCGAAAACGCCCTTGACGAAGATCAGATCTAAGTAAGTGTCATACAACAGTTCCGGCACCAGGAACATCGCGAGCAACATCGCCTTCCAGCCACCTTTCCGAACAGTCCAAACCTTTTCGGCAATAAAGACTGCGGCCATAATTAGCCAGAACGGGTACCAAATCCAAACGTCGGCACTCACCAATTGCAAGAAGATCAGGGCAAAGTAAGTCCAGAGAGCAAAGACAGAATACGCGAGCCCCAGCTGTTGAGACCAGTAACGAGCGGTGGTTGAAGTAATTCCGTAGGTAGCGATGTTTTCCATGGCTCCGCGCTGCCAACGGAGGCGTTGACGCCAGAGTGCCCGAAATGTCGGCATAAGCTCGGTTTCGACCATGCACTCTGCTGGCGAAGTCATAAGTGCACCAAGAGTCTTGAGCGCGATCGTCAACTCGTTGTCTTCGGTCAGTGCGTGAGTATCGTAAACGTTTCCCTTGGTTCCAGGAAGTAGGTGCCCGCGTTCCTCGGCCACTATGCGAAGCGACCTTGCACGGAAAATCGATGCAGTGCCGGTGAGCACGAAAACGCGACCCTTACGGCGATTGATTTCGCGCGAATAGCGAGTGTATTCGTTGCGCTGAATCTGAGCCAGAAGACCATTTCGCTTCTCGCCGTAGAACAGGCCACCAATTGCGCTAAGTCCGCGGTCGCGCACAAAGTGTTGAACGGCAGTCTTGATAAAGCCAGGACGAAGCACCGTGTCGGCGTCCATGATCATAACTGTGTCATTTTCACCGAGGCCAGGCAGCAACTGAGCCAGGATCTGGTTCAAGGCGCCGGCCTTTTTCTGGGTGTTGCCAACTGTTTCAAAAACCTCTACGCCTCGGCTCCTGGCGATTTCGATAGTCCTATCTGTGCAGTTATCTGCAATAACAATCACGCGCTCAGGCTTGCGACTCTGGGTCATTAGCGAGTCAATGGTCGCGCCAACTAGTTCCTCTTCGTTGTGTGCCGGAATCAGCACAGTCACCGTGACGTCGCCGTGAAAAACACCTCGTGTGGAACGCATTAAAACCCAGGGGGCAAGGAGCTTGTG
>CANFJH010000056.1 GCA_947447395.1 Microbacteriaceae bacterium | reverse complement strand
GCACCACTCCAGGATCAATCAACATCAGTGTGGACGAACTTCGAAACCACATCGAAGAACTACGTGGAAAGCGAGTGCTGGTTCACTGCCAGGTGGGCCAGCGCGGCCACACCGCAACCCAAATACTTCGAGGTCATGGCATCGACGCCCTGAACCTCGATGGCGGCTACCTAACTTGGCGAGCCGGCCACGATTCAAGAGAAAGGGCATAACTATGTGCCAAAAAGTAACCTGCCGCAAGTGCGGTAAAGCAAGCTGGACTGGCTGTGGCCAGCACGTGAACCAAGTAATGCGCGGAATTCCAAAGTCGCAGCAATGCCAGGGTCACGAGAACGACCCAAAGAAACCAGGATTCTTCGCTCGCCTCTTTGGTGCGAAGTAAGAAAAAGGAGAAACCAATGTGTGCACCAGCAAGCTGTAACACCTGCGGCAAAGTAACTTGGGCTGGCTGTGGCCAGCACATTGAGGAAGCTTTGGAGGGCTTTACCCCCGAGCAACTCTGCACCTGCCAGGAGTAAGAAGTATTCCTCGACACCATGCCTGCTAGGTTGTAGGCATGGTGTCGTTCTTTAAACGTTGGGGTATCACCAATCCGTGGGTGTGGGTCTTTTTGGTAACCACTTCCCTGCAGGTCTTTCGAGGTTCCCCGATTGACACGTTAATTTTTGGCTCAAGCACTCTCTTGGTTTGGCTTGATGCCGCTGGGTTTTTCAAAAAGTCATTGCAGGAGCGACCAACGGTAAGCAACGCCATGATTGCCGTGACCATGCTGGTTCTAGGAATCACGCTGAGCTTCTTCCCGCGGCACACATACCTCCAAGGCGCAATCATGATTGCCGTACTGCCGGTTGCTCTATACCTGGTTTGGCATAAAGATCACGGACCCAAAGAAAAGCCGGACAAGGTTATGGCAAGGACAAAACTGGTCTGGATGATTCTGAGTCTGTTGCTCTGTGCTTGGGAGTTTGCTGCAAACATCCAAGGACAGCTCGATAACAGCCTTTACACACACCCAACGATTTCGGTCCTCATCGACCCGTTCCTAGATTCAACCGTCGGTCAAACCGTGTTTGTCGTGCTTTGGTTATTTATGGGTGTTGGAATCCTGAGAATTTGGGGGCGAAAGTGAGCGATTCCTCAATCGTCATCGGTGGCTATCTGGGTCTGCTAGTCCTCGGCATCATGCTCTGGCTTCTTTCAAAGTTTGAACGGATCAAACTCCACAAAGTTGGAATCTTGATGGACCGCATCCTTCACCACCGAACCACTCGCGTGGCAATCATCCTCGGCTGGTGGTGGCTCGGTTGGCACTTCTTAGTCAACCAAATCGCCCGCTAAAGCTCTGAAGCTGCCTTTTCTAGGATCTCTAGGGACGTCGTGGTTTCCTGAGCACCTGAAAGACCAAATTTTCCATCAATTACGAAAAATGGCACGCCGGTAATGCCATAAGCGGAAGCTTGAGCGATATCGGCAGTAACGTCTTGAGAATATTCTCCAGACTCCAGAACCTCTAGAGCCGTTCCCCGGTCGAGACCAACGTCGGCAGCAAGCTGAGCCAAAACTTCCAGGCGACCAACGTGAAGTCCCTCTTCGAAGTGGGCTGCCATCAGTCGCTCTTTCAACTCGGCCTGCTTGCCGAACTGCTTTGCCCAGTGGAGAAGCTCGTGAGCCTTCGTGGTGTTGGTTTGTATTTGGTTGGCAAAGTCATAGTTCAAACCGACCGATGCCGCGATTTCGGTGACTCGTTCATGCATCGATGCCACCTTCTCCACGGAAATGCCCATCTTGTCGCTCAGATAGTCTGCGGTGGTTCCTGGGTAATCAATCAGTGCCTCTGGGTTCAGCAGGTATGAGTGATATTCAACCTCAACTGGCTTACCGAACTGGGCGACTGCCGCCTCAAACTTGCGCTTTCCGATGTAGCACCAAGGGCATTGAACGTCGGACCAGATATCGACCTTCATTAGGCGTCCTTTAGGTGTTCACCAAAAAACGACTCGATTCGCTGCCAGGCATCGGCAGCGTCGTCTGGGTTTGGTTTCGCTCCCATGACCTTGCCAAGCAGGAAACCAAAGAATGGGCCACCGGCCTGATGCGGGTTCATGAACGCGTGACCCGAATTTGGGTATTCCTTAACATCGTGGGCAATCTCAAGATTGGTTAGCGTCGCTTCCAATTTCTCCGATGCTCCTTTGAGTTGGCTGTCTTTCGCTCCGTACGAAGAAATGATTGGGCAGGCTCCGCCGAGCACGGCGTCGAGGTCTTTCGGCAACATTCCGTAGTTCACCGACGCGGCGTCGTAGCCCTTATTGGCCAGCATCAGCGCAAAACCGCCACCCATGCAGAAGCCGATTACGCCAGTTTTATCGGTTACGTCATCGCGAGACATCAGATAGTGCTTTGCGCTGGCAACATCTTCGAAGGCCTGGCCCTCTCCGGAGGTGAGAGCGCGGAAAGTAGCATTGAGGCACTTCCTAGCTCCTCCGCGACTGAACAGGTCAGGCATGAGAACCACATACCCAGTCGAGGCAAGTCGAGCAATCTGAGAACGCATCGCATCATCGATTCCAAAAACTTCATGAACCATGACCACAGCAGGGAAAGGCCCTTTGCCTTCGGGCACGGCCAATACTCCGCGAAGCTCAGGTGTGATTTGAATGTCTTTTAGGTCCATTGCCTAAGCCTAGACTCAAAGCATGAGCATGCACGGTGGCGGTGGCCCAATGGGTCGATTTTCAACAGATCCAGACAAGATACGTGAACGAAACGCAGAAGCCCCCAAAATCGAAAACTTACTCGGGCGAATTTTTGACCTGTTCAAGCCACACCGCGGACCACTCACCGCAACTGTCGTTCTGGTTTTGATTAGTGCGGGGCTGTCGGTCCTTCCGCCGCTACTCATTCAGGGCGCTTTCAACGACGGACTTTTCCCGAAAAACGGAAAACCCAACTTAGCGCTTCTAACCACATTTGTTTTCACCATGATTGGCATTTGGTTAGTGGCCGCTGCCCTAGGTGTTTGGCAAACTTACCTGACCTCGACGGTTGGAAATAAGGTTATGGGTTCGCTTCGGGTTCGCATGTTTGCTCACCTGCAATCGATGGAGCTTGCCTTTTTTACGAAAACCAAAACTGGCGCAATCCAGTCAAGGTTATCTAACGATGTTGGCGGCGTTGCCGGGGTGCTCAGTAACACCATCAGCAGCGTGCTTGGCAGTTCGGTAACCGTCCTGGCGTCGATGGTTGCAATGTTATTGCTCAGCTGGAAACTAACGCTCGTGGCACTAATCATGTTGCCGCTCATGGTTTTATTGCAACGAAAAGTTGGTCAGGTTCGCGCGAAGATTGCCAGCAAGACCCAAGAGTCACTCAGCGAAATGTCGTCAATCACCCAAGAGTCGCTTGGGGTGAGCGGTATTTTGCTAGCCAAGAGCTTTGGCCGCCAGGCTAGCGAAGTCTCACGCTACGAGAGCGAAAACAAAAACCAGATCTCATTGCAAGTGCGCCAGACCATGAGTGGTCAAACATTCTTTGCGCTCGTCCAAGTATTCATGTCTTCTATCCCAGCTGTCATTTACCTTTGTGCCGGTGTACTTATTTTGCAGTTGGACCCAATCTCAATTGGTACCGTGGTGGCGTTTACCACTGCTCAGGCAAGGCTTCTGTTCCCAATGATGAACCTGCTGCAGGTTAGCCTGGACCTTCAAACATCCCAGGCCCTGTTCGCTCGAATCTTCGAGTATTTTGACTTGAAACCGGCCATAAAGAATGCCGAGCAAACAAAGTCGATTAATGGCAAGAAACTTGGCGAGATCAAATTCAAAAACGTAACTTTTGCCTACCCTGAAGCCGGCGAGAAAGCCGAACCAACCCTCAAGGGCATCTCATTCGATGTCAAGCCAGGTCAATATGTTGCACTCGTTGGTGCATCTGGCTCTGGTAAAACCACCATCAGCTACCTAATTCCTCGCTTCTATGACATCACCAAAGGCAGCGTTGAATTTGCCGGCACCGACGTTCGAGAACTAAATCAGGAAGAGCTAATTCAGAAGATTGGAATTGTGAATCAAGAAACTTACCTGTTCTACGACACCATTCGCGAAAATCTCGCTTATGCCAAGCCGAATGCTACCCAAGATGAAATCGTCGCTGCCGCAAAAGCAGCCAACATTCATAACGTGATCATGAGCTTTCCTAAGGGGTACGAAACCATGGTTGGTGAGCGCGGTTACCGACTAAGCGGGGGCGAAAAGCAGCGCATTGCCATTGCTCGGGTTCTATTGAAAGACCCTCCAGTGGTTATCCTCGACGAAGCAACCAGCGCCATGGACACCAACTCGGAGCGCATTGTGCAGGCCACCTTAGACGCAGCGACCGCTAACCGCACGACCATTGCAATCGCTCACCGACTTTCCACGGTGGTGAATGCAGATCAGATTATTGTGCTCGACCATGGCAAGATCGTGGAACGCGGAACGCATAATGAACTCTTGAAGGCTAAGGGCGCTTATTTCAACTTAGTGAAATCGCAAAACACTCTAAAAAGTTAGAGCGTGTTCGAAACATTGATGAACAGGTGAACCAGGTTTCCGATTAGGTCGGCGCGAATTACCGCTCTGGCAACATACTTCTGATCAAGTTCAAAGTTCAAGAGGTTGCGAGCGACCGAGTCAAACTCGCTAATCAAACCGATTGGCTTGCCATCAAACATCACATCAAAGACAAGACTTGGAACCGGGCGCTCGTCAATTGAGCTTCGACACTTTAGAAAAACCTTGCCGTGCCAAAATGGCTCGCCGTTTTCAGATGCGCGATTTAGAAGGTTCTGACGAGTAATGGCAAAGCGAGCGTCTCCGTAAATTCGGATGTGTTCTTCGCCGATGTTGGCCCTCAAAAAGGTTTGCGGGAGCAGAATCTTCTGCGCCAGAAAGGAGTCGATCTCCGCTTCTGCGTCGCTTGGCTTATTACCAAAGATTCCCAATTAGACCCCTAGTCTGAGATTTAGTTCGCTGTGAGTTACAAATACAGCAGGGTTCTATTTTGCCAGTAGGCGAGACATTTACCAAAACCGAGCTACCAAATGAGCAATAGGGTTCCCAATAGCGCTAACGCAAGGCCGATAGCCTCTCTAAACCTGATTCGCTCACCCAAAAACAGGTAAGCAAAACCGGCGGCGAAAAGGATACTCAACTTATCAACCGGCAAAACTTGGCTCACTTCTCCAAGCTTTAGTGCGCCGAAAAAACTCAGCCATGATGCACCCGTAGCGAGACCGCTAAATAACAAGAACCAAAGTTTCGTTCGGTTCAATTCCTTCACCAAACTAAGTTCGCCGCGACTCCAAACAATTCCGAATGCGAAAGCAACAACCACCAGCGTGCGAATCGCGGTCGCCAAAGTGGAGTCAACCCCAGCAAGGCCGAATTTAGCCAAAATGGTAGTAGCAACTGCGAAAAGCATCGAACCAAGCGCGGGAAAAAACCACGCAAACCCCGACTTTGCCTGGCGATCGGGAGCAATCAACACCCAGGTTCCAATAAGCACAACAACCAAACCAGCAACCTTCAACACCAGGTTATTTGTCTCACCAAAGAACAGAATTGCCAGCAAGCCGGTAACTAATAATGACGTACGGTCAACCGCCACAACCTGAGTTACCCGCCCAAGTTGAATAGCCCGGAAGTAAAGCAACCACGATGCACCAGTAGCCAAACCAGATAAGAGTAAAAACAAAAGATTTTGAATATTTAGGGAACCAAGCGAGCTAATCGAACCACTAACAAAAACCAGAACCCATGACAAACCAAGTGCCACCAACGACCTGATAGCGGTGCCCAGATTTGAAGAAACCCCAACCAGCCCGCGTTTACCAAGTACCGAAACTAATCCCGCAAAAATTGCACTACCGAGTGCAAGTACTAGCCACATAAGCTGCAGCTAAAAGAAATTAGACCCAAGCGCCCAGGATTGCCCCGGCAATAGTCAGTGACAGGACATCTTGCCCGACTTCAATTAACCAAACCAGGATCGACTTGTAAACCTTGTTTTCATTATGGCTGAACATGCGGTGTGAAAGAGACCCAAAGGCTGTGAAACCTAGCGCGAGCAAGAATCCTGTTACCGCGCCTGAGGCTGCATTGAATTTGATTGTGTACTGAGACAGCAATTCGAGCACTACCGCCAAGGTAGCTACCTGAATCAGCGCTGCAACATAGGTTCCACCGAACATGAGTGCCGTTTCACCACCAG
>CANFJH010000055.1 GCA_947447395.1 Microbacteriaceae bacterium | reverse complement strand
GGCAGCAGGTGAAGTGCGTACTTTTCATTGCCGATAACCACTGTGTGGCCGGCGTTGTTGCCGCCATTGAACTTGACCACGTAGTCAATGTGCTCGGCGAGTAGGTCTGTCGCCTTACCCTTACCTTCGTCGCCCCACTGTGCGCCGATGATTACTACTGCAGGCATGGCTACCCCTCTTCAAAGCTGGGATTTGTGACCGAATTGGACACTCGTTAATTTTACCCTAAATCCTCGGTGTCCCTGCCCGGCAGTAGCCTTGGTGCATGGGGAAAATGAAACTGATTTGGCTGCCTTTGATTGCGATTGCCTTAATCATTGGCTGGTTTGCGCCAAGTCACGTTGCAGTCTCGCCAGCTCCCTCTAAGACACCAACGCCAACCTCGCCGATTACCCCGACACCAACCAAGAAACCGGTGTCAACTCCGACACCCACACCGACAAAAACGGCGACGCCGAAACCAGAGGTTTTAGATTATTGGCCGACTGGATTGAAGGTGGTCGACATTACTGATTCCAGCTCGAGAAACTGCACCTTTGATATGTGTCTGATTCTCAAGGTAACAGCTCTCAAAACCTGCTCAAAAATCACGCTCGATGGCACCGTGTACACCGCGGATGATGAAGAAGTTGATAGCTTCAGCGACGACTTCGCCAGGCTCGCCAAAGGGAAGAGTCGAGTAATAGAGTTTGGAACCGATGCCACAAGTGATTTCGAAGACTACGTGGACCTCGACGATTCGACCTGCTGGAAATAACTAAAAGATGTGCTGCTCAATCCAACAGTGCATGGCAATTGCCGCAGCCGCACTGGCATTGATTGAACGTGTGGAGCCGAACTGGCTGATTTCTAAAACGACTTCGGAAGAGTTAATCGCTTCCTCGCTGAGCCCTGGCCCTTCTTGGCCGAACAGCAAAACGCAGTTCTCAGGCAGTTCGTACTGCTCAATCTTCTTGCAGCCGGGCACATTGTCGATTGCGATGATTGGAAGATTCTCTGATTTCGCCCAGGCTAGGAAGTCGTCGACGGTTGGGTGATGACGCACGTGCTGGTAGCGGTCGGTGACCATGGCGCCGCGGCGGTTCCATCGGCGGTTTCCAATGATGTGAACCTCGGAGGCCAGGAAGGCGTTAGCTGTTCTAACGATTGAACCGATATTTAGATCGTGCTGCCAGTTTTCGATTGCAACATGGAAACCGTGACGGCGACTATCAAGTTCGGCCACAATTGCTTCCATCTTCCAGTAGCGATACTGGTCGAGAACGTTGCGGGTGTCGCCGTTTTCCAAAAGTTCAGGATCGAACTGTTCGCCGGTCGGCCAAGGCTTGGCATGCGGGCCAACTCCCCAGGTGGTTGCTTCCGGAGAAGGTTCGTGATTCGTCATTTTATATACGCTCTGTTTCTGAACTGGATGGCGATCGTCGCAAGAATTGCCGCCAAAGTAGAAGATACCAACACCGCGAGAATTCCGATTGACTCCGACTCATGGTTTGCCTTGAAGGCTAGCTCGTTTATTAGAAGCGAGACGGTGAAACCAACTCCGGCCAGGAGCCCAACTGTGGACACATCCCACCATGAAAGACCATCAGACAGGCTTGCCCTACTGAACTTGGCAAGCAACCAAGAGGTGCCAACAATGCCGATTGGCTTTCCAAGCACTAGCGCCACCAAAATACCAATCGCTACCGGTGAAGTCACTAATTGGCCAATATTTATGTCTTGAAGATAAACACCAGCACTGAAGAACGCGAACACCGGAACCGCGAAGCCAGCTGAAACCGGGTGCACAAAGTGCATTACACGATCGGAAGTTTTGAGGTTCATGAGTAAGCCCATGGCAACACCTGCGATGGTTGCGTGAACACCACTTTCGAGAAGAGACGCCCAACCTAAAAGCGCGAGTGGTAGATAGAAGTACCAGCCGCGAACATTCTTCGCCTGCAAGAAACCAAAGGTTGCAATTGCTGCAACGGCTGCCAGCAGTGCAATGAGGTTGATGCTTGCTGTGTAGAAAATGGCGATGACCAGAATTGCGCCTAGGTCATCGACAACCGCAAGAGTTAGAAGGAAAGCACGAAGTTCGATTGGTAGGCGTTTTCCGGCAACTGCCAGCACGGCCAGAGCAAAGGCGATGTCGGTAGCCATTGGGATTCCCCAACCAGTCGACGTAGTCGACCCCGCGTTAAATGCAAAAAATAGCAGTGCCGGGACCGCCATTCCTCCGATGGCGGCAGCAATAGGAACTGCCGCAATCGACTTGTCTTTTAGCGATCCAACGACAAGCTCGTGTTTAAGTTCCATGCCCGCCACGAAAAAGAAGATGGCCAAAAGGCCATCAGAGGCCAGGTGGCCGAAGGACAGGGTTAGGTCCGAAGGCCCGAACTTAAAATCACGAAGAAAGCTGTAGCCCGCAAAATCCAAATTTGCCCAAACTAAAGCAGCCACGGCGGCGAGCAAAAGTAGTACCCCGCCGGTGGTCTCCTTGCGCAAGGCGTTGATTACCCAACTCAGTTGCCGCTGCGGCAACTTGTTCAGGATTTTGCGAGGCGTGGACACCTCTCAAGTCTAAGAGCATGCCTGCCGTTCACCTCAGTTGGATAGGCTTGGCACATGACAACCCGCAGAAAAATTGAGTGCTGGCTTACCGACATGGACGGCGTGCTCGTGCACGAAGGTGTCGCCCTACCAGGCGCCGCCGAAGTTCTTCAGCAGTGGAAGGATCAGGGGCTTCGCTACCTGGTGCTCACCAACAACTCGATCTACACCCCGCGCGATTTGGCCGCCAGGCTACAGGCTACCGGCCTAAACATTCCGGAAGAAAGCATCTGGACCTCGGCACTTGCCACCGCAGATTTCTTGCACTCGCAAAAACCGAAAGGCACTGCCTTCGTATTAGGTGAAGCCGGCATGACCACCGCCCTGCACGAAATTGGTTACGTTCAAACCGATGTGAACCCCGACTACGTGGTTCTCGGCGAAACTAGAAACTTCAACTTTGACAACCTGACTAAGGCGATACGTTTGATCAACGCCGGCTCACGCTTCATCGCGACCAACCCTGACGCAACCGGGCCATCGGCAGACGGACCACTACCTGCGACCGGTTCCGTGGCCGCTCTAATCACCAAGGCGACCGGCAAGGAGCCTTACATCGTTGGCAAGCCAAACCCGATGATGTTCCGTTCAGCGATGAACAAGATCAACGCTCACTCCGAAAGTACCGGCATGATTGGCGACCGAATGGACACCGACGTGGTGGCAGGCATCGAGGCCGGACTGCACACCGTCCTAGTTCTCACCGGAATTGCCGACGACACCGAGATTGCAAAATACCCGTTCCGCCCGAACGAAATTCTGAACTCGATCGGCGACCTACTCGACTAATCGTCGTGAGTGTTTAGTTCCTTGAGAGCTGGCTGAACAGCAACCACAGTTACGGCAACCAACATTAGGCCTGCGATGGTGAAGTACACCGGCTGCACGCCGAAGGCGTCAACGGCTGCTCCAGCGAACACCATCGAAATCATCGGCGCCGCGTTCCAAATTGTCATTTCGACTGAGAACACTCGACCGCGCATGCTCGGTGGAACCTTACGCTGAATTACCGTGTTAAGTAGCGGAGGCATCGGACCCCACGCAAAGCCGAGCACGAAACCGCATAGCAGCATGATTGGGGTTGGTGGCAGGAACGCCATCGGAATCATTGGCAAGGCAACACCGAAACCGGTGAAGCGCAGAATGTTTGAGTAAGACAGATACTTTGTGAAGCGCGAGAACAGTAGCGAACCCACCGAAGTTGACAGCGCCATCACCATTAGCAAAAGCCCAAGCGTTTGAGGGTCGCCGATGCTCTGGTAATACTTCGGCAGAACCACTAGCTCTGATGGAATGTAGAGAAGAGCCAAACAGATAACGATCACGAAAATGATCAGTACTGCGGGAAGTTTTCCGAGCGCCTTGAAACCTTGGGCTGCATAGGCGAGCCAAGGAGTATCTCCTCGCTCTTCGGCACCATCTTCCTTGTGCTCGTGGACTCGAATCGTCGTAGCGAAAATTGCTGAAAGACCGATGAAAATGGCCGATACCCAGAATGAGGACATCACGCCGTAGGCGGCAATCAACAAGGACGCAATCGCAGGACCGGTTGCGAACGCGGCGGCAGCTAAGGCCTCGTGAATCGAGTTGGCCTTATCAAGCGACATCTTGGCTTCACGGGCAACATCTGGAAGTAGCGACTTTCGAGAAGTCATTGAACCGCCGCTGAAGGTGGCTCGAATAACGCCCATGATCAAAAGGAGTGGCAGCGTCAACGGCGTGATGCCGTTCAAAATTGGGTAAGCGATCGTAGTAAGAACGGTGACGGCTTCTACCGCGATCGACATTTTTCGGCGACCGATCGAGTCGATTAGCGAACCCATGAATGGTGAAAGCAACAGGCCGGGAACAGAACAAACGGCAATAACAAGCCCAGCCATGGTTGCCGAGCCGGTTAGCTTGATGGTTAGCCAAGGCATGGTCATGAACATCATCGAACCACCGATGAGGCTGGCAATCGAGGCCAGCTGCAGACGAACGAATTGCTTCAATTAAGCCAAATTCAAATCGGTCAAACCGATGGCGCTGAAGTATGGGTAACCGGCGTCCTCGATAATTTTCTGAGCACCGGTCGAGCGGTCGACTACAGTGGCCACGGCAACAATGATGGCGCCGGCTTCTTCAAGCGCCTTGGCTGCGGTAAGTGGCGAACCACCGGTAGTTGAGGTGTCTTCAACCACAATGACCTTACGGCCGCGAACATCTGGGCCTTCAACCTGACGACCCATTCCGTGAGCCTTCGCAGCCTTGCGAACAACAAAGGCATCGATGACGCGGCCGCGCGCTGCAGCCTGGTGCAAGATTGCGGTTGCCACCGGGTCTGCGCCCATGGTTAGGCCGCCAACAGCGGCGAAGTCGGTGACGCCAGCAGCGTCGAGCATGTCGAGCATGACCTGGCCAATCAGCGGCGCAGCCTCGTGGTGAAGCGTTGCACGACGCAGATCAACATAGTAGTCGGCTTCGATTCCAGACGAAAGAGTCACCTTTCCGTGCACAACGGCAAGCTCTTTAACGAGTTCAATTAGGCGCGCTTTGGCAGGAGAATTCTCGGTCATGCCACAAGTCTAACCAAGGCAAGTTAGCCTTAATGTATGCGCATCGCCACCTGGAACGTGAACAGTATTCGAACCCGAGTTGGTCGGGTGACCGACTGGCTCGAGAGGTCAAACTGCGACGTATTGGCCATGCAGGAAATCAAGTGCAAGCCAGACCAGTTTCCTTTTGAAGCATTTGAGAAGTTCGGTTACAAAATCACCATGCACGGTTTGAACCAGTGGAATGGTGTTGCTTTCGCATCGAAGATTGAAGCCGAAGACGTGGAAATTGGTTTCTCTGGAATGCCAACTTTCAAGGACGTGGAAGAGGCAAGAGCCCTAACCGCGACCTTTGACGGCGTTCGCCTTTCCAGCCTTTACATTCCCAATGGCCGAAGCCTCGAGGACGCACATTACACCTACAAGCTCGAATGGCTTGAGGCGCTGGCTGCTACCACCGCCGAGTTTTTGGAACACGAGCCGGAAACCCCGATTGCCCTCATGGGCGATTTCAACATCGCGCCGCTAGACACCGACGTTTGGAACATCGACGACTTCGCCGGCGCCACGCACGTCTCGGCACCAGAGCGTCAGGCGTTCTCGGCATTTGAGCAGATCGGGCTAACCGATGTAGTTCGTCCTAGAATTCCTCAGGCGTACACCTACTGGGACTACCAGCAGTTACGGTTCCCAAAAAACGAGGGCATGCGAATCGACTTCATTCTTGGCAACGATAGCTTTGCGGAGCGTGTGACCGAGGTGTCGATCGAACGCGATGAGCGCAAGGGTGAAGGCCCTAGCGACCACGTTCCGGTAACTGCAACTATTTCCTAAGTAACCAGGCCTTGCGTTCGCCTTCGGGAAACTTCTCGATCGCGTATCGCAACATGGTTCGCGGCATTGAGGTTGCATGCTGTTCCAAGAAACTGACCAACGCCTTGTGATGTGACTTGCCCATTTCCCGAAGCATCCAACCGACCGCCTTGTGCATCAGATCGTGCTTGTGTTCCAGATGGTATTCGGCCATCCAAAGTGTTGGCTGGATGATTCCTTGCTTTAGGAATGCGAAGGTGAAAATGACGCTCATTCGGTTTAGCCAAAGGTCGTTGGATTTTGCCAGCTCGCCTAGAAGTGCTGTGCCATCGGTCTCTACCAAATAAGCGCCCAAATATGGCGCGGTCGCATCGACCAAGTCCCAGTTGTTCACAT
>CANFJH010000054.1 GCA_947447395.1 Microbacteriaceae bacterium | reverse complement strand
TCAAGCGCTCGCGGGCTGGCATAACCTTCGAAAGGCAGGTCACTTGCCGAAACCGTTTCCCAGCCGCCTTCGCTGATAGCCACCGAGCCAACTCCGGTCCACTCGGCATGGGTTGAACCCTTTCGACCGGCATGCGCGAGTTGGATTCCGATCTTGCCCTGGTTCAGGTGAACCGAATCGACAACGGCTTCCCAAGCGATCTGTTGTTCATCGTTCCAAATGCCGGCGCACCATGGGCTAATTCGACCAATCGGGCTAACTCCGGTTGCCTCGGCGATAACTAGCCCGGCACCACCCTTGGCAAAGCTCGTGTAGTGGACCAATGCCCAGTTACCAACCACGCCGTCCATATCATCGCAGGAATACTGACACATTGGCGGAATCCAAATTCGATTGCGTGTGGTCAGGTTGCGAACGGTTATTGGTTCAAAAAGTAGGGTCATAACCTCTAGCCTAGAACCGTGCTTCCAAATCGCCTGCAAAAGTATCTGCAACTGCCAAAAACCACCGACGACAAATATTCGCGCGGGGTTGCGGGCTTCATAACCGGCTCAGTTGCATACCCGGGTGCAGCGCTGCTCGGGGTGACTTCCGCTATTCGCACTGGCATTGGCATGGTTCGTTATTTTGGGCCGAAATCCGTCCAATCCCTTATTCTCGAGGCAAGACCAGAAGTGGTTTGTGAACCCGGACGAGTTTCGGCATGGGTACTTGGTTCGGGTCTGACAGCAGCAGACGCCGAAAGACTAACCACTGCATTTGAGGGACCTGAGCCCAAAATCATCGACGCTGGCGCCCTGGAAATTTGTGATTTTGCCACACTTACCGGAACTGTGATTCTTACACCGCACGCCGGTGAAGCGGCAGCTTTAGTGTCGCGACTTGATTCGGTAATCGATCGCGCCATGGTCGAAGCCGAGCCAGAAATAATCGCTCGCAGACTTGCAAACCTAACCGGACAAACAGTTTGCCTAAAAGGCAGTATCACCGTGATTGCTAATACCGACTTTGAAACCGTCTCGGTTGGTCCGAACCCTGCCGACTTGGCAACCGCAGGAACTGGCGACGTCCTTGCCGGAATTATGGGAGCAATCTTGGCGGCTCACCATGAAGACTTTGATCCACTAGATGTGGCTCAAACCGCGGTTTTGATCCACACTGAGGCTGCGCGCAGACTTGCTGCTAGTGGCCCTATTGCGGCCTTAGATTTGGCAGAAATGGTGAGAGCGGTCGTTTCCGACTGGAGAACCTAAGAGTTCAGTAGCTGCTCGAGAAGCGGACCCACAATTTCCATCTCGATCAGAAACCCGTCGTGGCCGAACTCGCTGTCGATGACATGAATCTTGCCGCCGATTAGTTCGCCACCGATATGCTCGGCAATTATTTGCTGACCACTTAGTGGAAATAGTCGGTCGGTTGAAATTCCAACTACCAAAGACTTGGCTTTGATCTGCCCCAAGGCGTTTTCAACGCTGCCGCGATCACGGCCAACGTCATGCGAGTTCATGGCATTCACTAGCGTGATGTAGCTGTTGGCATCGAACCTTCGGGTGAACTTATTGCCGTGGAAATCTAGATAACTTTCAACCGCGAAACGCCCTCCGTCTCCAAGCGGGCTCTTGCCGCTTTGCCAGGTGCGCTCGAAACGTTCGTTTAGCTCGTGCGGTGACCGGTAGTTAAGAAGTGCCATGCGACGAGCAAGTGCAAGACCGCGGTGTGGACCGAAACCTGCCTTGGCGTCGTAGTAATCACCGTCGGCAAAGGCTGGGTCGGTCTTGATCGCTTCGACCTGAACCGAGTTCAAAGCAATTTGATCTGCGGTAGCAACCGGGGGAGCTGCGATGATCGCTACTCGGTCGACCAACTCGGGAAACATGATTGCAAATTCCATGGTGTGCATGCCACCCATAGAGCCACCAATAACGCTGTGCCATTTTTTGATGGCAATGGTTTCAGTAAAAAGTGCCAGAGCTTGAACTTGATCGCGAATGGTGAGGTAGGGGAAGTTTGGGCCGAATTCTCGCCCGTTTTTATCTAACGTGGCAGGACCCGTGGAACCTTGGCAACCGCCGAGCATGTTAGGAGAAACCACATAAAAGCGGTCGGTGTCAATGGCTAGGCCGGGGCCAATGATGCCGTTCCACCAACCTTCGGTTGGATGTTGTTTTGAAGCGCTTCCGGAAGCATGGGAATCACCGGTCAGCGCGTGCATGATTAGTACCGCGTTGTCGCCGGCCTCGTTCAGCGTTCCCCAGGTTTCGAAGGCAAGTTTTGCGTTTGTAAGTTCGCGCCCACTGCCTGTTTTGAAAGCTGGCAGGGGTGCGAACTCACGGTCACCCGCTGGGTCTCCGTCTCGCCAGGCACCAGATGCTGGTGGCCTACCGACAAGTTGTCGGCTTTGTTCATCAGTGATGAACGCAGACGGGACGGAGTCCTCAGAGGATTGAAATTCCAACTACTTCTTAGCCGCCTCGAAACCGGTTTTTAGGTCGGCAATAAGGTCATCAACCGACTCAAGACCTACCGAAAGTCGGACTAGGCCTGGAGTCACACCTGATGTCAACTGCTGCTCTGGCGTGAGCTGCGAGTGAGTGGTGCTTGCTGGGTGAATGACGAGTGAACGCACATCTCCGATGTTAGCAACGTGGCTGAATAGTTCGAGTGAATCAACGAACTTGGCTCCGGCACTTACACCGCCCTTAATCTCGAACGAAATGATCGCTCCGGCTCCCTTAGGCGCATACTTTTTGGCGGCTTTGTGCCACTTCGAAGACTTGAGTCCCGCGTAGTTCACAGACTCCACCTGTGGGTGCTTGTCTAGCCACTCGGCTAGTTTTTCCGCGTTCGAGACGTGTCGTTCGATTCTTAAGCTCAGAGTTTCAATTCCCTGAATTAGCTGCCAAGCACTGGCTGGAGCAATCGCAGCACCTAGGTCTCGAAGCAGCTGAACGCGAGCCTTAATGATGTAGGCAATTGCATCGCCAAGCGCCGCGGTGTAAACAACGCCGTGGTACGAAGGGTCAGGAGTGGTTAGTCCTGGGAACTTGTCGCTCTTCGACCACTCGAATTTTCCGCCGTCAACGATTGCACCAGCAACGACTGTGCCGTGGCCACCGAGGAACTTGGTTGCAGAGTGAACCACGATGTCTGCGCCGTGCTTCAAAGGCTGAATCAAGTAAGGAGTAGCCACGGTGTTATCCACGATCAGTGGCACACCACTCTTGTGAGCCACATCTGCTACACCCTCGATGTCTAGGATGCTTACCTTCGGGTTACCAATGGTCTCGGCGAAGAAGGCCTTCGTGTTTGGGCGAACCGCTGCTGCCCATTCCTTCAGGTCATCCTGGTTTTCAACAAAGGTGGTTTCAATTCCAAGCTTTGGCAGTGTGTACTTGAACAGGTTGTAGGTTCCACCATAAATGGTTGATGAAGACACAATGTGATCGCCAGCCTGAGCAATGTTCAGAATTGCAAAGGTCTCGGCTGCCTGGCCAGAAGCCAAAAGCAGAGCTGCGGTTCCGCCCTCAAGAGCGGCAATGCGCTTCTCCGCAACGTCCTGGGTTGGGTTCATGATTCGGGTGTAGATGTTACCGAACTCGGCTAGGCCGAACAGGTTCGCGGCGTGTTCGCTCGAGTTGAAGGTGTACGCGGTGGTCTGGTAAATAGGAGTCGCGCGTGCGTTAGTGGTTGGGTCTGGTGCTGCGCCGGCGTGAATCTGCACGGTTTCGAAACCCCATTTTGCTGGATCGTTGCTCATTTTGTGCTCTCTCTTTTGATGTACAGGTTTCTACAAAGTTATGTAGAGCACACTCAATCGGCAAGAGGGGCTGAAATGGTTCGTAACAAAGAGTTTTAGGCTGGCAGCTCGTTCAAGGTGTCAAAGGCCATCGCAGCCAAGAACCCGGCGCCTAGCGGAAGCACGTCGTCGTCGAAAAGTGCTCGATTACTGTGATTGCTCGGCGCGGTTTTTGGGTCTACACCGTCTGGCGCCGCGCCAAGAAAAATGAAAGCTCCAGGGATTTCTCTCAACACCGAAGCGAAGTCTTCACCGCCAGGAATTGGGTTGGGCATATCCCAGTAGGAATCCTCGCCGAAAAGTTCTGCGATAACCTTGCGGCTGCGATCAATGGCCACTGGGTCGTTTTCCAAAACGCGACTCGCCGCCAACCATTCGATTGAGACTTCAACCCCATAGGTCTTGGCTGCGCCGTCCAACACATCGGCAACTACCTCGCGAATAAGTTCGCTGTGCTTTTGGCTGAAGGTTCTTACGGTGGCACCAAACCTTGCGGTTTCCGGAATCACGTTTTCGGTGTGGTCATCGCCGGCTCGAACCCAGCCAACATTTACAACTACATCATCAAACACATCTAGACGTTTGTTAATAGCCGATTGTAAATTTGAAATCGCCTGAGCCATGGGAGCGATTGGATCTTTCGAAAGCCAAGGCATGGAACCGTGTCCGCCGGAACCCTTAAAGGTTGCAATAAAGCCGCCGGCAGCTGCCATCAGTGGCCCAGGCCGAGAGCCGAAAAGCCCCTTTTGATAAACACTAAAAACGTGGACGCCATAAGCGGCAACCGGTTTGGAGCCGGAAACCATGTGCATTTTCTGCTCCAGCATTCGATCGGCGCCTGCCAAGCCTTCCTCACCCGGTTGGAACCAGATGACCACGTCTCCTTTCAACTCGTCGCGGTGGGTGTGAATAAGGTGAGCTGCGCCAATAGCCATTGCCATGTGTAGGTCGTGACCACAGGCGTGCATGTAACCGTTAGTTGATGCGTATTCGAGACCGGTGTCTTCGGTGACCGCCAGTGCGTCCATGTCGGTTCTAAGCAAAACTGTTTCTCCGGGTTTGCTTCCCTTAATTAAAAGGGCAGCAGCAGTCAATCCTTCGCCAAGAAATACTTCACCAAGACCTTCAACAGCGTCCAAAACGCGTTTCAAAGTATTTGGAAGGTCGAGACCGAATTCAGGATTTTTGTGTAATTCGCGGCGAATCCTCTTCATGACATCGCTGTACTGGTTCGCTTCTAGACCAAGCTCATGTAAATTCACGGTAAAACCTGCCCTTCTTCGCACCAGCATACAGCCGTAATTTGGTTAGGCTTAGGCTGTGTTCTTCGAGCAAATGCACCCAACCTGGCAATACGCCTTAGGCGATTGCCGCGACCTGCTCTTGCTTATGGAAGTTCGCCTAGCTGGAGACAGCCGGCCTTACACACCAATCGACCAACGAGTCATGCGTGCCTTCGAAAATAGCATCAACGACGTCAAGGTATTACTTATCGGGCAGGACCCTTATCCAACCGAAAATGTTGCAATCGGACTTTCTTTCGCGGTTGATCTGAAAAACACTTCAGTCCTGCCTCGTAGCCTTCAAAACATTCTCAAAGAGGTCGCGAGTGATCTCGGACCAAAGGTCAGGGTTAAGGGTGACCTTAGCAAGTGGGCCGATCAGGGCGTACTGCTTCTAAATCGTCACCTCACGGTTCCAATTGGCGATGCCAGTGGCCACGACGACATCGGTTGGGATCGATTCACTAACAAGGTGGTCGAGGCGCTTGCGGAGCACCACGGGGAAAAACTGGTAGCAATCCTTTGGGGTAAGCAGGCGGCAGAAGTTGAACCGCTACTTGGCAAAGCCACCGTTATTAAGTCGGCTCACCCAAGCCCACTTTCTGCCTCGCGCGGATTCTTCGGATCTAAACCTTTTAGCGCGGCAAACGATGCCCTGAAATTGGTGGGGCGCAAACCTGTGAAGTGGGATAGCTAATGGCACTCGATTCAGAATCTCGTTGGAGACTAGTTCGCAAACTCAAGGCTCAACCCTTAGAACTTGATGGTGAAAACATCATTCGCGAGGCTACCGCAGATGACCTTCGCGAAATCAACGAAATTTACAACTACTACATCCTCAACAGCGTGATTACCTTCGATGTCGAAGAACTGAAACTCGAAGAGTGGCAATCAAAGTTTGACTACCTTCGCGGTTTGAAGCTCCCTTTCATTGTGGCTCAAAGCCCTGCTGGCCAGGTACTCGGGTTTGCCTATCTTGCACCTTGGCGCCAAAAGGCCGCCTATCGTCGCACCGCGGAAAACACCATCTATCTCAAGCCATCGGCAAAGGGTAAGCACCTCGGTACAGCGCTCATGACTGATTTGTTAGCACGCGGAAAAAAGGCAGGCCTTCGCGAGGTCGTCGCGGTAATTTCAGACCGAGGAGCCGAAGCGTCTATAGCCATGCACAAGAAATTCGGTTTTATAGAAAATGGCCGCCTCGCCAAAGTTGGTTTCAAACTTGGCAAATGGGTCGGGGTAGTAATGCTCCAGAAGTCGCTTTAACCCAGTGAATTCACAGTCAAGCGACCTAGCCTAGTTCTATGAAAATA
>CANFJH010000053.1 GCA_947447395.1 Microbacteriaceae bacterium | reverse complement strand
GCGGCTAGTTGTTTTGAAACTTCTGCGGCTTGGCTCGAATCAACCCTTTCAACGGCTTTGGCAATCGCGTCGGCTACAAAACCGACCTGGTCAACGTCGTACCAAATATGTTCGTTGCGCTTATGGTCGTTACCCGAGGCTGCGAAGGCGTCGATGGTAATGGCTGGGGTTGGGTCGGCGGCAACAGCCTTTTTCATGAATTCGTCGTAGCCTCCGCCGTTCATAATCACAATGTCAGCGCTATTAATAAGTAGCTGGTCTCTGGCGGTTAGTTCGTGTGAGTGAGGATCCTGACCAACGTTGTAGATGATCGCAGAAACGCTTGCCGAATTTCCAGCTACCAGATTCGCCACCGAACCCCAGACATCGGTGCTGGTAACGATGATGATTTTTCCCGAGCCCGCATGCCAAGGCTTCGCCGTGGGCAAGCTACAACCTGTGAGCGCGAGTAGCGCGAGCAATGCGAGCGTTAGCGAGCGGAATTTCTTCACGCTCTCAAACTAGTGCTTATTGAGAATGATTGTCAATACTGATTAGTCGAGAAGAAGTGCTGGTTCTTCGATGACCGAGGCAACGTCCTGGACGAAGCGAGATGCAACATCGCCGTCTACAACACGGTGGTCGAAGGTGGCGCCGATGGTGGTTACCTGGCGAACCTGAATCTCGTTGTTGACAACCCAAGGTTTTGGGCGGATCGAACCGAGCGCCACGATGGCCACTTCGCCAGGGTTCAAGATTGGGGTTCCAGTGTCAACGCCGAATACACCGATGTTGGTGATCGTGATGGTTCCGTCCTTCATGTCGGCAGGAGTGGTCTTGCCTTCACGAGCGGTGGCAGCCAGCTGTTCGATGGCCTGAGCGAGCTCAAGCATCGACATCTTGTCGGCGTCCTTGATGTTAGGAACGATAAGTCCGCGAGGGGTTGCCGCAGCGATACCGAAGTTCACGAAGTTGTGAACGATGATCTCTTCGGCAGTGAAAGTTGCGTTCACCATAGGGTTGCGGCGTACAGCCCACATCATGGCCTTGGCCATAATCAAAAGAGGGGTTACCTTGGTTCCGGCGAAGTCGGTGGAGGCCTTGAGTCGCTTCACGTATTCCATAGTTCGAGTGGCATCGACGTCCACGAAGATGCTCACGTGCGGAGCAGTAAACGCGGAAGAAACCATCGCGTTAGCGATCGCTTTGCGAACACCCTTAACCGGAATGCGCTCTTCGCGTTCGCTCGGTGCAGCCGGAGTGCTTAGGTTGCGGAACACGCTAGCCTGCTGGGCAGAGCCGAGCACGTCTTCGCGAGTGATGTCGCCGTTTAGGCCGGTAGGGGCAACCTTGCTTAGGTCTACTCCAAGGTCGGCAGCAAGTTTTCGGATTGGCGGTTTTGCCAGCACATGTGTTTCCGGGTGAGTTGGCACTGCAAGGTGACCTGCCGGAGCTGGAACACCGGGAACAACTGGTACGGCCGGTGGAACTACTCCAACGCGCTTGCGACGAACCGGACCATTCGGGTCGGCGACTCCGTAGCCAACCAGGTTTGGGGTGCGCTCTTCGGCAGCTGCGGCAGTTGCTGCCACTTCGGCTACGGCCTCGTGAGCCGTTGCAACACTGGCAGCTTCCGACACAGTTGCTCCAACAGCGCCATCGGCAACGGTTGCCGAAATCAGTGGCTTGCCCACTTCGACGGTGTCGCCTTCAGCGGCCATAAGTTCTGAAATCACGCCTTCGAACGGACAAGGCAGTTCAACTAACGACTTGGCAGTTTCAATTTCAACCACGACCTGGTTTACCTTGACGGTGTCGCCAGGCTTCACCTTCCAGGAAACAATTTCCGCTTCGGTAAGACCTTCGCCAACATCCGGCAAATTGAAATACGCAATCTTGCTCATTAGTAGGCCCTCGATCTGTCGACTGCTTCAAGAATTCGATCGGCATCTGGAAGGAAAATCTCTTCCAGCTTGGCCGCAGGATAAGGAATGTCAAAACCGCCGACGCGAAGCACCGGAGCCTGTAGGTGGAAGAAGCATTCTTCGGTGATGCGGGCGGCAATTTCACTGGCAACCGAGAACGAATTAGGGGCCTCAGAAACAGTAACTAGGCGGCCGGTTTTTTCAACCGAAGCGATGATCGTTGGAAAGTCAATCGGAGAAAGAGAACGAAGATCGATTACTTCAATGCTGATGCCTTCGCTCGCCGCAACCTCGGCTGCTTGGAGAGAAGTGTGAACCATTGGTCCGTAAGTTGCGATGGTTACATCTGTTCCTTCACGAACCACGCGAGCCGAGTGCAAATCAAGAGGAGCAGAGTCTAGGTTTACCTGACTCTTCTGCCAGTAACGACGCTTTGGCTCGAAGAACATGACCGGGTCGGTAGAAGCGATCGATTGCTGGATCATCCAATAGGCATCGTTCGCATTGCTCGGGGTAACTACGCGCAGACCAGGGGTGTGAGCGAAATAAGCTTCAGGGCTTTCGGAGTGGTGTTCAACCGCTCCGATGCCTCCACCAAAAGGCACACGAATAACAACCGGCATTGGGTGGAATCCCTCGGAACGGTTCTGCATCTTTGCCAGTTGGGTGGTGATTTGATCGAAGGCCGGGAAAATAAAGCCGTCGAATTGAATTTCGGCGACCGGGCGGTAGCCGCGCATCGCCAAACCAATTGCGGTACCAACAATTCCAGACTCGGCAATTGGAGAGTTAAAGATTCGGCTGTCGCCGAATTCAGCGTGCAAGCCTTCGGTAACACGGAATACACCACCGAGCTGAGCCACGTCCTCGCCGAAAACCAAAACCTTGGCGTCATCAGACATGGCCTTACGAAGGCCAGCATTAATCGCCTTGGCGATCGGCATTTCAACGAAATTTGCCATTAGTTCTCGCCTCCGAACGATGCTTCGTAGCGCTTCAGCCAATCGAGTTGCTCGTCGATCACTGGGTGTGGCTGCGAGTAGACGTGCTTGAACATGTCTTCCATGTCTGGGTTCTTCAAAGCGAAGGTTGCTTCACGAATTTCGGTGGCAAGCTTTTCACCGGCTTCGGCAACTTCCTCAAAGAAGTCTTCGCCAATACCCTGACGTCGAAGGAAAATTTCGAAACGCTTTAGTGGGTCGCGAGCGGTCCAGTAGGCAACCTCTTCGTCGGAGCGGTATTTGGTTGGGTCATCGGAAGTTGTGTGAGCACCAATTCGGTAGGTGAGCGCTTCGATCATGAACGGGCCTGCGCCGGCGCGGGCATCGTCCATGTGCTTTGCGGTTACCGCGTAGCTAGCCAAGACGTCGTTGCCGTCGATTCGAATACCTGGAACACCGAAACCTTCACCGCGACGATAAAGAGGTACGCGAGTTTGACTTGCAGTAGGTGAAGAAATTGCCCACTGGTTGTTCTGGCAGAAGAACACGATTGGGCTCTGGGTATTGGCGGCAAATAGGAACGACTCGGAAACGTCGCCCTCAGCGGTTGCGCCATCGCCGAAGTAAGAGATGACCGCTAGGTCATCGGCTTTGTTTCCGGTGTTAACCTTGCCGTCAAACTTCACGCCCATGGCATAGCCGGTGGCATGAAGTACCTGACTGCCCAAAACAATTCCGTATAGGTGGAAACGAGTTTCCTCAGGGTTCCATCCGCCATGGTTTACCCCGCGGAGCATTTTCAAGATTGACATCAGTTCGATGCCGTGGGTTATTGCTACACCGTGCTCTCGATAGCTCGGGAAAATGTGGTCGCCATGACCAACGCCGTAACCGGAACCAATCTGGGCGGCCTCTTGGCCAATGGCAGGGATCCAGAGACCTAGCTGACCCTGGCGCTGCAGAGCGGTTGCTTCGTTGTCGAATCGACGGCAACGAGCCATGTCACGATAGAACTTGAGGAAGTCCTCTTCGGTCAAACGCTCAATGTACGAACCGTACTCGGCATAGTTCTTCGGTACAGCAAACTCACCCTCGGGTGAGAGCATTTGCACCATTGGCACGCTGTCGTTTTCATTCATCCTTTCCAATTTAGTTTGGTTCGGTGGCACAATCTACATATGAAGCGATTTCTAGTTGGTACTGCCATCAATTCTTTGGGCCTCTGGTTGGTCACAGCTTTGATCCCTGCAATCAAAATTTCGGCTTGGGGAGGCTCCAGTGTCTGGAATTTGGTTGCCTCTTACCTTGTAGTTGGCATGGTTTTTGGTGTGGTCACGGCCATCATCTCGCCGGTGATTAAAGTTTTGGCATTTCCGCTCTACCTGCTCACTTTCGGTCTTATTTCGGTTGTGATCAATGGAGCAATGCTGCTTTTCGTTTCTTACCTGAGTTCTGCAATCAAGGCCGGAATTTTCAGCATCAACGGTTTCGGTGCAGCGGGGGCCAGCAACTACGCTCTGGGTTGGGCAATGCTCGGTGCGCTGGTCATGAGCCTGAGCACCTTCTTGGCCAGAATGGTGTTCAAGGCGCTGCGACTCCTTTAAGAGGTAGGTACTCTTTATCCTCAAGCTTTGTTGCACCTGCAAGCTGACTTAAGAGCACCTCGCGTATTCTCACCAAACCCGAATCGGTTGAGGTATCCGCGAGGGCCGCAGTAGCAACGTATTCACTCACATGATGGGCTTTCAATACCGTTTCTCCTGCCCTGATTTCCACATGGCGGCTTCCGGTCACCCAATTCTCGGTCATCGGATTGGTTTGGCCACTAAGTGCCGGAACCACATCGTTGCTGTGTTCAAGCGATAAAACCGGAAGATTGCTCGGCAAGTGTTCCCTAGCAATCGGTGAACCCATGGTGATTAGACCAACCACATTCGAATGATTCTCCGCAATTTCACTGGCAACCATTCCACCCTGGGAATAACCAACTAGCACCAGCCGGTCATTCTTGGTCACGCCGAAGGCGCTTAAAGCCGCGTTAGCGGCTCGATATGAAGTTGATTTTTCTCCATTGGCCATAAGCTCAACATCGCTTTTGATATCGAATGCCTTTTGATTTGCCAGGGGATTCCATTCTGCGGTTCCAGGCAGATACATAACGATTAGCCGACCTCGATTGGTTTTGTAGGATTCGAGCCTGATGTGCCCTGAGCGGTTATTGAGACGGCTTGCTAAACCCGAAATGGAAGCCGGATCTTGATAAACCGCCCAGGCGGGCTCTTCGGAAATCTGAATTCCCGAGCTCTTTATTCGCGAGGTGACTTCGCCAATTGCTTCGACTGGCATTCCCGACAAGGCTCCTCGAACTCCCAAAGCCGTGATGTTGCTATTTGAGAGGGCAGAGACTGCGATAAGAGTGGTAGAAGCGGCCCAAACCGGCTTCGGAATCACTTGTTTCAACCACGGGTGAGTGTTCACGGCTTCCGCGAGCGCACCAAGTTGATGGGCAACCCGGGCATCACCAGTGAAATAACTTTCCGATGCAACGTAGCAACCATGACGCTGCAACCCAAGCCGAACCAAGGTATCTGGAAGATTGACGTCTAATTGAAGGTGATTCACTAAGCCGTGCAGTTGCGCCAGCGGGCTTAGTTCATTGATCAAACGGTTTTGCACGTGCCCCAGCAGGTTTGCAATTCGCTCTATTTCGCTTCTGGCCACCGTGACGCTCCGATCACCCCCGTAGCTAACCAGGTCGTTCATCCTAGAAGCCTGGGTAGGTGAATGAGCTGGCCTCGAAGCGAGTGGAGCTGATTCTGCAATTGTGAAATTTGGTTCTCAAGGGCACGTGCCGCGGCCGAGTTCCAGAGCAGCGGGTTCGGTTTGCTAGTTTCCAACAAGGCAATCATCTGGGCCAGTAGGGTTTCAACTTCGTGCATGGCAACTAGATTGCCTATAACAATTGGTAGCAATCGAAGTTGCGGGCCTTCTGTGGATAACGGGTAAGGCAAAATAGTAGTGTGAGTAATCTTTCGGCCCAGCCTCTTTCCCCTCTCGACGGACGCTACCGCGCAGCGGTTGCAGACCTTGGCGATTTTCTGTCTGAAGCGGGTCTGAACCGCGCTCGCATTCAGGTTGAGATCGAGTGGCTAATTCAACTTGCCAACCGCTCACTGCTTGGCACCGATCGTCCAATTCTTGACAGCGAGGCAGCCGAACTTCGAAAGATTGTGACCGACTTCTCAGACGAGGACGTTCGTGAGCTAGGCGCGACTGAAGCGGTCACCAAGCACGACGTCAAAGCCGTTGAGTACTTCATTCGTGCTCGCCTAGAAAAGCTCGAGCGAAACGATCTTTTGGAGCTAACCCACTTCGGTTGCACCAGCGAAGACATCAACAACCTCAGTTACGCAATCACCATTCGCGACGCCATCAACCAGGTCTGGGTTCCGAAGGCGCAGGCTCTGATGGTAAAGCTGAGCGAACTCAGTGACAAATACGTTGACGCATCGATGCTGGCGCGCACCCACGGTCAGCCAGCAACGCCAACCACCATGGGTAAAGAGTTGGCCGT
>CANFJH010000052.1 GCA_947447395.1 Microbacteriaceae bacterium | reverse complement strand
GGAATCGAACCTGCGACCAAGAGATTAGAAGGCTCTTGCTCTATCCACTGAGCTACGAGGGCAAATGAAACTACACGTCAAGTTTAGCCTTTAGCCATTTGCGCTGCTTCCCAGAAACTTAACCCAAAAGGTGCCAGGCTTCTAAATATTTATCCATCCACCCATCTGGTGCATTCGGCACCGAAAATGGAAACTTATTTGAAATCGTTCTCATAGGGCTGTCTTGGTGAGGCCTCCCACTTTTGGAGGGCAAGTCAAGCCATGTCTTGTGTTGTAGTGCCGTGACGTCTGCAAGAATTTCTGCCGGAAGCACATAGACATTCGAAGCTGAATCCTTCAAATCGACTAAACAATAGAAGACATCCTGGTCTTTTATATCCTCAATTTTTTGAGTGAGTATCCATGTTCCATCTTTGTCGTTCTGGCGCGTCTTTACCTGAATTAGACAAGGTGATTTCCCATCTAAGTGATTGACTAAAATGTCTGCTTTTCTTACTCCTCTTGGCGCTAAAGCAGCTAAGTACCCCTGAGCCAGGAGCCGCGAAACCACCAAATGCTCGCCCGCAGCACCAATCAATTGTTTATCTTTTTTTTACCATTTTTCCCCTATAAGACTTTTTTCACGACGCTGGATTTTAGGTTCATTGATCCGAAACCATCAACCTTGGCATCGATGTCGTGGCCGTCTGGCCCATTGACGAGCCGGATGTTCCTAACCTTGGTTCCCACCTTGATTGAGGTTGATGAGCCTTTGACTTTTAGATCTTTGATGATCGTGACGGTGTCGCCGTCTTCAAGGATGTTGCCGACTGCGTCTTTGATAACCTTTTCGGTTTCAACCGGCTCAACCTCTGGAGTCCACTCATTAGCGCACTCTGGGCAAACCAAAAGCGAGCCCATTTCGTAGGTGTAGGGGCTTTGGCATTTAGGGCATGCTGGTAGTTCGGTCAAAGGTTTTTCTCCGCTCGGATTTGAATCACTCGTTGCTCTGCAAATTAATCAAATCATCTGGGGTGCCAAGCGAAGTTGGGAGGGTTTTGACAAGTTCCAACCAAACAACGATGCGTTCGGTCGCACTCCATTTAGGATTACAGCTGGTCATTGTCATATAACTGCCGCCCGCGTGAGCACCGGTAAGGCCAGGTGGAACGCGACGAATGACACTTACATCAGTTGGTTTGACAATTGCAGTTTGGCGGTATTCGTATTCAAACCAGCTTTCGTTGGTTTGAACGAAGACGAGGTCACCGGTTTGAAGGGTGTCAATTTTGAAAAACGGTGCACCATGACTGGTTCGGTGAGCAGCAACCGCGAAATTTCCAACCTCGCCAGGCCATTGACTTGAAATATAGTGACCAGGACCAATTTTGTTGAGCGTTATTTTTTGAAAAGTTCCCTGGCCAATTAAACGTTGGTAGTTTCCGCCAAATCGTGGAATGTAAAGCTTGCCAAACACTTTGCCCTGGGCAATGCCGTCTCTGGCTTCGTTGAAGATTTTGGTGTTCTCGGCAGCATTTTGGGTTTGAACATAGGTTTGAGCCTGCTGTTCCTGCTTTGCGCCAACCACAGGGTCGTTGATAAAAACCTGCCAGACGACGAAAAGTAGAAGCGTGAAACCGAAAGTAATAAGTAGTTCACCAATAACACTGAGTGGAGTTACCGGAAGATGAGATCGGTGCTTAGCCATTTATCGAAGGGTCTTCGGGAATGATCGAGTCAACATAGGGAAACACCACAAAAAACAGTAGAGCGATGACGGCCAAAATGAGAATTGTCATTTGGAAAGACTTCAAGAATTTGTTTCCCGGTAACTTCCGAAACAACGCTGAATACATGCATCAAGACTAATGCAGACATCTGAATAATTGGATTACTGAAGGAATTATTGACGGTGTAAGACGATTAGGCTAATTGAAGCAACCACAGGAGAAATCAATGCATCGTCTTGCCCGCCTCAGCCTCGCTAACCGTTCAGTAGTTGCACTTGCAACAATCATCATTGCCGCATTCGGTGTGATGTCGCTCGGTGGCCTGCGACAGGAGCTTTTGCCTTCATTTGAAACACCCCAAGCGGCCATCATCACCTCTTATCCGGGGGCTTCTGCCGAGGTTATCGACAAGCAGGTTAGCCAAAAGATTGAGGCGCAGGTGCGAACCCTGGATGGCCTAGTCACCACCACCTCAACTTCGCAGAACAACCTTTCGATTGTGCGCGTTGAGTTTGACTACGGAACCACCACCGCGAAGGTGAAAGAGAATTTGAACGCAGCGATTGCCGCAGTGCAGTCGAGCTTGCCAACAACTGCCAAAGCAAATGTTGTTGCTGGAAGCTTCGATAGCGTGCCAATTATTTCTCTTGGAATTACCGCTGCTGACAATGAAAAACTAGGCCCGGTTCTGCAGGATGTTGCACCTACTGTTTTCGGAAACATTGCCGGAGTTCGTGACGTCACTGTTGCCGGTGTGAAGGTAAAGCGCGTAAACCTAAAACTGAACACAACCCTTCTTGCAAAGAACGGCCTTAGCCAGCAGTCAATCGTGACCGCATTGCAGCAGAGCGGTTTTGTTCTGCCAGCTGGAAGTATTCGCGACAATCAAGGTGAAATAACCCTGCAAATTGGCACTCCGGTTGAAAGCCTTGCTGCACTAAAGAGCATTGCTCTAGTGCCTGCCGCAAACTCATTCTTCACAACCAAGGTGATTCCAATGGTCGGCGCTGTAACCCTGCCAACCACCCCAAAGGTTTACACGATTGGTCAGGTTGCGAAGGTCACTTACGACTACGCGCCGGTCACCACAATCTCACGCGTAAACGGTAAAGAAGCCCTATCGGTATCGATCACCAAGACTCAAGAAGGAAACACCGTTTCTGTTTCCAAGGGAGTTCAGGACAAAATAGCCGAACTGAAGAGCAAACTCGGTACCGACGTCACGGTCGTGACAATTTTTGACCAGGCCCCATATGTTGAAAAGTCCTTGAACGAACTAAGCAGCGAAGGCCTCTTGGGTCTTGGCTTTGCAATTCTCGTAATCTTGCTTTTCCTACTATCGATTCGCTCGACTTTGGTTACAGCAATCTCAATCCCGACCTCAGTGCTAATTACATTCATTGGTCTAAGTGGTCTTGGTTACTCGCTAAACCTATTCACTCTTAGCGCATTGACCATTGCTATCGGACGAGTGGTAGATGACTCGATTGTGGTTATTGAAAACATCAACCGTCACCTCTCGTATGGCGAGCCAAAGAAGAAGGCAATTCTTAGAGCAGTCAAGGAAGTTGCAGGAGCCATCACGGCAGCGACCATCACAACTGTTGCAGTGTTCTTGCCAATTGCCTTGGTTGGCGGACTCGTTGGTGAACTCTTCCGACCATTCTCGTTTACCTTCTCAATCGCACTTATTGCGTCCTTGTTTGTGTCTCTAACCATCGTTCCAGTACTCGCATTCTGGTTCTTGAAGTCACCTAAGACCGAAGAGTTCAAGAGCGAAGCTGCCGCTAAGAAGCATGCCGAAACTGTTTTGAAGGAAGAGGAAGCTAAGGAACGAAAGAGCATCCTTCAGCGCGGTTACCTGCCGGTAATTCGCGGAACTCAGAAGCACCCGATTATTACTATGGTCGCAAGCGTGATCATTCTTGGGCTCACCTTTAGCATTGCTGGTCTACTTAAGACCGACTTCATTGGTAGCTCAGGGTCAAACTCAATCATTGCCAACCAAACCCTTCCATCAGGTGCAACTTTGACCGATGAGTCAACTGCGGCAGCCAAGCTTGAAAAGTTGGTTACTGCCGACAAGGACATTGATGTGGTTCTGACCACCATTGGATCTTCAGGCGATGCCCGAACCGCTCTCGGCCTTGCAGCAGGGGGCATCCAGCACCAGATCACACTGAAAGAAGGCTCAAACATCGAGGCTTTCAAGGCTCGAATCCTGAAGGCTGCCGAAGCTGATCCATCACTTGGAACCCTAAAGTACAGCTCGGCAGGTGGCGGAAGCTTCGGTTCATCGAGCACGGTTGATGTGACGATCACTGCAAAGGATGACGCTACTCTTTCGGCTGCTATCTCTACGGTTCAGCAGGCCCTAACTGGCACCGCTGGAACCACCGAAATCACCAACTCGATGGCAGACAAGCAGAGAACAGTTCAGATTGTTATCAACCGTAAGAAGGCTGCAGCAAAGGGTCTCAGCGAGATTGCACTGAGCGGCATCGTTGGCGGACTAATGCAGCCAAGCAACATTGGAACCATTAACCTGGACGGCGTGGCGACGGACATCTTTGTGAACCCAAAGAAGCCTGCCACAACACTCGCGCAGATCAAGAGCCTAAAGGTACCAACCATGGCTGGAAACGTAAAACTATCCAGCCTGGCTTCGGTTACCCTGACTGACATCCCAGTTTCTATCACCACGGAAAAGGGCAACCGAACCGCAAAAGTTATGCTGACCCCAGACGGCAAGAACCTAGGTGCCACAACCAAGGACCTAAACGCTCGCCTGGCTAAGTTGACCTTGCCAGCTGGTGTTACTGCAACCCTAGGCGGTGTGTCTCAACAGCAGGCAGATTCGTTCGGCCAACTCGGTACGGCACTTTTGGCTGCTATCGCAATCGTGTTCATGGTCATGGTTGGCACTTTCCGCAGCATCAAGCAGCCACTGGTTTTGCTTATCTCGATCCCGTTTGCAGCGACCGGAGCTTTCGTGGCTCTACTAGTTACCGACACCGCGCTGGATGTTTCGGCACTGATCGGTATGTTGCTTCTGGTTGGAATTGTGGTGACAAACGCCATCGTGCTCATCGACCTGATCAACCAATACCGCAAGGCTGGTAAGAGCATTCAAGAATCAATCATGGACGGTGCGCGCCAGCGTCTTCGCCCAATCTTGATGACCGCTCTTGCAACGATCTTCGCCTTGACCCCAATGGCTCTTGGTGCAACCGGCGGTGGCGGATTCATCTCAAAGCCTCTTGCCATTGTTGTTATCGGAGGTCTATTCAGTTCGACCCTGCTAACACTCATCATTGTGCCAGTGCTTTACTGGCTAATCGAAGGTGGCAAAGAGCGCAAGGCACTTAGAGTTAGCAAGCGCGCAGCTAAGGCCTAACAAAAAGTTAGAATTGGGAGGTCTCAGGCGGATGTCTGAGGCCTCCCCTAGTTTTAAGGCGTGATTACGATTAGCGACTACCTGGTTTGGATCGACTGTGAAATGACCGGTCTAAATGTTGAAAAAGACTGCCTTGTAGAAATTGCAGTGGTTGTAACCGACTCCGAATTGAACGTACTAGACACAGGTCTAGATTTGGTTATCAAACCAAACCCAGAGTCGCTAGCTAACATGAACGAATTTGTGACTGAAATGCATACCAACTCTGGGCTGATCAACGAATTCGAACAAGGACATGACCTGGCTACAGCCGAGCGCATGGTTCTGGCTTATGTTCAACGGTGGGTAAACGACCCGAGACAGGCTCCCCTCGCTGGAAACAGCATCGGAACCGACCGAATGTTCATCAACCGCTACATGCCGACCTTGGATAGCTTCCTGCACTACCGAAACATCGATGTTTCCAGCATCAAAGAGCTAACTCGCCGTTGGTTTCCTAAGGTTTACTTTCAACTACCTAAAAAAGATGGCGGTCACCGCGCCCTAGCCGACATTCTCGAATCAATCAAAGAGCTTAAGTACTACCGAAAGACCGTGTTCGTGGAGCAACCCGGTCCAACAACCGACGAATCTAGGTCTGCAGCAGAGTCTCTCTAGTGCTAAACTCTTAGGGTTGCGAAAGCAAACTTGGTGGGTATAGCTCAGCTGGTAGAGCACCTGGTTGTGGTCCAGGGGGTCGCGGGTTCAAGCCCCGTTACTCACCCCAAATAAAAACCCCTACGGATAAATCCGCAGGGGTTTTTCATTTAACTACTTCTGAGCAACTCTTTCAATGATTAGCTCACGAACACGGCCGGCGTCTGCCTGGCCTTTCATGGCCTGCATTACGGCACCAATAACGGCTCCAGCGGCCTGCACTTTTCCTTCGCGGATCTTTTCAAGAACGTCAGGTTGCTTAGCTAGCGCTTCATCGATTGCGGCCATTAGAGCGCCGTCATCTGAGACAACTTCAAGACCCTTGGCTGCAACGATTTCAGCAGGGTTACCTTCGCCGTTAATCACGGCAGTAAGGACCTCGCGACCGATACGGTCGTTGATCTTCCCAGCTTCAACTAATGAGGCCAATTCGGCTACCTGAGCTGGTGACACGTTTAGCTCGGAAACGTCCTTGTCTTCGGCGTTGGCCTGGCGAGCAATTTCACCAGTCCACCACTTGCGGGCGGCTTGTGGCGCAGCGCCGGCCGAAACGGTCTCTTCGATTTGGTCTAGAAGCCCAGAGTTCACAACATCACGGAACTCAAGGTCACTGAAGGCCCAGGCTTCTTGTAGACGCTTACGTCTAGTGGCAGGGTCTTCCGGAAGTTCCGAACG
>CANFJH010000051.1 GCA_947447395.1 Microbacteriaceae bacterium | reverse complement strand
TCCGGCCACGACCTTGCGGTCAACTCAATGGGCATTCACCTGTTTGCGGTCACCATTTGGGTCGGTGGGCTAATTGAACTTGGTTTCCAGATGAAGTACGACAACTGGTTAGTCCTTGCTCGTCGCTACTCAACCTTGGCTTTGTTTGCATTTGCCCTAACGGCTATCAGTGGTGTGGCAGCGGCAGCCCTTCGAATTGTTGACGCGAAGTACCTGTTTACCCAGTGGGGCATTCTGGTGCTCGCCAAGGTTGTGATTTTGCTAGCGCTCGGAATTTTTGGAGCGATCTACCGTTTCCGAATTTTGAATGCATCGACTCCGTCGAAGAAGGCATTTGGATTTTTGGCCACCGTTGAACTTGCTCTCATGGGAGCAGCCTTTGGTATTGGTGCCAGCCTTAGCCGTAGCGCGGCTCCGAGCACAAACATCAAACTTGGTGACACTAGTAGCCCGGCCGCAATTTTGACCGGTTCGCCGTTACCTCCAGAGCTCACCTTTGACCGTTGGTTTACCTCTTACAAAATCGACCTGGTTTGGCTCGTAGTCGTGCTTGTGGCAACCTCGCTTTACCTCTTTGGGGTTTTCCGCCTGCGCCAACGAGGCGACGAGTGGCCGATTGGTCGAACCATTAGCTGGCTACTGGGCATGGCGCTCTTGTTCTGGATCACGTCTGGCCCCCTTAATGTTTACGAGCAGTATCTGTTCAGCGTGCACATGCTCGCTCACATGATTATCACCATGGGTGTCCCGGTGCTGCTAGTGCCGGGTGCTCCAGTGACTTTGCTGCTTCGCGCCAGCGAGGCCCGAAAGGATGATTCCAGGGGTTTGCGCGAATGGGCTCTCTGGGCTGTTCATACACCGTGGGCGAAGCTGGTTTCGAATCCGATTTTCGCGGCTATAAATTTCGCAGCTTCGCTGGTCATCTTCTACTTCACTCCACTGTTCAGTTGGTCGACTCGTGACCACCTCGGACACGAGTGGATGATCGTGCACTTCCTGATTACCGGATACCTGTTCGTTCAGGCGCTGATCAGCATAGACCCGGGTCCGGCCAAACTTCCTTACTTGCTTCGCCTGATGCTTCTTATTGGCACACTGGCGTTCCACGCGTTCTTCGGGCTCGCGCTAATGAGCGGCGATAGCCTACTTTTACCCGAATGGTTTGGCGCAATGGGCCGACTTTGGGGCGAGGCGCCGATTGCCGACCAACAAACTGGTGGCGCTATCGCGTGGGGTATCGGCGAAATGCCAGCCGCTGTGCTTACGATTATCGTTTCCATTCAATGGTTCCGTTCCGACACACGAGACGCAGTGCGTTTAGATCGAGCGTCAGACCGTAGTGGTAATAAAGACGTAGACGATTACAACGCAATGCTTGCCAAATTGGCTAAGCGCGACGGGGACCAACGATGAGCAATGAAATCCAGCTTTCGAAAGAACAGCTTGCGCTGTTCGACTTTATCGAGCACGAGCATGACCACATCTTCGTGACCGGTCGTGCTGGCACGGGCAAGTCAACCCTGCTGAACCACTTCGTCAACAACACCAAGAAGAACGTTGCCGTTGTGGCTCCTACCGGAGTTGCGGCTTACAACGTTGGCGGGCAGACCATCCACTCGTTCTTTGGTTTTCCGCTCGGAGTTCTTGGCAACCAACCGATTCACAAACACCTTTACGGCCGCGTGCGCGATGCACTTCGCTCTCTGGACATCCTGGTAATCGACGAGGTCTCCATGGTGAACGCCGATTTGATGGATGCAATGGACACCATGCTGCGTGCCGCTCGAGGCAAGACCAAGGGGCCATTCGGCGGCGTTCAGGTTGTCATGTTCGGAGACCCTTACCAGCTACCTCCCGTACCGCTTCGCCCAACCGATGACGGTTATGAATTCTTTAAAGAGCACTATCGATCGCTATGGTTCTTCGATGCCAAGGTTTGGAGTGAAACGAAACTGCTCCGCTACGAACTTCATGAAAACTTCCGTCAGCACGACGACAAATTCATTGAAATTTTGAATGCCATTCGAGACGGTAGCGTCACTCAGGAGATGCTTGACACCCTGAACGCCGCTGGCAACCGCTACCCGGAAAACCCCGACGTGATTCGTCTTTCTGGTGTGAACCACAAGGTGAATGCGCACAATGCGAAGCGACTTGCAAACACCCCTGGCGAAGCCAAGATCTTCGAAGCTAACGTCAGTGTTGGTGAGATGAAGGCCTTTGGCCAGACCCCACCGGCAGATGTAAATCTTGAACTCAAGGTCGGCGCTCAGGTCATGTTCATTAAGAACGATGACCAGAATGCATCTAAGGACGGCGTCTTCAATCGTCGTTGGGTGAATGGAACCATCGGACACATCACCAAGATTGTTTCCCACAACCACGTCAAGGTTGAAGTTGGTGACGAAGAGTTTGATGTTCACCAGTCAACCTGGGAGAAGATTCGATACCAGCTGGACGAAGAGTTCGATGAGGCCACACAGCGCGTGAAGGAAGTTCTGGTTCCAGAAACCTTGGCCGAATTCCGTCAGCTGCCACTTCGCTTGGCCTGGTCGGTAACAGTTCACAAGTCTCAGGGCATGACCTACGACGAAGTGGTGATTGAACTTGGTGGCAACGCTTTCTCGGCTGGGCAAACCTATGTCGCTCTAAGCCGAGTTCGCTCGCTGGAAGGTTTGTACCTAACCGCGCCGATCGCGCTTTCAGATGTGATGATCGATGACCATGTTCAACGCTTCATGTCTGAGGCGCCGAGCCCTGATTACGACGGTCTGTTCTAACATTTTCACTTGGTAACCTAGAACCATGCTTATGTCAGACCGCGATATCCGCGCAGCTATTGAGGCGGGCCAGATTGGCCTCGAGCCTTTGGAAATGGGTTTGCTTCAGCCATCAAGTTTTGATGTGCGCCTGGACCGTTTCTTCCGCCTGTTTGATAACCACAAGTACGCTTACATTGATCCAGCCGAAGACCAGAGCGATCTGACTCACCTGGTTGAGGTAGCTCCAACCGAAGCGTTCATTCTGCACCCTGGCGAGTTCGTCTTAGGTTCTACCTACGAGTTCGTTACCTTGCCTGACAACATTGCCGCCAGACTAGAGGGCAAGTCTTCACTAGGACGCTTAGGCCTACTCACCCACTCGACCGCCGGGTTCGTTGACCCAGGGTTCAAGGGTCACGTGACTTTGGAGTTGGCAAACGTTTCTAATCTGCCGATCAAACTTTGGCCCGGCATGAAGGTTGGGCAGCTTTGTTTCTTCCAGCTTTCCAGCCCGAGCGAAACGCCTTACGGAAGCGAAAAGTACAACAACCGCTACCAGGGTCAGCGAGGTCCTACCGCTTCGCGTTCGTTTATGAACTTCTACCGAACCGATGTCGGTAACGAACCGCTTGCTCAGTAGTTAGTCGTTTATTTCACTCGCGCTTGGGTGAACTCTGGACATCAGCCAAATTCCCGCGGCGATAATTGCCACGATTCCGAGCACTCGGAAAATCGTTGGCTTTGCTACGCCAGCGATACTCGCAATTGTGATGAAGAGCGTCCACATCGCAGGCGCCAAGAAGCTGGCTGCTTCGCCGGTGGTTTGATACAGGCCGAAGAATTCGCCTTCGCGGTTTTTAGGCGCGAGCCGTGCCAGATAAGTTCGAGCCGAGGCTTG
Source organism: Microbacteriaceae bacterium (assembly GCA_947447395.1). Classification (GTDB taxonomy): domain Bacteria; phylum Actinomycetota; class Actinomycetes; order Actinomycetales; family Microbacteriaceae; genus Rhodoluna. Next base: position 2,822 of record CANFJH010000051.1, on the reverse strand, counting down.
GGCTGGGCCGATAAACAGCGACAGGCTGAGCCCGCCAATCCAATACGTGATCTGGCCGGCTCCCGAAAACACAAAGACGGCAAGGCCAGCAATTACGAGACCGGTCAGCGAACCGAGAATAGTCTTCTTAGTCCCAATTCGATCGTCGATGAGCCCACCGATTGTCGCCCCAATTCCGGCCACGATGCTGGCTGCAATTCCGTAAAAGATGACCTGGGTTTTATTGAATCCGAAAGAGACCGAACCAAGAACGGCGCCGAATGTGAAGACTCCCACGAGTCCGTCGCGGAAAACAGCCGACGCGATCAGGAAGCGAAGCAGGTTCGGGGCTTCTTTTCGAAGTTGTCCTAGTTGGGCGAATAGCACGCGGTAGCTTTCGAGGAACGATACCTTCACAGCGCCTGGTGCCGCCGGAGTTTCTGGCACAAAGATCGCCATTGGAATGCTGAAAATTAGCATCCATAGTCCCGAGAGTACGAACATGATTCGAATGTTTTGCGAGCCTTCTGTGCTCACCCCAAACCATGGGTGGGTTGGAAGGTAGAAACCAACCAGTGCGATTAGCAGCATCACGATTCCACCTACGTAACCGAGACCCCAGGCGAGCCCAGAAATCTTGGCCATGGTCTTTGGCGTGCTGACCTGCTTGAGCATTGCGTAGTAGTTCACATAAGTGATTTCTTGGATTACCGAACCGATTGCATAAAGTAGTAAGCCAAAACCGAAGTAGTGAGGGTCTGGTAGCACGAAGTAACTCGCAAACATCAGCAAGATCAAAATCCCACTGTTGATTAGTAGCGTGCGCTTGCGGGTTCCTGAGACGTCGGAACGGCGCCCTAGGACGGGTGCGAACACTGCAACCACTACACCGGCGATTGCTACCGATAGACCGAACTGGGTACTTAGTAGGTCGGTGTTTTTTCCGAAAGCAGAGCTGGTGATGTACGTCGCAAAGATGAAGGTTTGCATGATGGTGGGGTAGGCGTGTTCCGCCCAACCCCATAGCGCCCAGGACCAGGTGGCAAGTTTCGAGCGGTTCGATGCAATGGCGTTAGACATAGGTAAAGCCTAAATCGACAACCTTGCGGCACTGACAAACTTTTAGTTTGTTTCACCTCTTTCTAGCCAAAAAATTAAGTTGAGTCATTCACACTCAACTTTCAGGTTTCTCCTCTTGACAATGTCGTAGGTGTTTGCGAAACTTGAGTCAACAGCGCTCAAGTTTGAGCGAAGTACAAACAAGATCGTAGAAATACGAACGAACAAGGAGAAACAAATATGGCACGTGCAGTAGGTATCGACCTCGGCACCACCAACAGCGCGGTTAGCGTGCTGGAAGGTGGAGAGCCCACCGTTATCGCTAACGCAGAAGGCTTCCGCACCACCCCTTCGGTGGTTGCATTCACAAAAGATGGTGAGGTGCTAGTCGGTGAAACCGCAAAGCGCCAGGCTGTCACCAACGTAGACCGCACCATCGCTTCAGTCAAGCGCCACATGGGCACCGACTGGACCTTCAAGGTAGACGACAAAAAGTACACCCCACAGGAAATTTCGGCTCGAATCTTGGCAAAGCTAAAGCGCGACGCCGAGACCTACCTGGGTGAAGCAGTAACCGACGCGGTAATCACCGTACCGGCATACTTCAACGACGCAGAGCGTCAGGCAACCAAGGACGCGGGTGAGATCGCCGGCCTAAACGTGCTACGAATCATCAACGAGCCAACCGCCGCCGCACTAGCATACGGACTAGACAAGGGTAAAGAAGACGAACTAATTCTCGTATTCGACCTAGGTGGCGGAACCTTCGACGTATCGCTACTAGAAGTAGGAAAAGACGACGAGTTCTCGACCATCCAGGTTCGCTCGACCTCGGGCGACAACCGCCTAGGCGGAGACGACTGGGACCAGCGCATCGTTGATCACCTAGTCAAGAAGTTCAAGGAAACCACCGGCGTCGACGTATCGGGCGACAAGATCGCACTGCAGCGACTAAAGGAAGCGGCCGAACAGGCCAAGAAGGAACTATCGCAGTCGATGACCGCTAACATTCAGCTTCCATACCTGTCGCTAACCGAGAACGGCCCTGCGAACCTAGACGAGACTCTAACTCGCGCCCAGTTTGAGCAGATGACCTCTGACCTACTAGACCGAACCAAGAAGCCGTTCAACGACGTAATCAAGGAAGCCGGCGTAAAGGTTGCAGACATTGCACACGTCGTCCTAGTTGGTGGATCGACCCGTATGCCAGCCGTGACCGAACTGGTCAAGGAGCTAACTGGAGGCCGCGAACCAAACAAGGGTGTAAACCCTGACGAGGTAGTTGCCGTGGGTGCGAGCTTGCAGGCCGGTGTACTAAAGGGTGAGCGTAAAGACGTACTACTAATCGACGTAACCCCGCTAAGTCTTGGAATCGAAACCAAGGGTGGCATCATGACCAAGCTCATCGAGCGCAACACCGCGATTCCAACCAAACGTTCGGAGACCTTCACCACCGCTGAAGACTCCCAGCCATCGGTAACCATCGCAGTGTTCCAGGGAGAGCGTGAGTTCACCCGCGACAACAAGTCGCTCGGAAACTTCGACCTAACTGGAATCGCCCCAGCACCACGAGGCGTTCCACAGATTGAAGTTACCTTCGACATCGATGCCAACGGTATCGTCCACGTTTCTGCAAAGGACAAGGGCACCGGCAAGGAGCAGTCGGTCACCATCACCGGTGGCGGATCGCTTCCAAAGGAAGACATCGAGCGCATGGTTCGCGAAGCCGAAGAGCACGCTGCCGAAGACAAGGCTCGTCGCGAGGAGCAGGAGACCCGCAACAC
>CANFJH010000050.1 GCA_947447395.1 Microbacteriaceae bacterium | reverse complement strand
TCATCACGATGTTAGCCAAAGCGCCAATTTGCCTGGCTTCGGCAACTCCAACCGCTTCCACGGTGGCACCCTCGTAGTCGATAGCTAGCAGCGCTTTCTCAATGTTGTTCTTCAAGATGACACTGGTTCCATAGCCAAGACCACATACTGCAACGATTCGCATCAGGCTATTCTCCCAGAACCCCTTCGAGTAGACCTTCGATATGAGCGCTATTGCCACCATTTAGCAGGGAATTCCTAGTTTGTTCATCGGATAGCAGTCCGGCTAGGCGTCCTAGTGTTTCGATGTGGCTGTCGTGGTCTTTGGCGGCCAGTGCAAATACACAGCTGACCATTTTTCCTCCGCCGAAATCCACGGCCTCGTCCAAAACGGCAAGCGAAATTGAATTTTCTAGGACGCCATCGCTTGGCCTGGCGTGCGCGAGAGCGAACCCGTCGATTAAAACTATGTATGGGCCGAGTTCTTCAACCACGCGAATCATGGCCTGCACATAATCAGTTTTCACATGACCGGCATCAACCAATAGTTCGCCGGCTGCCGCAATTGCCTCTTGCCAGCTACTTACCGAAACGCCGAGGCGAACCAGGGTCACTATCTGCGAGCCTTCGCAAAACCTTCTTGGATTAGTTCGATTAGTTCTTCGCGCGCGTCCAAAGTTTGGAATGATGCTTCGGCCGCGTTCAGTTGCAACTGCTCAAGGTCGTCTAGGTCGAACTCGAAGTGTTCCACCAGTTGTTCCAACTCGTGAGTAACCGAGGTGCCACTCATTAGTCGGTTGTCTGGGCTGATGGTGACTCGAAAACCTAGGTCGAAAAGAATCGCTACCGGGTGATCAACGTATTCATCACCAAGATCGGCGACGGCGCCAGTTTGCATGTTTGAGGTTGGGCACAGCTCTAGAGCAATCTGGCGAAAGTGAACCCACTCGGCAACTTCACCCAACTGAACGTAGTCGCGGCCGTCTTCTTCTCGCATCAAGAGGTCTTGGTAGATTCGCACTCCGTGACCCAGGCGCAGGGTTCGGCCAGAAACGATGGCGTCTCGAATGCTTTCAATTCCGTCGGCTTCTCCGGCGTGAACGGTGGTTGGAAACATGTTCTCGGCAAGGTAGTCGAAGGCTTCCTTGTGATTCGCAGGTGGGAACCCAGCCTCAGGACCTGCAATATCGAAGCCAACCACTCCGTTGTCGCGGTGACGAACTGCAAGCTCGGCAATTTCCAGCCCGCGGTCGTTGTGACGCATTGCCGTGACCAACTGACCGGTACGAATGTAGCCGCCGGCAGCTTCAACAATTTCCGCACCTTCGTCTAGACCGTCTTGAACGGCATCAACAACTTCATCCAGGCTTAAACCTCGAGCTAGGTGCTGCTCTGGGGCCCATCGAATCTCGCCGTAAATCACACCGTCTTTGTGTAGGTCTTCAACGAACTCGCGCGCCACACGGGTGAGTCCTTGCTTGGTTTGCATTACCGCGGTGGTGATGTCAAAAGTTTTTAGGTATTCCACCAATGAGCCGGAATTGGCAGACTCCAAAAACCACTGGTTTAGATCATGTGCGTTCTTGGCCGGAAGTTCAAGACCGATTTCTTGGGCTAGCTCGATAATCGTTTGCGGGCGCAAGCCACCGTCTAGGTGATCGTGCAGCGAAATCTTTGGAAGTTTGTTGATGTTCATTTTTCCCTAATCATTTTTTGAGGCCAGCTTCATAATCGGTTGTGATCGTTTCAAGAGCGGTGAAGGTCTGATCGGAAACCGGAACTTCGTGGTTTGGTGCAAGCACAAGCCCGTGGTCTCCGTAGGTTGCCAGGGTGTTTCCAAGTTCGCCACCAATGAAGTCGCCTTCGAGATCGGAGGCAACTATTTCCATAAGGTGATCGGAAACCTGGGGAATCACGGTGGTTACGATTTGAGCCTTGTAACCATCTGCCAAAGGATTTTGGTAAAGATCGCGGCCATAGTCAACGATTTTCAGTTTGAGGTCAATAATTTCGGTTGAATCAAGACCTGCGCCACAACCGCCACCGGTAAGCCATACGTCTGCCGTATGAATGGCGGATGCTTCTCGAGCCTGAACCGTGGTGATTATGTCGGTGCCAGAGTCAAATCGGCTAGCTCCGGTTCGCACCCCTTCGAGGTAGCGCTCGCTGGCCTGCCAAGAACAAGCTAGGGCAATGGTGTGCGTGGTTGAAACCGAGGCGGCAACAAAACCCGAAACGATGCCGACCTCATAAAGATCAATCTCGTAAATAGACAGGTTTTGCAAGTTTGCTGCAACGAGCGCAGGGGTAGAAAACTCTGATATGTAAACAAAGTTTGTCTTCCGGTTGCTCTGTGCAACCTGCGCCAGGCGCGAAGCGAAATCATTGCCAGTAAGAACTACTAGCGAACAGCCTCGCTTGACCACCTTGGCCACGGTAGCCGCCAACTTTGCCGGAGTCGTTTGCGCGGTAGCTCGCTTGGTTCCGTAGGTAACCGAGGCCTGCTTTATGGCATAGTCGGCCAAGTCATTGATTCCGGGATTGTCAGAAGAATCTTGAGTGAGCAAACAGGCTTGGTAGTCAACCGGTGAAATCGGCGCTGCCGCCGGCAACTCGGCACAGCCGGTAAGTGCCAGAACGACCGCAGGAATCAGCGCGAAGCGCTTGATTTTCCGAAGAATTAATTTTTCTGGCACGCTCCCAAGTTTAAGCCCCTCATGACTAAGTTCGGTTTCCTAACAGGGTTAGACTAAGAAACGTCGCTTCAGAGTTGAACCATCAGGAGGCATCGTGCCAACCAAGCCAACCGGAACCCTCTATAGAGGAAAGACCGGCATGTGGTCGTGGGTTTTACACCGCATCACAGGCGTATCTATCTTTTTCTTCTTGCTAGTCCACACGCTTGATACAGCGCTTGTGCGATTGGACCCGGTTGCCTACAACCAGGTGATCGCAACTTACAAGACCCCGGTAATTGGTGTTGCAGAGCTCGGTCTAGTCGCCGCAATCCTGTTCCACTCACTAAACGGTGTTCGCATTATCCTGATTGACTTCTGGAGCAAGGGTGCCAAGTATCAGCGCGCAATGTTCTGGATTGTGATTGCGTTGGCTTTCGTACTGTTTGCCGGATTCGCACCTCGACACATCATGCACATCCTCGAATACATCCAGGCAGGCAAGTAATGGTTACCATCGAGACTCCTCGTAGCCCTAGAAACCGCAAGTCGGCTCAGCGCGAAAAACAGGCGTGGCTATTCATGCGCGCTTCCGGTGTAGTTCTGATCGTTCTGATTTTCGGTCACCTTTTCATCAACCTTTTCTCTGGTAACGGAATTAAGGCAATCGACTTTGCCTTCGTTGCCGGTAAGTGGGCCAACCCGCTCTGGAAAATCTGGGACACCCTCATGCTTTGGCTAGCGCTCATTCACGGCACCAACGGAATGCGCACGCTGGTAAACGACTACACCCAGCGCGAAGGAATTCGTAAGTTCTTAAACATCGCCCTCTGGACAATCTGTATCGCACTAATCATTTTGGGAACCCTAGTAACCACCACGTTCGACCCATGCCCAGACACCAGCGTTGCATCTGCTCTGCCACAGTTCTGTAAATAGGAAAGTAATAAATTGAGTAAACCTAAGGTTCACAACCACCAGTACGACGTAGTAATCGTGGGAGCCGGTGGCGCTGGTATGCGCGCCGCGATCGAAGCCGGTCCGCACGCCAAGACCGCTGTGATCTCGAAACTTTTCCCAACCCGCTCGCACACCGGAGCCGCTCAGGGCGGTATGGCTGCAGCCCTTGCCAACGTTGAAGAAGACAGCTGGGAATGGCACACCTTCGACACAGTTAAGGGTGGCGACTACCTGGTAGACCAGGACGCCGCTGAAATTCTTGCCAAGGAATCGGTTGAAGCGGTAATCGACCTTGAAAACATGGGTTTGCCATTCAACCGCACCCCAGACGGCAAAATTGACCAGCGACGATTTGGCGGTCACACTCGCGATCACGGTAAGGCACCAGTTCGCCGTAGTTGCTACGCAGCAGACCGCACCGGTCACATGATTCTTCAGACCCTTTACCAAAACTGTGTCAAGCTCGGCATCGAGTTCTACAACGAGTTCTACGTTCTTGACCTAGTGATGAACAAGGTTGACGGCGTCGATCGTCCTAGTGCCGTTGTTGCCTATGAACTTGCTACCGGAGAAATTCACATTTTCCAGGGCAAGTCAATTATTTTCGCAACCGGTGGTTTCGGAAAGATCTTCAAGACCACCTCAAATGCTCACACCCTGACCGGTGATGGCGTTGGAATCATTTGGCGCAAGGGTCTTCCACTGGAAGACATGGAGTTCTACCAGTTCCACCCAACCGGTCTTGCCGGCCTTGGTATTTTGCTTTCGGAAGCTGCCCGAGGCGAAGGTGGAATCCTTCGTAACTCAACCGGCGAGCGCTTCATGGAGCGTTACGCGCCAACCATCAAGGACTTAGCTCCTCGTGACATGGTTGCCAGAGCGATGGCTAACGAGGTTCGCGAGGGTCGCGGAGCTGGTCCACACAAGGACTACGTTCTGCTGGATCTAACCCACCTTCCACCAGAGGTGATCGACGCGAAACTTCCAGACATCACCGAATTTGCCAGAACCTACCTTGGCGTAGAGCCTTACACCGAGCCGGTACCGGTATTCCCAACCGCTCACTACGCGATGGGTGGAATTCCAACCAACGTGAAGGCAGAAGTGCTTCGCAACAACAAGACCGTTGTGCCTGGCCTGTATGCCGCTGGTGAGTGCGCCTGTGTTTCCGTACACGGTGCAAACCGTTTGGGAACGAACTCGCTACTAGACATCAACGTCTTCGGTAAGCGCGCGGGTATTGCGGCTGTCGAATATGCCAAGACCGCTAAGCACGTGCCGGTTCCTAAAAACGCCGCGCAAGATGTTTTGGACCTAATCGAGAAGATGCAGAACTCGACCGGTACCGAGAAGATCGCTGTACTTCGCAAGGAACTTCAGGACACCATGGACAAAAATGCCCAGGTTTACCGCACCGAAGAATCGTTGGATGAAGCACTGAAGGTAATTGCCGACCTTCGAAAGCGTTACGAACACATTCAAGTTCAAGACAAGGGCTCGCGTTTCAACACGGACCTACTCGAGGCAATCGAACTTGGGTTCCTGTTCGACCTAGCCGAAGTCTTGGTAGTTACCTCAAAGGAACGTCGTGAAAGCCGCGGCGGACACTTCCGTGAGGACTACCCAACTCGCAACGACGAAAAGTTCATGGTTCACTCCATGGCCTACAAGAACGGCGCGAAGATCAAGATCGACTGGAAGCCAGTTGTCATCACCAACTACCCACCGATGGAGCGTAAGTACTAATGGCGACCTCAGTAGCTGAAAACAACACCGAACTTGGAGTAGTTCCAAGCTTCAACGTGACCCTGTTCGTTCGTCGATTCAACAAGGAAGACGGCCTTGAGGCTCGTTGGGAAGACTTCGATGTCACCGTTCACGGCACCGACCGCGTCCTAGATGCACTTCACAAGATCAAATGGGAACTAGACGGTTCGCTCTCTTTCCGTCGAAGCTGCGCCCACGGCGTTTGTGGCTCGGATGCCATGCGCATCAACGGCCGTAACCGTCTAGCCTGCAAGACCCTGATCAAAGACCTAGACATCACTCAGCCAATCTATGTTGAGCCAATCAAGGGTCTCGAGGTTGAAAAGGACCTCATCGTCAACATGGAGCCGTTCTACCAGGCATTCCGCGACGTAAAGCCGTTCCTCATTGCCTCGAGCAAGCCTGAAAAGGAACGCTTACAGAGCCCCGAAGACCGGGCGCGCTTCGACATGGGCACCAAATGCATTCTGTGCGCAGCCTGTACCTCGAGCTGCCCAGTGTTCTGGACCGATGGTCAGTACTTCGGCCCTGCGGCCATCGTCAACGCTCACCGTTTCATCTTCGATTCACGCGATGAAGCCAGTGAAGTTCGACTCGACATCTTGAACGACAAAGAAGGTGTGTGGCGTTGCCGCACCACCTTCAACTGCACCGAGGCTTGCCCTCGCGGCATTGAGGTAACCAGACTCATTGCCGAGGTTAAGCAAGCCATTTTGCGCGGCAAGCCATAGGTTTCATGCCGAAGCGAGCCACGTCTGTGCTCCTAGCACTGACTTTAGTTCTAGGCGTTATTGGCTTTAGTTCAGCGGCCACTGCTGATGAGGCTGGCACCATTTTCAAACCGAGCCAACTAATTTCGGTCGACATCGCCAGCACTCTTGGTAGCCCCGCACTCACCAAAAGATACTTGAATTTTGAGGGTTATCGCCACGCGAATATCAAAATCAGCATGCCCGGAACCCGAAACTACGTAACTCTAATGAACGTGGGAGTTCATCAAAAGGGTTCCTACACCAGGCGTTATGAAAAACTTTCACTCAAAATCAAACTCGATGCCTTCGTTCCTGGTCAGTCGTTTCTCGGTCTAACCCGCCTGACTCTCAACGCGATGATGCAAGACCCATCGATGGTTCATGAAGTCACCGCCTACCAGCTCTATCGCGCAGTAGGTGTTCCCGCACCTCGTGCCGGTTACGCCAAGGTTAGACTCGACGGCCGCTACATGGGGCTGTACCTAAATCTAGAAACTGTTGACTCGCTAATGCTTTCGCGCTGGTTCAATTCGACCAAACACCTTTATTCCGGACCACAGTTCTGCGACCTCGTTCCAGGTAATGCCTGTGAGGTGGCCTCGGTTGGAGACACCGATCGAGCCGACTTAATTACAGCCTCACAACTCAGCCAACTCAATGGCAAAGCTTGGTGGAACAAATTCTCCAAGCTCGCCAACGTCACCGAAGTGCTTCGCCTGATGGCGACCGACGTTTATTTGAGCAACTGGGACGGCT
>CANFJH010000049.1 GCA_947447395.1 Microbacteriaceae bacterium | reverse complement strand
ATGAGTGGCGCGCCAATCATTACTTTGACTCCAGCCCCAACCCTTGACCGCACCTACTTCGTGCACAACCTAATTGAGGGTGGCGTAAATCGAGCTGACTCGGTTTCAGAAGAGCTTGCTGGCAAGGGCATCAACGTAACTCGTGGTCTATACCTTTCGGGCGTCAAAGCTCCTGGAGTTGTTCCAATTGGCAACAGCGACCCTGGTGTGTTCGCTCGCACCGGATCTATGGAACAGTTCATTCCGCACTGGGTAGATGGAACCCTTCGCGTATCGACCACGATCGTGGAAAAAGATGGTCCAACGACCAAGGTCAACGAGGCTCCTCGCCCGCTTTCAGACAGCGACTGGAAAGAAGTTGTTTCCCTCACCATTTCGAAAGTGAAAGAGAACTCGGCGAAGTGGCTTGTTATTGCCGGCGCACTTCCAATCGACAAGGGCACGAACAAGTTCGTAGACCTTGAGCCACTATTTGTTGCCATGCATGACCTGGGTGTTCGAGTAGCTATGGACTCAAGCGGTGAGCCACTAAAGCTTTACGCAACCAAGGGTCTGCCTTCGGTGATCAAGCCAAACGCGCACGAACTTGCTGAGACCGTTGGTCGCGATCTTCACACCGTTGGCGATGTTATTGATGCTGCTCGTGAACTTTGCCAGCACGGCATCGAATGTGTTCTTGCCAGCCTTGGCCCAGACGGCATGGTTGCTGTTACCAAGGACCGCGCTTGGAAAGCAAAGACTCCACCGGTGAAGGTAATCAACACCGTTGGCGCCGGAGATGCCACCCTGGCCGGATTCCTAACAGCAGTTACCACCAACCCGGTTACCAGCGATGACGAGTTTGGTGTTGGTTTCAACGTTGCTCTCGGAGTGCAAAACGCGGTTCAGTATGGAGCGGTTGCAGTGACCCAGCCAACCTCTGGTCTTGAAAACTTGGACAACATGCCAATTGCTGAAGTGTCAGAAAACCCTGACCGCAGCGTTCCTTTGGAAGAGATCGCTTACTCGGCTCCAACCAAGTAACTAGACCTCTACTGAAACTTCGATGAGTCTTGCGTCGCTGAGCGCGCTATCGAGCACCATGGTTTGAATTGTGGCGCGCGAGTTCTCAACCTGAACCCCCTTCACTAGAATTCCGTCGGTGACACCAGTGAGAACGAAGATGTGGCGGTTACCACCAACCAGGTCTTCCAATTCAAACTTCTTGTCGAGGGCGTAACCGGCTTGAATGGCTCGTTCAATTTCGTCTGGGGTTTGAGGAGCCAAGATTCCTTGCATGTAGCCGCCGAGGACACGTATAGCCACCGCCGTAAGGACTCCCTCTGGAGCACCTCCAATGCCCAAAAGAAGATCTACACCTGAGCCTTCGATGGCTGCTGCCACCGCCATTGCGATGTCGCCCTCTTCAAAACGAACCCACTGGGCTCCGGCTGCTTGGATTTCTTCAATCAGTTCAAAGTTGTTCGGTTTGTTGATTACCGCAACGCGAACATCGGTGACTGGAATGTTGAGCGCTTTGGCAAGGGCGTTCACATTTGTGGTCGCCGAGGCGTCGATGTCTAGAACTCCCCTGGCAATGCCTGAAGAAACCAACTTCTTCATGTAGTAAACCTCGTGGCAATCCAGCATGGTGCCACGTTCGGACGCTGCGATAACCGATACCGCACCATTGGTGCCAGCTGCTGCAAGCTTCGTGCCATCGATGGGATCAACAGCAATATCCCAATCGACTGAAACAGCGCCACCTACGATTTCGCCATTGAACAGCATCGGAGCTTCATCCTTTTCGCCCTCGCCGATCACCACGATGCCGGCGAAGTCGCCTTCGGCTAGAGTTCCGCGCATGGCATCAACTGCGGCACCATCGACAGCCATGCCGTCGCCCAGGCCGACCAATGGCCATGATCCGTGAACCGCTGCAAGAGTAGCCGCAACCAAATCGTTGGTTGGTGCTGGTGCATCGTGAAGACTCATGGGGTCCTTTCAACGGACCTAACAAAGCCCTCTATTGGTAACATTGTATAAACCAACGTCGTTTCCATTTAGGAGAACCATGCCAGTAGCAACCCCGGAACAGTACATTGAGATGCTTGACCGCGCCAAGAAGGGCGGCTTTGCTTACCCAGCAATCAACGTTTCCAGCTCGCAGACACTAAACGCTGCTCTTGCTGGTCTTGAAGCTGCTGGATCAGACGGCATCATTCAGGTGACCACCGGTGGTGGCGACTACTGGAGTGGTCCAACCATCAAGAACATGGCCTCTGGTGCTGCTGCTATGGCGGCATTCGCTCGCGAAGTTGCCAAGAACTATGGAATCACGGTTGCTCTTCACACCGACCACTGCGCAAAAGACCAGCTAGACAAGCTAGTTCGCCCGCTGATCGCTATTTCTCAGGACCGCGTAAAGCGCGGCGAAGACCCACTATTCAACTCACACATGTGGGATGGATCGGCTGTTCCAATGGCTGAGAACATGGTTATCGCCAAGGAACTTCTAGGGCTCACCAAGAACATAGGCGCAGTACTTGAAATTGAAGTTGGCGTTGTTGGTGGAGAGGAAGACGGAGTTGAGGGCGGCATGGGTGAACACCTTTACACCACCCCTGAAGACGGTCTTCTAACCGCAGAGGCTCTAGGTCTAGGCGAGAACGGCCGCTACATGGTTGCACTTACTTTCGGCAACGTTCACGGTGTTTACAAGCCAGGTAACGTGAAGCTTCGCCCAGAACTTCTTGGAGAAATCCAGAAGGTTGTTGGCCAGAAGTACGGACGTGAACTACCCTTCGACCTAGTGTTCCACGGCGGCTCGGGCTCGACCCCTGAAGAGATCGCCGAAGCTGTGAGCCACGGTGTTATCAAGATGAACATCGACACCGACCTTCAGTACGCTTTCACCCGCCCAATCGCGGCGCACATGTTCCAGAACTACGACGGCGTGCTCAAGGTTGATGGCGAAGTTGGTAACAAGAAGCACTACGACCCACGCGCATGGGGCAAGCTCGGTGAAGCCGGCATGTCGACTCGCGTTGTTGAAGCAGCCACCGAACTTGGTTCGGCTGGAAAGTCGATGTCGATCTAAGGATTCAGGAATGTCTGCCGGAAGCCCGTTCTATGAGAATGGGCTTCCTCGCTTTAAGGGCGAGTACCGAAACGGCAAGATGCAAGGTTATTGGGAGTTTTACCGAAAAGACGGTTCGCTGATGCGATCTGGAAATTTCGATGAAGACACGCAGATTGGTGTTTGGAGAACATTCGCCCGCGATGGGTCGCTAGTGAAGGAAACGAAATTTAGTTAGCGTTTTGCCTTGTTTGAGGTGTCTTCGCCCGCCGACTTGAGGTCTTTGCGAAGTTCCTTTGGTAGCGAGAATTGCACATCTTCTTCCGCGGTCTGAACGGTTTCAACATCACCAAATCCGCGGCGCGCTAGGTCTTCAACGACTTCTTGAACCAGTTCTTCAGGAACAGATGCTCCAGAGGAAACACCAACCGTTTCAACACCCTCAAACCATTCGTCCTTGATTTCGGATGCGTAGTCGATTCGGTAGGCAGCCTTAGCGCCAGCCTGAAGAGCTACCTCAACGAGACGAACTGTATTGGAAGAGTTGGCAGAGCCGACCACGACCACCAGGTCGCTGACTGCGCCGACCTTCTTGATGGCAACCTGACGGTTCTGGGTGGCGTAGCAAATGTCGTCACTCGGTGGGTTTTGAAGGGTTGGGAACTTGGTGCGGAGCTTGTTTACGGTCTCCATCGCTTCGTCAACGCTCAAAGTGGTTTGTGAAAGCCAAATGACCTTGCTCGGGTCTTTGATAACGACGTTGTTGATGCTTTCGTCTTGGTCAACAATCTGAACGATTTCGGGCGCTTCTCCGGCTGTTCCTTCAACTTCTTCGTGACCTTCGTGACCAACCAGCAGGATGTCATAGTTCTCTGCGGCAAAGCGCTGAACTTCGCGGTGAACCTTGGTTACTAGCGGGCAGGTGGCGTCGATGGTTTGAAGGCCGCGTTCTTCGGCAGCTTTTACAACGGCAGGGGAAACTCCGTGGGCACTGAAAACAAGGATGCTTCCGGTTGGAACTTCGTCTACTTCATCAACGAAAATGGCGCCGCGCTTTTCGAGTGTTGATACCACATGGACGTTGTGCACAATTTGCTTGCGCACATAAATTGGTGCGCCATAGTGGTCAAGTGCTTTTTCAACGGCGATTACGGCGCGGTCAACGCCGGCGCAATAGCCTCGCGGAGAGGCAAGTAGAACCTTTTTGTGTCCTGCGCGTTCGGTATCCTTGATTTCAACCACCCGCTAATTCTATCGGGGCAATTTCGAGGGCACTCATGAGCGACGAGCAGACGACCGAACAGGCAGATGATGCTCGCCCCTACTCCGTTGGCGAGTTCAACGAAAAGGTTCACCAGGCCATCAACAAGTGGCCTACCGCTCGCATCGAGGGTGAACTGATCAAGTTCAAGGTTGGGCCTTCCGGCCACGCCTATCCGCAATTGCGCGATGTGAACGGCGGTGCAGTACTTGAGCTAACAATCTGGCGAAGTGTTACTTCGACTTTCACAGAAGTTTTCAACGATTCAGACCGAGTGGTGGTCACTGGAAAGCTCAACTACTACCAACCTGGCGGCAAACTTTCACTCAATGTGACCAGCATGAAGAAGGTTGGCCTAGGCGATCTTCTGGCTCAGCTTGAGGCTCTACGGGCGAAACTTCGAGCCGAAGGCGTAATTGATGAATCCAAGCGTCAACCGCTTCCGTTTCTTCCTAAGCGCATTGGTTTGATCACGGCTCAAAACTCAGACGCAGAGCAAGACGTTCTCAAGAACGTTTTACAACGTTTTCCAAATGCTCAGTTTGAAACCGTTTACGTTCCAGTTCAGGGTGACTCCTGCCCCGCCGCGGTTGTTGATGCAATTGCCAAGCTTGATGCCAACCCAGAGGTTGACGTGATCGTGATTGCCCGCGGTGGTGGAGCATTCCTAGATCTCATTGGCTTCAGCGATGAACGTGTTCTTCGCGCCGCTGCCGCCGCCAAGACACCAATCGTCTCAGCTATTGGCCACGAAGCCGACCGCCCACTACTTGACGACGTAGCCGATCTGCGAGCCTCAACTCCAACCGATGCCGCCAAGCGAGTGGTGCCGGATGTTAGCGAAGAGTTGCATCGAATCGGCGATGTGCTTTCTCGAATCGTGAACAAGATTGGTCACTACGTGGCAGTGCAGGGAGACTTCTTGGCTCAGGTGGTTTCCCGCCCAATCATGACCAACCCTTATGTTTTCTTGGACGAAAAGCAGCAAGACCTAGAACGCGCGCTGGATAACCTGCGCAGCGAGATCGACCTAAGCGTTGAGCGTGAAAGCGCCCAACACGATTCACGCCTTTCGGTTTTGCGATCGCTTTCACCGCTGGGCACCTTAGAGCGCGGCTACTCGGTAGTTCGCGACTTGGATGGGCATGTGCTGACCGACCCGAAAAAGGTTAAGGCTGGTACAAAACTTCGGGTTCGCCTATCCGGCGGCGAACTAGATGCAACGTCAAACTAACTTAAACTGGAGGAATCATGGCTGAAAAAAACAACGACGACATTGCGAAGCTTTCTTACGAGCAGGCTCGCGACGAACTCGTCAAGGTGCTAACCGACCTAGAAGCCGGCTCGGTCACTCTAGATAAGAGCATGGAACTTTGGGAACGAGGCGAAGCTCTTGCCAAACACTGCCAGACGCTACTCTCTGGAGCCAAAGCCAAAATCGACGAGGCCCTGAAAGACAAGTAATTGAGCGACCAGAAAGCCAAAGAACACCGCGCAAAGCAGACCGTAAATAACCTTCTGCTTTCGCTTTTGGCTACCGCTGGACTGGTTTTGGTCCTGGTTCTTGTAGTCCCTAGAGACGACAGTTCTCGAATCACTCACATCGATTACAAGGCTGTGGCAGCTCAGGCATTTGCATCGAGCCAACACAGAGTTGTCGTTCCAGACCTACCTAAAGGTTGGTGGAGCAATCAGGCCACTTGGCTTCCAACCCCTCAAGACACCGTTGCTCGCTTCGAAGGCGGTTTCGTTGGGCCTAAAAACCAGTACCTGGGAATGACCCAAGCCTTTGGCATAAACCCAACCTGGTTGGCGCTTTCCCTGAAAGATGTCGTGTTGCTCAAATCGTTCAGCCACACCGGCTCGAGCGTGGTCTGGAATATTTACAAGTCGCCAGAGGTTCATTCCCCAGCCAAAACCAGGGACACTATATGGGAAGCAACAGTCGGCACTGACGCATTCTTGATTTATGGCGATGGCACCAAAAGTGAGTTTGACGTTTTCACCAAGTCGATTGAAAAGAAGTTAGGGGCAAAGTAGTGGCATACCAACGACCTCAAACACCAAAGGAAGCGTGGCACGCACTTCTAGAGGGAAACCGACACTTCGTGACCGGTGAACCGGCTCACCCGCGCCAAGACGTTGACCGCCGCGAATCGGTGGCCGAAATTCAGAAACCTTTCGCAGCGCTTTTTGGTTGTTCAGACTCTCGCCTCTCGGCCGAAATCATTTTCGATGTTGGTCTTGGTGATCTTTTTGTAGTTCGCAATGCCGGCCAGGTAATCGCCGAAACAATTCTTGGTTCGCTGGAGTACGCCGTCGAAGTTTTGAAGGTTCCCCTAATTTTGGTTTTGGGTCACGACGAGTGCGGTGCAATTCGCGCCACCATCGATGCCAAGGAAGGCAACCTGGTTAGTCAGGGCGAATTCATTCACAACATCGTTGCTCGAATTGCCCCGACCGTCACCCAGTCTTATGCCGCCGGCAAGAAAGACATCGATGACATAACTGAACTTCACATTCAGGACACCATTGACGATTTGATGAGTCGCTCAACCTTGATCGCGAAAGCGGTAAAGGACGGTAAATTGGGTGTGGTTGGAGCGAACTACAAGCTCGCTCTCGGAGAAATCCATCCCCTAGTAACACACGGCGAAGTCGCCTAAACGAAAGGTTTCGATCCTTGGAATACCGCATCGAACACGACACCATGGGTGAGGTAAAAGTACCTGTAAACGCCCTTTATAGCGCACAAACTCAGCGAGCAGT
>CANFJH010000048.1 GCA_947447395.1 Microbacteriaceae bacterium | reverse complement strand
CACTGTTTCTCCTTTTGGGCTTTTCTAAATTTTAACGGTGACCGGAGGCGTTCTTGCGCCAGACACCAGGACGAATTCTTGGGAATAGGATTACTAGACCGCAAGAAATCAGCGAACCATAGACCCACCAGGTGCCAACATCATTTCCTAGGATGGCAACCGAACCGCCACCCTGGCGCTGAGACAGCCAAAGCAGAGTGGCCCAGAGCGATAGGGTCATGAGGTACAGCGCCCCGCGAGAGTTGCGCAGTAGTCGAAGTGCAAGAGCTAGCGCGAACGTCATCGACAACGCAATCCAGAGCCCAATTGGCCAGTGCTCAGCGTTTGAGGCGCGAATCGAGTGAATCATGGTTCCAACAATTCCCACCATGACACCTAGCGGAAGCGACCAAATTGCGATCAAAGCTGGCTTCAACCAACGCAGCGGGCGAATCGATGCTCGCTTAAGTCCCTCTTGCTCGTCGTAGCGAACTTCCTTACCGGCAGCAATCGAATAGCTTTCGGCACCAACCGACACCTGGCTAGCGTGGGCCGATAGGGCCTCTTTTTTCAAAAGTGCCGTCTTGGCATTTCCAATGAGCACATCGGCACGCTCACCCTTTTCGGCGATGGTCCAGAACTCGGGAGTTTTCCGATTGTTTTCTTTCGCAATCCGCCTAAGCGCCATGGCAGTGCCTTCATGCGCCATCTTGTGATCTGGGTGACCGAATCCGCCCTTGCGGTTATAGGTAACTACTGCGTCGGGCTTGAAGTCTTTTATGGTGGTGTAAATGTCGTCTGCGATAACCGCCACATTTACCGCGGAAAGAGACAACTCATCAAGGTTTTTCACCTTGGCTGGTTTACCAAAAGAGCGCAACCTAAAACCAGAATCTAGGTAGGCGCGAGTTCCAGCAAATTTGAAGTTGGTAACACCCAAGGCTGCGAGTGCGTTTCTGAGCTCGTTGGCTCTAAATGCTCCCATAGATGGAAGGTTGCCTTCCAATGACTTCAGTTCCTCAAGCTTCACGTGACCACGTTCCCCGCGGGTCAGAGTAAGCACCATTACTTCGGCGCCAGCTGCAACAGAACTTGCAAGGACGTGCCCAGTGAACAAACTCTCATCATCCGGGTGTGCGTGAACAACCAGAAGTCGCTTGGGGTTGAACGTTGCCTTTGCCATAACTACAACCTTAGCGAAACGCGCAAAAAGACTTGCCAACTTAGGTAACCCTAAGTAAAGTGAATTTAGTTAGGTAACCCTAAGTAAAAGGATCAAATTGTTCGCCAACTTCATGATTGGTCTTCGCGAGGGCCTTGAGGCCTCGCTAATCATCGGCATTCTTATTGCCTACCTAAAAAAGACCGATCGACTAAAACAAATTCCAAAAATTGTTTACGGAGTTATTGCCGCGCTTGCAACTGCCGTCCTAGCTGGCTTAGGTCTTTCGGCAATCGATGCGAGCGTTTCAACGAACGTTGAAATCACCATCACTGGAATTACTTCACTCTTGGCCGTGATTTTCGTGACTTGGATGGTCTTCTGGATGGCAAAAACCGCCAGACACCTCAGCAAGGAACTTGAAAGCAAGGTAGACACCGCTCTAGAAAACAGCGGCACCGCGCTTTTTGTGATCGCTTACCTGACAGTGGTTCGAGAAGGTGTCGAAACCTCGATTTTCCTCTGGACAGCAGCTAAAACCACTGGCGAAGGCCAGTACGCCTGGCTTGGGGCCCTGCTCGGATTAGTTTCGTCAGCACTGCTCGGCTACTGGATCTACAAGGGCATGCTCAAGATCAACCTCGGCCGATTCTTCAAATACACCGGCAATTACCTTTTGGTGCTAACCGCTGGAATCCTGGAATATGCAATCGGAGAATTCACCGAATTGCACTGGCTCCCAGAAACTGGAACAGCATTCAACCTTGGGTTCCTGACCCCAGCGGGATCTCCAGTAGAAACCTTCCTGGCGGCGACCATTGCCTACAACCCTGCACCAACGCTCATCCAAGCAATTGCCTGGTTTGGCTTCTTGGCAATCTCGGTGCCACTCTACCTACGTCAGTACCGCCTGCCGTGGGCAGCCAAAAAGCCCTAAAGTTTCACCTGCCGTGATTTGCAGCCCAAAAGAAAAACCCGTGAAACAAGTCGGTTTCACGGGAAATTCAAAGCAAACGTTTATGCCTTTGAAGCATTCTTTCGAGCTGAAACTGCACGAGCGCGAACGTTCGGGTCGAGTTCAACCTTGCGGATACGAACGGCTTCAGGGGTAACCTCAACACACTCGTCTTCACGAGCGAACTCTAGGCACTCTTCGAGGCTGAGCTTCTTCGGTGGGGTTAGCGACTGGAATTCATCGGAAGACGAAGCACGCATGTTGGTGAGCTTCTTTTCCTTAGTGATGTTCACTTCCATGTCATCAGCGCGAGAGTTCTCTCCAACAACCATTCCGCCGTAAACCTCAGTGGTTGGTTCAACGAAGAACGAACCGCGCTCCTGAAGGGCAATCATTGCGAATGGTGTTGCAACACCGGCACGGTCGGCAACCATCGAACCGTTTTGACGGGTAACGATCTCACCAGCCCAAGGCTCGTATCCGGCCGAGATTGCGTTGGCAATACCGGTTCCCTTGGTGGTGGTAAGGAATTCGGTACGGAAACCGATCAAACCACGCGAAGGAACTAGGAACTCCATGCGGGTCCAGCCAGCGGCGTTGTTCTGCATGTTCTTCATGCGACCCTTGCGAGAAGCCATCAACTGAGTAATCGAACCTAGGAATTCCTCAGGTACGTCGATGGTGATGTCTTCAACGGGCTCGAAAAGCTTTCCGTCGACACGCTTGGTAACTACCTGAGGCTTACCAACAGTTAGTTCGTAACCTTCGCGACGCATCTGCTCAACCAAAATGGCTAGAGCCAGTTCGCCACGACCCTGAACTTCCCAGGCGTCAGGACGCTCGGTTGGAAGAACCTTGATCGACACGTTACCGATAAGTTCCTTGTCGAGGCGGTCCTTTACAAGACGTGCTGTGACCTTTGCACCCTTGACGCGACCTGCCATAGGCGAAGTGTTAATACCAATGGTCATCGAAATAGCTGGGTCGTCCACGGTGATCATAGGTAGTGGGCGAATGTCGTTCGGGTCGGCAAGAGTTTCACCAATGGTGATCTCATCGATACCGGCAACAGCCACGATGTCGCCAGGGTTGGCTTCTTCGGTTGGGAAACGCTCAAGAGCTTTGGTCTTCAGTAGTTCGGTGATCTTTACGGTCTGAGTGGTGCCGTCCTGGCGAACCCAAGCAACCTGCTGACCCTTGCGAAGGGTGCCGTTGAAAATACGTAGAAGAGCAAGGCGTCCTAGGAACGGGCTTGCGTCCAAGTTGGTTACGTGAGCTTGAAGTGGAGCCTCATCGTCGTAAACCGGTGCTGGGATGTACTTCATGATTGCACCAAACAGTGGCTCAAGGTCTTCACCTTCAGGCATGCTGCCATCGGCTGGCTTGTTAAGCGAAGCGATACCCGCACGGCCAGATGCGTAGATGATTGGCAACTCAAGGATGCCGTCGATGTCTAGGTCTGGAACCGTGTCGTGAAGGTCAGAAGCCAGACCGAGTAGTAGGTCGTGAGTTTCCTCAACAACCTCATCGATACGAGCATCCGGACGGTCGGTCTTGTTGACCAGCAAAATAACTGGCAGCTTCGACTCAAGAGCCTTGCGAAGAACGAAGCGGGTCTGAGGAAGTGGGCCTTCCGATGCGTCGACTAGAAGCACCACGCCGTCAACCATGGAAAGACCGCGCTCAACTTCACCACCGAAGTCGGCGTGACCAGGGGTGTCAATCACGTTGATGGTGATTTCCTGACCGTTGGAGTGCTCACCCTTGTAGGCAATGGCGGTGTTCTTGGCAAGGATAGTAATACCCTTTTCGCGCTCAAGGTCGCCCGAGTCCATTACTCGCTCGTTGACATCACCGTGTGATGTAAACGAACCAGTCTGACGGAGCATGGCATCCACCAGGGTGGTCTTGCCGTGGTCAACGTGAGCAACGATGGCTACGTTTCTAAGTTCTTCGCGTTTGGCCTGAGCCATAGGGATCATCCTTGAGATTTGGGCGCGCAAACAAAGGCGCGCTGAAAAGTCGGTATGACCAGTCTACCTTGCAGAAGTGTTTATTTGTCTGCTGAAACTTGCCAGGTCCAGTAACCCCAGGTTGAGTTAGCTCCAAACGGGTCGGCAACCAAACCTTGAATGCGCTTGTTATAAGCCAAAAGCGTTGGTAATTGGTACAAAGGTAGCCCGTAGCCGTAGTCAAAGAGTTTCTTGTCTAGATCGGAAAGGGCCGAATTCAGGTTGTTGTCTGTTGAGGCCAAAACTGCCTTAGTGAGCTCGCCGTAGGTTGTATTTGGCATTCGCGAAGGCCCACTCAAAAGTGTTTGAACCGATCCGCTTCCCACTCCAATTAGTGGCTCAGGGCCCAGGTAGACATCATAGTTACCGGAAGCCAATGCTGCCGATGGGTCTGGGCTGGAAACGTTTAACAGGTTTAAGCCCGAGGTGCTGGCGTGGTCTGAAAGTAGGGTCCACTCGGCGACAGCAGATGAATTACTTGAGTTAAACAACACTCGAACCGGAACCGTGAAAGACAAATTCAAGCTCGAAACGAGTTCGCTGCTCTTTTCCGCATCTTGAAGTGCGAAATTGGTACTTCCGTTTGAACTCGAAACCGCGGAATAGTTTTTTGAAGAAGGCGCGTAGACGAAGGAATCGGCTCGTGCCACGGTTTGGGTCAGCGAAGCGAAGTCAATGGCCCGCGACTTTGGCACGATGTTCATAAATGCAGTGCGCAAAGTTTGAGCGGTCTTTGGGTTGCCATAAGTCGAATCGGCCAAGCTTCCAGAACCAAGGTTGATTACAAATTGCTCAGCCAACGAACTGTCTGGTGAAACTACTGAAACAGTTTTGGTACTTAGCGCTTGAAGTTTGGCAACCAAATCAGACTGCGGTTCGTTCAAACTTGCCTGTGGCGCAAGGACGTCAACCTTGCCACTGGCTACATCCTTAATAGCGCTGGCATTATCTGCATAAGCATTGAGGTTCACGGTGGATGCGATTGCCGAATGCATTCCGGTAAACCCTTGGACTGCGGCCAGAACAATTTGGTCGGCTGCAGCCGAGCTAATTTTGTATGCTCCATCGGTTACAAAATTTTCTTTCGAAGCCGTCACAGCAAAGGCTCCGCGATAAGCGATAGCCATTTGAGCCAGAGTGTCGGTCTTGTTTTCCAGGATCGATGACAGTACGCCGGCCCTGATTGCAGCTACATCGCTTCCCATTCCGGCTGCTTTACCAACGACGTGCGCTGGAACCGCAACATTGAGTGCGGTTTTCCAATCGGCAATTGGTTGGTCAAAAGAAAGAGAGATCGATTTGGAACCCGACTTGGGACTTCCAACAATCTTGGCGCCAGAAAGACTGCCGCCGAATCTGGGCGATTTAAAATCTTTGTCTTGGGTGGCGTAAACCGCGAGCGCTAAATCGGTTGCGTCGAGTGCGGTTCCATCGCTCCAAACTGCCGACTTACCTAGTGAATAGGTAACGGTGAAGGGGCTCAACTTAGTGATCTTCGCGGTTCCAAAGTTTGAGTTGGCAACCAGCTCGCCATTCTTGTTGACGACATAAAAGCTTTGGGTAGTTAGCTGAGCCAGGTCACTTGCGATTTGAGTAGAACCTGCGCTGACTACGTCTGAGTTTAGGTTTTGGATCGTGCCGATTTCACCAACGGTGACGTGCGAATTGGCAACGATGTTGCTTCCTGCTGAGCAAGCAGTCAAAGAGAATGCAGCCAATGCCGCCAACGCAGAAAAGGAAATTAGGCGCTTCAAAACACTCCAAACGGGTAACTAACCATTAGGTTACCTTGATTTGCTGTGAGAACCCTTAGTGGAGAATGGTTGTATGTGGGAACTTTTCGCTATTGGGTTTGCGGCTGGGCTTGCCCTGGCAATTCCGGTCGGGCCGATGGCGATCATGCTAATCAACACCACCATTTCTCGGGGCCTTCGACACGGCGTTGTTGGCGCTTTGGGAATGGCGAGCGTCGATAGCGCCTACGCTCTGGCGGTATTCGTCGTTGGCGGTTTGATTGCGGCGGCACTAACCGCCCTGAAGCTAGCATTTGGCTTGATTGGCGCCGGAATTTTGCTTGTGCTCGGTATCCAAACGGCTTACAAGAATTTGAACCTGCTAAAGAATAAGGATTCTCTAAAAGGAAAAACCGCCGACTCATCGTCGTTGGGAAAAACTTTTGGAACCTTTGTTGCTGCAACCGCGGTGAACGCCCCAACCGCACTTTACTTTTTGGCGATCGCACCTAACGTGGCAAACATGGGTTATTCACTCTCATTCACACATGTTGCCATCTTTGTGATTTCGGTATTTTTCGGTTCGCTCATATGGCAAGAAACATTGGTATTTGCTGGGCTTGCAATTCGCGGCATCACCACAAACCGCTTCCGTGCCTGGCTCGGGTTTGTTGGCGGACTTCTAATAATTGCCTTAGCCATTTCGATTGGAGCTCGAGCAATTTGGAACTAAAACGACGGATCGATTTGGAACTTTGGTTGATCTTCGGACTCAGCCTCGGAAAGTCGGCCATCTATTCGGTGCTGGCGTTCCTTTCAGCTGTAACGGCCCCGCAGGGGCTCTCAGGCTCCCAGACGACCATCAATGAAAGCGTTGACCCGAGGCAGTGGCTCGATTTTAGTTACCAGCTCGTTGGAAATATTTTCGAACTTGTGCCGGTGGCATTGACACTATTCCTCGTAGGTCGAGGAGCACTGAGCCGCTTCGGAATCTTGGGAACCCAACTGGCTAGACAGATCTGGCTGGGGTTGGCGTTGGCCGCAGGAATTGGCGTTCCGGGGCTTGGGCTTTACCTGGGTGCACGAACGCTTGGGTTGGCCGCCAAGGTTATCGCAACCGACGTAAACCAATACTGGTGGACCACGCCAATGTTGCTGCTCTCTGCGTTAGTTGCGAGCGTCCTTGAAGAAACGATCATGATCGGCTACCTGTTCACTCGCCTTCGTGAACGAGGAACTTCGGAAACGAAGATTATCTGGATCAGTTCACTGCTTCGAGGCAGTTATCACCTGTATCAGGGCTTCGGCGGTTTTGTAGGCAATATCGCCATGGGTCTGATCTTTGGTTACTGGTTCAAACGCACCGGCAAACTCGTT
>CANFJH010000047.1 GCA_947447395.1 Microbacteriaceae bacterium | reverse complement strand
GGCAAGGGTTTTAGCCTCGGCGGTTCGGCTGCCGGAACTTCAACCAAGCACTGCCTGGCCATCACCAATCGTGGCGACGCCACAGCCGAGCAGGTTTTAGAGCTAGCCAGGTTCGTTCAGGTTAGTGTTTCCAACCGCTTTGGTATTAACCTTGAAGCAGAACCCAACCTGATTGGATTTTGACATGGCTCGAAATTTTCACCCAACCAAAGAAAAACTCATCGTTACGATGGTGGATTTGATGAACGAGCATGCTCTAAGCAATATTCAGGTCGACGATGTTCTTCGTGAATCGAACATTTCTAAGGGATCGCTCTATCACCACTTCGAAAACTTCGACGACCTTGTTGAGGCTTCGCTTATCGCTCGCTTTGCAGCTAGCGTTGATGCTTCAATTGCGTTGGTTGGCGCAGCCGTGCAAGATGCGAAAACGGCTGACGACTTCGTTTCGCGCCTAATGGGTGTAACGACTGTCACTCAAGGAAGGGAACGCGCGAAATTCCGTTTGGAGCGCGCCCGAGTAATTGGTTTGAGCGTGAACTCACCAAAGCTTCGAGAAGATTTGGAAATCGAACAGGATCGCCTAACCGATGCCATGGCCGATGTGGTCCGCGAAGGTCAGGAAAAGGGTTGGGTCTCAAAAACATTCGAAGCTAAAACACTCGCTGTTTTTATGCAGGCTTATACGATCGGTCGAATCATCGACGACGTCGCCAGCGAGAGCCAGCACATTGATTCAGAAGACTGGAACGACGTTGTGAATACGGCCGTGAAGTCGCTTCTTACTATTTAGCTAAACAACTTCTGTAGTCGCTGGATTCCTTCGAGCAGCGGACCATCGCCAAGTGCATAACTCATGCGAACATAACCAGACGGACCAAAAGCTTCGCCAGGTACCAATGCCACTTCGGCAGTGTCCAAGATGTAGTCGCAAAGTTCCAGCGAGGTGTTGATCTGCTTCCCGCCCCATTCGCGACCGAGAAGTGCGGTTACATCCGAGTAAACATAGAAAGCACCTTCAGGAGTTGGTGCGTGCCAGCCAGGAATCTTGTTCAGTTCGGCAACCGCCAACTTACGTCTACGATCAAATGCCTCGCGCATTGCCAAGACTTCGTCCTGTGGTCCGGTTAGGGCGGCAATGGCTGCGCGCTGCGAAATGTTGGACACGTTCGAGGTTAGGTGAGACTGCAGGTTTGCCGCTGCCTTCATGGCGTCGGCAGGGCCAACCATCCAGCCCAAGCGCCAACCGGTCATGGCGTAGCTCTTGGCAACACCGTTCACCAAAATGGTGGTGTCGATCAGTTCCGGCACGACTTCGGTGACCGAGTAAGCCTTCACTCCGTCGTAAACCAGGTTCTGGTAGATCTCATCGGAGATAATCCAAACTCCGTGAGCCAGTGCCCACTTGCCGATTGCCTCAACCTCGTCGCGGGTGTAAACCGAACCGGTTGGGTTCGAAGGCGAGCAGAATAGCAACACCTTGGTCTTCGGGGTGCGGGCAGCTTCGAGCTGCTCCACGGTGACCTTGTAGTTTTGATCTGCGCCTGCGAAAACCTCAACGGTGACACCGCCGGCTAGGGCAATTGCCTCTGGGTAGGTGGTCCAGTAGGGGGCAGGTAGCAAAACCTCGTCGCCTTCATCAACCAAAACTTGGAATGCCTGGTAAACCGCCTGCTTGCCACCGTTGGTGACTACAACCTGCGAGGCAGGGTAGGTGGTTCCAGAGTCTTTGGCGGTCTTGGCGGCAATTGCTTCGCGCAGCTCTGGCAAACCAATGGCTGGTGTGTAGCGGTGGTTCTTCGGGTCGCGAACTGCCACTGCAGCGGCCTCAACGATGTGGGCCGGAGTTGGGAAGTCTGGTTCGCCAGCGGCATATGAAATGACCGGGCGACCGGCAGCCTGGAGGCCTTTAGCCTTGGCGTCAACTTTCAAAGTTGCCGATTCGGCAATGGCTGCAATTTTCTTCGAGATGCGTTCGCTCATGCCTCCAGCCTACTCAAAATGGTTGAACTTGCTACTGTGTGAATAGACTCCTCTATCTCTAGAAAAGTGAATCTCTCATGAAGCGCATCGCCCTAGCAGTTTTGGTTGCCCTTACCGCACTTGTTTTTAGCGACTCGGCACACGCAGTTGGTAACTACAGCGCCCCGCTTTCGCAACCGTCCACGAATTCCTACTTCAAGGTTTACCCGTTGAATGATCGTGCCTCGGTGGAGATGTGGACCACCATGGACGGCGACGGCTGGCAGGCACTTCACACTGCCAAACTGAACCTGGATGGCACACTTGGCGCCGATACGGTTCTCGAAAATCTGCCGTTGACTTCTTACCGAATCGTCGGTTGGAAAAACTGGGCGTTGCTTCCCGATGGCCGACTAGCGGTTGCTTGGTCTTCGATAAGTTATGTAAGCAACGCCTGGGTTTCCCGCACCAACATTGCCTTTACAGCAGATGGCGAGCACTGGACCGCCCCGGTTCAGGTTTTCGGTGATGTGAGCATTACCGATGAGGGCCTTTGCGAAATGTGGACCTGTGGGTTGCAATGGCCTCACCTGGCAATCGATTCGAAGGGTTCGCTTGGTATCGCAACCCAGGAAGCGAATTCACAATCGCTTTACCTTTTCAAAACTTCTCGCGATGGCGTCAACTGGAGCACAGCTTCAACGGTGCGACTCGGTGCCACTTCGAACTCAACGCTCTGGGATCTAGCCGCTGTGCCCGGCGGCGGCTTCTTGGCCGTTTACGAATCGGCGAACCAAAGCGATTATTCAAAGTACGACCTTTACACCACGCGTTTCAACTCGGTATCAAAGACTTGGTCGCTACCGACTGCGCGTTTTGAAATGTCAAACTACCTTTACGAACCACAATTGGTGCAAACAGGACCGTCGCAGCTAAGCCTGATTGTTGGCGAGCATGCCACCTCGCAGCCAATCACCATCAAACGTTCTGCCTACGACTCGACAACTGACTCTTTCCCCCAAGCCGCTGAGACTTTGGCAACAGCACCTGACTCATGGCTGAACATGTACAACAACCAACAGTTCGATACTCGCGGCAACTTGTCTGCATATGCCATCAGCATCACATCAAACGGCGCCAGAGTTTCCCGCAACCGCCTGTTTATTTTCAGGGATGGCGCATTGCAACCAGTAGTTGAGTTGCCAAACACCAGTGATCAGGCAACCCACATCATTGGGGTACACATCAATTCCGATGGTTCAGTTTCGGTGGCTTGGTCTGGCGATAGCACCGAGCCAACCATGGCTAAATATAAGGACGGAATTCAGGTTTCCACTGAGACTATTCCAATCGGTATGTCGGCCGGAAACCCTAACTCGGTGATGACCCCGAGCGGCAACCTGTTCTTGGTTATGGATTACTGGGATTCAGGCATTCAGCAGCAGGTAAACAAGTCGATCACGCTCGAAAGTGCCACCGCGCCTTCGGCTTCGTCGGCCATCACCTTCACCGGCAAAGCGAAGCGTGGTTCGAAACTTACCGCCAAGATTCCAACCTTTGCGAGCGCTGTCACTGGCGTTGGAGTGAGCAAAGTCCAGTGGTACGCCTGCGCGGTGAGCATCCCTGTTGCAACCAACGCGGTTCCGCAAACCTGTGTAGCCATCAAGAAGGCCACCGCGAAAGCCTTCAAGGTGACCGCCAAGCAGAAGAAAACGTTCCTCACAGTCGCCGTTTCCAACCGGAACAGTTACGGAATTACAACTTCGGTGGCCAAATCTTCAACCAAGGTGAAGTAATTGGCTTTGCTTTTTGGGCGTGCAGGTAGGTAAACTTGGCAGAGTAAGTTGACAACTTCGCCAATCTGGCTAATTTAAATCACCCTTAGATTTCAATCTAGAAGTGTGCCCGTTTTTGGAGAGTTGTTAGCACCTTAGGGTGGTGGCTCAATTGGTAGAGCAGCGGTCTCCAAAACCGCAGGTTGCAGGTTCGAGTCCTGTCCGCCCTGCAGCCGTAAGGCACTGAAAGTAAGGAAAGTCGTATGACTGATGAGCTCGAGAAGTCTGGTGAAGACCTCGTAGAGAAGGCGAAAGCCGATCGCAAGCGCGCTCGCGGTCCAATCGCCAAGATCATCCTTTTCGTTCGCCAGGTACTTTCGGAGCTGAAGAAGGTAACCCGTCCAACTTGGGGCGAGCTACGTAACTACACCTTCGTGGTGCTGGGTTTCGTTGTCGTCGTTATGTTGATCATCACACTTTTCGACTGGGGCTTTGCAGCTTTGGTCGTCTGGGCTTTCAACCCAACCAAATAGTTTTTAGCAAGTAATTAAGGAAAAGCACGATGAGTGAATTTGAGCACGAGGACGAGTTGAACTCGGCCCAGGACGCACTAGCCGACGAGCTAGAGCTTTCGGCCGACGACGCGTCTGCCGAAGAAGTTGCCGACCTTTTGGACGACGAGACTCCAGCCGAAGTTGCTGCCGTTCACGCTGAAGAATTAGACGACGAAATCGTTGAAATCCCAGTTGTTGCCGAGGCTCCTGCAGCTTCAACCAGCGACGACCCATACGACCAGTTCTACGCAGACTTCAAGGCTCAGCCAGGTAAGTGGTACATCATCCACAGCTACGCCGGCTACGAGAAGCGCGTGAAGCTAAACATCGAAAACCGTAAACTTTCGCAGCCTGGTGGCGACGACGTTTACCAGATCGAAGTTCCTCAGGAAGACACCGTCGAGATCAAGAACGGTCAGCGCAAGCTGGTCACTCGAGTGAAGATTCCTGGTTACGTTGTTCTTCGCATGGACATGACCGAAGAAACTTGGGACCTAATCCGTCACACCCCAGCCGTAACCGGCTTCGTGGGCAACTCGGCAAACCCAAGCCCACTGCGCCCTCGTGAAGCTTTCGACATGCTGAAGAAGTGGCTATTCGAACTTCCTGAAGAGGCAGCAGCCAAGGCAGCTCAGAAGGGCAGCGTTGCTGTCAAGGGCAAGTCGAAGGCGATTCCAATCACCACCGACTACAAGGTTGGCGAAAGCATCATGATCCGCGACGGTTCGTTCGCAGGTCTACCTGGAACCATCTCTGAGATCAAGCCTGAGAGCAACAAGCTCACCGTCCTAGTTTCGCTGTTCGAGCGTGAAACCCCGGTCGAGCTTGGCTTCGAGCAAGTCGGCCCACTCAGCTAATTTTCACCAAAACAATTTTTCACAAACCAAAGTAAAAGGAAAACATAATGGCACCGAAGAAAAAGATCACCGGCATGATCAAGCTTCAGATCCAGGCAGGCGCTGCTAACCCAGCACCACCTATCGGACCTGCGCTAGGCCAGCACGGTGTAAACATCATGGAGTTCTGCACCGCCTACAACAACGCCACCGCTGACCAGCGTGGAAATGTTGTGCCGGTAGAGATCACCGTTTACGAAGACCGTAGCTTCACCTTCGTACTAAAGACCCCACCAGCTGCTGAGCTAATCAAGAAGGCTGCGGGCGTTGCCAAGGGTTCAGGCACTCCTCACACCGTGAAGGTTGCAACCCTAAGCAAGGACGCTCTTTTCAAGATCGCTGAGCAGAAGATGTCTGACCTAAACGCCAACGACGTTGAGGCAGCAGCAAAGATCATCGCTGGTACCGCCCGCTCAATGGGTGTTACCACCGAAGCGTTCTAACTCAAAAAAAACTTACGCAAACAAAAAGCAATAGTCGTGGGAGAACCGGGCGCGGTTCGTTAGACCACTACTGTGACCGAAAGGAACAACAGAATGGCAAAGCGCAGTAAGGCCTATGAGGCCGCAGCAGCAAAGATCGTAGAGGGTAAGTTTTACACTCCAGAAGAAGCTGTTGCACTAGTTCGCGAGACTGGTTCGGCTAAGTTCGATTCAACCATCGAGGTTGCAATCAAGCTTGGTGTAGACCCTCGCAAAGCAGACCAGATGATCCGTGGAACCGTATCGCTTCCAAACGGAACTGGTAAGACCGCACGCGTAATCGTGTTCGCTACCGGTGCAGCTGCAGACGCAGCTCGTGCTGCTGGCGCAGACGAGGTTGGCGGCGACGAGCTGATCGAGAAGGTAGCTGCCGGCTGGACCGACTTCGACTCAGCAGTTGCAACCCCAGACCTTATGGGTAAGGTCGGTCGTCTAGGTAAGGTTCTAGGTCCTCGTAACCTAATGCCTAACCCGAAGACCGGTACCGTAACCCCAGACACAGCTAAGGCAGTGACTGACATCAAGGGTGGAAAGATCGAATTCCGCGTTGACAAGCAGGCTAACCTGCACTTCATCGTTGGTAAGGCATCGTTCACCACCGAGAAGCTTGCTGAGAACCTAAACACCGCTCTTGAAGAGGTTGTTCGTTTGAAGCCTGCTTCTTCGAAGGGTAAGTACGTTCTAAAGGCTGCCATCGCGACCACTTTCGGTCCGGGTATTCCGCTAGACACCAACTCGTTCTAAAGTTGTAAAACAATTGAAGAAAGGATCGGGCTAAAACCCCGGTCCTTTCTTCATCCCCAAACGAAGGAAAAAGTGAACCACGTAATCGGCGCTGCCACCTTGCTAGACCCGAAAGATCCGATGGGCCTTAGGAACGATGCGCCGCTTCTTGATGCCTGGATTCGCGACATGGAAACCGATCGTTCCTGGTTCCAGATTCCCGGTCACAAGGGTCGCCTCGATCTAACCGGTCCAATCGTAGACGGCGACATTCCGGTTCTACCCGGCAATCACACCAACCGAATTTCCCCAAGTCTCGTTGTAGAAGCTGAAGCACTAGCTGCCGAACTTTGGGGCGCAGACTTCTGCCGCTTCGGTGTCAACGGTTCGAGCGGTTCCAACCACGCAGCCGTCATGGCAGTTGCCGGCCCTGGCGAAAAGGTAATCATCTCCCGAACCCTTCACAAGAGTCTCGCCGTTGGTCTGGTCTATGCCGGCGTTACCCCAATCTGGGTGAAGCCGATCATCAACCCGGAAACCGGTTTACCGGAATACCTCCCGAGCAAGACACTAAGAAAAGCCCTCGAAGAAAACCCAGACGCCAAGGCAGTGCTCATCGGTGAACCTAGCTACGTTGGCACCATGAGCAACATCCCCAAACTCGCCGCTGTTGCCCACGAATACAACATCCCGCTAGTGGTCGACGCCGCCTGGGCAGCCCACTTCGGCTTCCACGAAAAACTTCCTAACCACCCATTGGCCGAAGGCGCAGACATCGTCGTAACCAGTGCCCACAAAACTCTCCCAAGCTACTCTCAGGCAAGCATCCTGCTAGCCAACGGCCAATACGTCGACCTTCCTCGTCTCAACAAGATGTTCGACGCCACCCAAACCACGAGCATGTCCGGACGAATCCTCGCCAGCATCGACGCAGCCCG
>CANFJH010000046.1 GCA_947447395.1 Microbacteriaceae bacterium | reverse complement strand
TGATTCCGTTTGCGTAATTAATGAGTTGAGTTATTACCGCTTCGCGTAGCCAGCGACTGTGACGGAAAAGTCTGGCGTGTGCCAGCTCGCGAACAGCGAGGTAGATATATGCCTGATCGCCTTCCAAGGTGTTATCGGTTATGAAGTCGTTCAGGTTCTGCGGAATGAACGCAGCTCTTGATTCGGCGTAAAAAGGTAATCCGATGTCACCTCCGGTTAGAACCTCGTGGCTCAATTTTCCGAGCGCAGAACCAAGTTGCATTGCAAAAAGGGCGCCGCCTGCCGAGCGCATAATTCCCTGCGCACCTTGAGCAAGGCCTTCGAGTTCGGAAGGTAGGTTCTCCTGAAGGTTTTCGGTAAGTGCATTTGCTACTCGCTTGGCAATTGGACCGGCTAGCTCTTGGAAGAGCGGAAGGGCATCTTGCACCCAGACCTCTCTGGTAACAAGTTTTGGTTCGGTTGAAAGGTCGCTCAAAGTCGTTGCCTGATCCAGCCAAAGGGTCGCAATTCGGGTTGCTTCTCCAATGGCAACCTTGGCCGATTCGGTCACAGTCTTGCTGCCCTCACGCGCTGCACTGAGCGCCTGCTGGCTGGCCAGGGTCCAGTTAACGCCTTCGACGGTTTGGCTTTCGCCCTGAACGATGGCTTGCTTTAGCTGTGCCAGTAATGCCTGAATAACCGCTGGGTCGTTCGGTAGCCCTGCAACTCTTGCCAAGTCTTCAGCATTGATGTTTCCGTTACCACTTAGCAGTTCCTGCAGGAATTTGGCAAAGTCTTCCGGGTCGATGCCCTCTGGAATGTTTTCATCGCTCATTTTTCAAGGTTATTCGCATTAGCCTGCGATTGTCCTGAGATTGAGGCTTTGTTCGCGCTCAGCGTTGAACACGCAATTAGGCTTGGGGGATGCGGGTAAAAACTAGACGGAAGTTGGGCTTTGCCCTAATGGTCTTCGTTGCCCTGACGATGGTTTGGGGAGTGAACCAATCACTTCCGTTTGTGATTGTTACTCCGGGGCCAGCATTTAACGTCCTGGGTGAAGACAACGGCACACCAATCATTGACGTAACTGGAGTGCCGGTGGATGACTCGCCTGGAAAACTCGACATGCTGACAATTTCTGAGATTGGTTCGCCGGGCTACTACCCAACCCTGCTGGAGTTGACCAAAGCCTATTTCTCCGGAGACAAGGTTATTTATCCGGCAGAGGCTTTTTACCCAGTGGGCAGCGTTAGCGCCGAATTGCGTAAACAAGAGCTCGCTGACTTCGAGGCTTCAAAGGCGGCTGCGCTGACTGCAGCCAAGGAAAACCTGTCTCCCGAGATTGTTCAAAAAATGAACGTATCAATAAAACTTCAAGACGTCGGCGGCCCTTCTGGCGGCTTGATGTTTACTCTCGGAATCATCGATAAGGCATCAAAGGGATCGCTAACCGGTGGTAAAAACATTGCTGGAACCGGAACCATGTCGGCCGACGGAGTGGTTGGCGCAATCGGCGGTATCCGGCAAAAATTGATTGCAGCCAGTCGAGCAGGCGACAAATTCTTTTTTGCGCCCAAAGATAACTGCGCGGAACTTCTCAATCATGTGCCCAGCGGACTTCGAGTAATTCCAGTTTCTAAGGTTTCCGAAGCTTTGAAATACCTTGACGTAATAGCCCACGATGGAGCTGTCTCGAAATTACCTGTCTGCTCAGCCAAGTAGATTAGTTTCATGAACCGCAAACGCCTAAATCCAGCACAAATTTCTCTGATCATTCTCGCGCTGCTTGCGTTGGCATTCTTTGGGATCACCAACTTCTACACCTCGGTACTTTGGTATCAACAGTTGGGTTTCTCCCAGGTTTTGTTCACGCAAATTAAAACCGAGGTCGCGCTTGGTCTTGCTGCCGGTGTCCTTGCCGCTGGTGTGGTTGGCTTAAACGTTTTTCT
Source organism: Microbacteriaceae bacterium (assembly GCA_947447395.1). Taxonomy (GTDB): domain Bacteria; phylum Actinomycetota; class Actinomycetes; order Actinomycetales; family Microbacteriaceae; genus Rhodoluna. The sequence continues at coordinate 5,453 of CANFJH010000046.1, read as the reverse complement.
AGCCAACAAGATGAAACCGCTTTATGCGAAAACTGCTCCGTTGAACGATCCGCTGGCCGCTGTCCGTGAGTCCTTGCAAAAGGTTAGAAAAGTGCTTTTTGTGGCAGCACCTTTGGCCATTGGATTGATTGCCGGAATCGCGGCCGCGCCTCGCTGGCAACAGGTATTGATGTTTTTCAATTACACGCCGACAGGAAAATTAGATCCGCAGTTCAAACTCGATGCCAGCTTCTACCTCTTTCAGCTTCCATTTCTTAGCGATCTTGTTGGTTTTCTTTCAACGCTCTTTTTGGTCACAACGCTGGGCACAGTATTTCTCCATGCCGTGAACGGTTCACTTCGTTTTGCCGGCAGAGGCACATCGGTTGGTCGCGGTGCTCGCATCCAGATTTCTGTCTTAGCGGCAGTTTTCCTAGTGATTGAATCGGCCTCGATTTGGCTAGATCAGTACAAGGCCATGACCAGCGCCACTGGCCTATACACCGGAGCCACATACTCAGACGTTTTTGCTCAAATTCCTGGCCTGCAGATTGTGGCCGGAATTGGACTACTGGTAGCCGCACTCTTCCTAGTCGGCGGATTTATTGGCAAGTGGCGCCTGCCGGTTGTGGCAACTGGTCTTATGGTGGTCAGTTCGATAATCCTCGGAGGTATCTACCCGTGGATAGTTCAGACCTTCCAAGTAGTGCCAAACGAGCGCACCCTTGAAAGCGAATACATAAACCGCAACCTTGAGGCAACGCGTTTCGCCTATGGTCTAGACCAGGTTGAATCCACCGACTACAACGCCAAGACGACCGCTACCCAGGCAGACCTGCGCAAGGATGCTGACACGACTGCAAACATTCGAATCCTCGACCCCATGTTGGTCTCAAGCTCGTTTCGGCAGTTGGAGCAATTCCGCCAGTATTACAACTTCACCAATGACCTCGACGTAGATCGCTACACGCTTAACGGCAAAATCCAAGACACTGTTATTGCAGCTCGAGAGCTAAACCAAAGCGGTTTGGGTTCTTCGCAGTCCTGGTTCAATAACGTCCTTGTTTACACACACGGCTACGGCTTGGTGGCGGCTTATGGAAACCAGCGAGACAGCGATGGGCAGCCTGTGTTCCTTCAGAAGGGTATCCCCACCGAAGGTGCACTTGGAACTTATGAGCCACGAATCTATTTCGGTGAAAGTTCACCCACCTACTCGATCGTTGGTGGAACCGGTAAGTCTCGCGAAATGGACTACCCAGGCGGTGCCAACAATGCAGAGCAGACCTACACGACGTTCAAGGGCAATGGTGGCCCCAAGCTAGACAACTTATACACGCGATTGGCATATGCCATCAAGTTCTCGAGCGAACAACTTCTGCTTTCGGATGCCATCAGCAACACTTCACAAATTCTGTATGACCGTAATCCTTTGGATCGCGTTGCGGCAGCGGCTCCTTACCTCACACTAGACAGCGATATCTATCCGGCAGTGGTCGATGGTCGAGTCAAGTGGATAATCGACGGCTACACAACTTCGTCGCAGTATCCGTATTCGCGAGCAGAAAACTATGGTGATGCTGCATCCGACTCATCGAAGTCACTGAGCGGTAACGACATCAACTACATTCGTAACTCGGTCAAGGCCACGGTGGATGCCTACGACGGCAGCGTAAAGCTTTATGCCTGGGACACCAAAGACCCGATCTTGAAAACTTGGATGAAGGTTTATCCGGGAACTGTCGAACCAATTAGCGCCATGTCTGGTGCACTGCTTAGTCACGTTCGATACCCAGCCGACCTGTTCAAAATTCAGCGAGGAATTCTCGCCCAGTATCACGTGACAGAGGCAGGTGCTTTCTACTCGCAGCAGGATGCTTGGATGGTTCCAAATGATCCATCGAGCGACACCAACACCACTTCGAACCAGCCAGCTTATTACCTGACCATGCAAGCACCTGGTGCTACCAAGTCAGACTTCTCGATTTACACCGGATTCATTCCAAGGTCTACCGGTGAATCAAATCGAAGTGTTTTGACCGGATATTTAGTTGCAAACTCTGACGCTGGAAATGTAGCCGGGCAGGTCTCCAGCGATTATGGAAAACTTCGCCTGCTAACACTTCCAAAGAATTCGGTAGTGCCAGGGCCGGGGCAGGTGCAAAACTCATTCACTACCGATCCGGATGTTTCAAGGCTCCTGAACCTGCTGCAACAGGGTTCCACCAAGGTGCTTCGCGGTAACCTGCTAACGCTTCCGGTCGGAGGTGGTCTGCTTTACGTTCAGCCCGTCTACATTCAATCGACCGGGGAAACCAGTTTCCCTCTGTTGAAAAAGGTATTGGTGATGTTCGGAGACAAGATTGCTTTCGAAGACACCCTCGAAGGTGCTTTGAACTCACTGTTTGGTTCTGGCGCCGTCAACACCGGCACTGGAAGTGGCTCTGGCTCTGGAACGGTTACCGACCTTGCCAAGGCTTTGGCTAATGCCCAGCAGGCTTTGAACGATCAGACGACCGCCATGAAGGCTGGCGACTGGGCCGCATACGGAATGGCAGCTACAGCTCTGAAGCAGGCAATTGCAGCCGCACAAAAGGCGGCTGGCAAGTAGCAGGCTTTCGTGCTAAACTGAACTCACACCGCGGGGTGGAGCAGTTCGGTAGCTCGCCGGGCTCATAACCCGGAGGTCGTAGGTTCAAATCCTGCCTCCGCAACGAAAAACAGACCCAATCGATTTCGATTGGGTCTGTTGCTTTAACCTGTGGACAAATCATTTGGCCCGAAACTCAAATCTTCTATTCTTTGGCAATGATCAAAGCAATGGTCGCAACTGTACTTTCGCTGGCGATAGTTTTCCAGGGACTTGGGTCGACCAAGCCTGCCGAGGCAGCTAGTTGCTCGGTAGCCGGAGGTCAGAGTGGTCAGTTGAAATATTCTGGTCAGTTAAATTCAATCTCGGCCACAGTTTGTGGAAATCAAATCTGGAAACTCGTTGGCAAACCAAAGAAACCCAGCAAACCAATAAAAAAAGTTAAGGGCACCAAGCCCAAAAAGTATGCAAACAACTTCACCGTCCTTCCCGATAAGCCTTCTATTGGCGGCGCAAGCAGCGCTGATGCTGGCAGCAAGATCGAACTTTTGGCCATTGCTCAGAAACATATTCGCAATCGACTTCTCTTCTGGTATCCGTCTCAGGTCTCGTTCAAGCCGAAGACTTTTGTTTGGAATTTCGGAGATGGGCAAACCGGTGAAGGTAGGAGCGTTAGCCATGCCTGGTCTAAGGCAGGAAATTACCAGGTCAAACTCTTAGTTGGGTACTCGGTCAAGTATCGAATAGTTGGTCACAGTAGTTGGGTGGCGTTGACTGGTTTGGTCTACGCTTCGAGCACGCCGGTCACCGTGAAGATCGGTTCCAGTAAAAGTAAAACCAATGGGAATGTGTTGCTTGTTCACTGGGGGTGCAATCAAAAACCCGATGCCCCGGGTTGCTAATACACAGAAACCTTTCAGAATGTTTTCATAAACTTATAGGCATGTCTGAACAGCACAACAACCAATTCTTTTTCGATAAGCCACTTGAACTCGTGGTTGCGCCAAAACCTAAAAGGGTACGCAAGCCGCTAACTGCAACTGGCGGCGTAATAATCGGCGCCTTGGTGGCAAGCCTCGTTGGTGGGGGAATCGCAGTTGGTGGTTACTACCTGGGAACCGCACCAACTCCGGTAGTTGTGAATCGTAGCGAGAATTTGAATTGGGTAAGTGCTGTGGCATCGGCCGCACTTCCAAGCGTGGTTACCATCAAGGTCGGCGACGCCACATCTGGTGGTTCTGGCTCGGGAGTCTTCTTGACCTCAAGCGGCTACATACTTACCAATACGCACGTGGTGACTCTAGACGGTGCAACCAAAAACCCAACCATCGAAGTCCAGACCTTCGACAAGCGAACCTACACTGCCAAAGTTGTCGGTACCGACCCAATGAATGATCTTGCGGTGGTAAAGATTTCGGGGCCAATTTCTTTCACTCCGATTACTTTCGCCGACTCGTCCAAGTTGAACGTTGGTGATCCAGTTGTAGCAATTGGTGCTCCGCTTGATTTACCTGGAACCGTAACCACAGGAATCGTTTCAGCTCTAGACCGAACCATTTCGGTTGCCAATTCTTCGGCACCTTCTGACGGCACCGGCCTTCAGCTTTGGAGTGGTTCAGGTACCGCGCCGGTAAGTTTGCGCGTAATTCAGACCGATGCCGCCATCAACCCTGGTAACTCGGGGGGTGCACTGGTTGATTCCAACGGTAAGTTGATCGGCATCAACGTGGCTATTGCGTCCACCGGCTCGTCGACCAGCGGTCAGTCTGGAAATATCGGCGTTGGCTTCTCGATTCCTTCGAACGTTGCCAAGCGCATCGCCAATGAAATAGTGGCTACCGGTAAGGCAAGTCACGGTCTGCTAGGAGCTCTAGTTACCGACCAGCCATTCAACAAAAGCTCTTCGGTCTCCTTTTCGGTTGGCGCCCTAATCAAGCAGGTAACCGCAGGTGGACCAGCTGCAACCGCCGGATTACAGGCTGGAGACATTGTCACCAAATTTAATGGTGAAGTAATTCAAGCTGCCGGCGACCTCACCGCTGCAGTTCGTTGGGAGGCAGCCGGCGCCAAGGCCTCGGTTGAAATTCTTCGCAGCGGGCAGTCTCAAACTCTTTCCCTTACCCTTGGCAACCTAGCGCTGGCCAAATAGTGACAGCTCAGGAAACCATGCCGATTGGTGGCGGAGATTTACTTCTCGAAGAGGAAGTGCAATTTCTAGAGCCAGGTGACCACGAACGCTTCTCGCACTATGTCCGCAAGGAAAAAATCGTTGAGTCTGCAGTGCTTGGAACTCCGGTTCACGCACTTTGTGGCAAAGTTTGGGTGCCGGGTAGAGACCCGAAGAAGTTTCCAGTTTGTCCAATTTGCCAGGAAATCTACGATGGCCTAAGACCGGTAGATCCAAAAAGTTCCGGCGACGAGCCTAAATAAACTCGGTTGGAATAGCGGCGTCGCCTCGTTGTAGTCGATGTGCCTGGATTGGTAGTTCCGAAATAGCGCTTGCGTGAACTTCGCGAGCCTTGGCAACAGCCGCTGGTCCGGTAAATTCTTCTTGAACCACACCTTCTAGCGTTAGCGCCACAAGCAGGTTTCGTTGATTGGCTGTCGGTGTAACCTCGTGCCCTACTGCCAATAGTTCCCCGGTTGCAATTCCATTCTCAAGGCGTCGCAACGCCTGCTTGCGTCCGCCTATGTTGGTCTTATTGGCTGAACGTTTTGAAACGCTGACCCAGTGCTGAGACTCATCCTTGTGTGTCACCATTTTGTAAACAAAACCAGCGGTAGGCACGCCCGATCCGGTAACGACCGAAGTTCCAACGCCGTAGTTGTCAACTGGCGATGCCGCCAAGGCTGCAATGGCGTGTTCATCTAGGTCGTTGGTAAC
>CANFJH010000045.1 GCA_947447395.1 Microbacteriaceae bacterium | reverse complement strand
CCGCTTCCACGCGCCGCTTCCGGGAAAGACTTCTGCAGCTGATCGATAACAGTCTGCGCTGGCACACCATCAATCGACATCGCCGATGAGAGCTTGCCCATTCCAAGAACTGCCCAAGTTCCGGTGCTAGCCAGAATCAGGAACCAACTAATAACTACGAGCCATGCACGTTTCGCCGAAAAAAGACCGAGACGCTGTAACAGTTTTGCCAATTGATTCCCTAAAACCTTCGAAGAGGACGTACCAGTCAATAAACCACCGAGTGGTTTTGGCTATTCCCCTACAACCAGTTTAAGTCGTTGGCGACTAGGACAAAATCGCGAAGGACTGCCATGGGGACAACTCACCCGAAAGGGTGGCCTCTCCAATGACCACCTCGCCGGCGGCCAAATCGCTAGGCAACGAGACAGCGTGATCACCGAAGTTGGCAACCACAGTCAAAGTCTTGCCAACTAACTTTCGCTGGTAGGCAAAGATATGCTCGTGCTCAGGCCAAAGCAGGTCGAAGGTTCCGTTGACCACGATGTCGTGGCTGTGGCGAAGCGCAATTAGGTCGCGGTAGTGCCAGAACACCGAACCCTTGTCCGCGAGCGCAGCCTCGGCATTGATCTCGGTGTAGTTGTCGTTGATCTTGAGCCAAGGCTTGCCGGTGGTGAAACCTGCGTTCTCGCCATCGTTCCAGAGCATTGGGGTACGAGCGTTGTCACGGCTCTTCACCTGCAGTGAGTCCAGGATGCGTTCCGTCGAACGGCTTCCCTCGGCAATGGCATCGGCAGCCCAGTTGACCGACTCAATGTCTTGGTACTGGTCTAGTTCGGTGAAGTAGCAGTTGGTCATACCAATTTCTTCACCCTGGTAAACGTATGGAGTTCCTCGCATTAGGTGCAAGATGGTTCCCAAAGCCTTGGCACTCTGAACGCGGTACATGCCATCGTTACCCCAACGGCTAACGATTCGAGGCTGGTCGTGGTTGTTCCAGTACAGGCTGTTCCAACCGATGTCTTCAAGGCCCTTCTGCCAGTGGTTCAGGTTTGCCTTTAGGTCTGGCAGGTGCATCTTCGAGTAGTCGAACTTACTGTTTCCAACTACGCCGTCTAGGTCCATGTGTTCGAAGGTGAACACCATGTTTAGCTCGTTGCGCTCTGGGTTGGTGTAATCGCGAGCCCACTCAACCGAAGCGCCAGGCATTTCACCAACGGTGATTAGATTCTTGCCGGCAAGTACTTCGCGGTTCATTTCCTGAAGCCATTCGTGAACGCGAGGCCCGTTCTGGCACATCTGCCAAGTGCCCTGATCCTTCTTCGACCAGTCCTTAGAGATTAGGTTGATCACGTCCATGCGGAAGCCATCCACCCCGCGCTCGATCCACCAGTTCATCATCTTGTAAACGGCTGCGCGAACGTCATCGTTTTCCCAGTTGAGGTCTGGTTGCTTCTTTGAGAACTGGTGGAAGAAATACTGCTGACGCGCTTCAACCCATTCCCAAGCTCCGCCGCCGAAGTAAGCGTAAAGGTCGTCTTTGGTGTCGCTCCAGATGTACCAGTCGGCCTTCGGATTGGTCTTCGATGAAGCCGACTCCTTGAACCATTCGTGCTCATCGCTCGAGTGGTTGACCACGAGGTCCATCACAATCTTCATGCCACGCTTGTGAACCTCAGCGAACAACTGCTCGGTTTGAGCCAACGTTCCAAACATTGGGTCGATGTCCTGGTAGTCCGAGATGTCGTAGCCGTTGTCGTCCTGTGGCGAGCGATAAATCGGCGAAAGCCAAATCACATCAACGCCAAGAGTCTTTAGGTAGTCGAGTTTGGAAATGATTCCAGGGACGTCGCCGTAGCCATCGCCGTTCGAATCGGCGAACGAGCGCGGATAGATCTGATAAACGACAGCCGACTTGAACCAATCGGCAGGAAGGTCACGAGTACTCATACTCACAATGTTATTCGTTTGCCCGTTCGGTTAGATTCGAACGCAGCGTCAACCACCAACTGTGCGGCATAGCCGTCATAGAAGTCTGGACCGGCTTGCCGGCCAAGGGCAACGTTCTCAACAAACTCACGTACACCAATTGTTTGCTGGCCAAGGTGGCTCCACATTTCAACCCCGAGGTCGATTTCCTCAGCGGTGAAAGAGTCGCGGGTCACCCAAAGTTTCATGCCCTGGTTTGGTCCGTCCATGTAAAGCGTTCCCTCTAGGCTTCCGTTAGAGCCAGAGACTAAAACCCGCTGCTCCATTTCGCGACCGCCTTGGGCGATCACCATGGAATCCGAAATTACTCCGTGGCCGCCATTTTCGAATTCCACCAAGAGGATGCAGGTGTCGTTGGTTGGTGCCACCGGGACACCATTCGAATCCACTCGATCAACCGAGTTTTTAAGCGAGGCCGAGACCGATGAAAGTTCACCAACCATCCATCTTGCTAGGTCGATGTCGTGCACGCCTAGGTCGCCTAGAGCACCGGTTCCATGCTTTTCGTCAAGCCGCCATTGATAAGCAGTTGAACGCGCGTAGTCCATAAAGAAACGAATGTCGAAGTGGTAAACCTGACCGATTGCGCCGCCATCGATAAGTTCCTTGATCTTTTTGTGCAACGGAAGGTTGCGCCAGGTGAACATCACATTGTGGACTAATCCAGCCGACACCACCGAATCCAACATTTCTTTGGCATCGGCGGCGTTCATGGCCAAAGGCTTTTCACACAACACGTGGATGCCGGCGCGAATCGCGGCCATCGTAATTTCATGGTGGTGTTCGTCTGGAGTTGCCACAATGATCGCATCGATCTGACCTGAATCGATTAGTGCCTGAAAATCGCTGTAAAGGTGTTTGATTCCATACTTCTCACCAAGCGCCTGAAGGCGAACTTCGTTTCTAGCTGCTAGGGCGACAATTTCACCGTATTCAAAACCCTGCAGATTCTGCAGGTACATAAACTCTGCCCAGCCAGAAGTTCCAACTAAACCAACTCTTGCATTCATGTCTCTATTTAACGCTTTTGGGGACTAAAAAGTTCTTGGCATGAGTTGATTGGAACATGATGGTTATCGATCAACTCGGTTCCGGGCTTCCGGTCCTGAAGGCCCGAGATGGTAAACCGGCGCTATGTCTAGTTACCGGCGCCACTGGCTACATTGGTGGCCGGCTGGTTACTGCGCTACTTGCCCACGGTTATCGGGTTCGGGTGCTGGTCAGAAACGCCTCCAGAATCAGTCTGCACCCTTGGATTTCACAGGTTGAAGTGGTCGATGGCGATGCGGCCGATTCGAAGGTTCTAGACGAGGCGCTTGCCGGGGTAGATGTTGCCTACTATCTAATTCACTCACTCATGATGAAAGAGTCCTTCGAAGACTCGGAGATTTCCTTAGCCAAAGGCTTCGCCGAGGCAGTCAATAAGGCAAAGGTTCAGCGTTTGGTCTACCTGGGTGGAATCATCAATGACCCAGATGACCTTTCTCCACATATGAGCGCCAGAATGCGAACCGGTGAGATTTTGAGAACGTCCGGTGTTCCAACCGTGGAGTTTCGTGCTGGCGTTGTGATTGGTTCCGGCTCGGCTTCCTTCGAAATGCTTCGCTACCTCACTGAGCGCCTACCAATCATGACCACTCCGAAGTGGGTTCTCAATCGCATTCAGCCGATTGCCGTTCGAGATCTTCTGCGTTACCTAATCGGTGGGGCTAGCCTTCCCAAGACTGTGACCGGCCACTTCGACATCGCAGGACCAGATGTATTTACCTTTGCCGAAATGATGCAGCAGTACGCGTCTGCAGCCGGGCTTCGCCGCCGAATCATCATTCCTGTTCCGGTACTTTCACCCGGTTTATCTAGCGGCTGGGTTGGGCTGGTTACTCCCGTGCCGTTCACCCTCGCAAAACGATTGGTTGCCAGCCTGAAGCACGAAGTGGTTGCTGCCGCCTCAAACATCAACGAGCTAATCCCGCCTGCCGAGGGCGGTCTCACCCACTTCAAACGTGCGGTGGAATTAGCGCTCGCGAAAATCAAGAACGCCAATGTGGAAACTCGTTGGTCAGATGCTTCAATCCCCGACAGTCCCAGCGCTCCGCTACCCACAGACCCAGACTGGGCAGGTGGTTCGCTCTACACCGACGTTCGAAGCGTGGATAGCACAGACGATGTAAGTACCGTTTGGGCGAGGGTTGAAAGCATCGGTGGCAGTAACGGCTACTCAACCGCGAGTTGGGCGTGGGAACTTCGCGGCCTTGCCGACAAGGTAATCGGTGGGGTTGGGCTTCGCCGCGGACGTCGGGATCCGAAGCACCTGGTCATCGGAGATGCAGTCGACTTCTGGAGAGTTGAAGAACTGATTCCAGAAAAGGTGTTGAGACTCCGGGCCGAAATGAAGATGCCTGGACTTGCCTGGCTTGAGTTCAGACTAGAGAAAACTGCCAATGGAACCAAAGTGACTCAAACCGCAACCTACGTTCCCAAGGGTTTACTCGGACACCTTTACTGGTGGTCGGTTTTCCCAATGCATGGGATTGTATTTCCATCCATGGTTCGAAGCATGGCTGGTTTAGCAAAGCGGGCTAAATAACTCTGGCCAAGAACTCTTTGGTTCGAGCGTTCTTGGGCTTTGCAAAGAAGTCTGCGGCTTCGCCTTCTTCGGCGATGACTCCTTGGTCAAGAAAGATCACCCAGTCAGCTACCTCTCGAGCGAAACTAAGTTCGTGTGTTGCCATGACTATGGTGGTGCCGCTATTTTTCAGATCGCGAATAAGTTCGAGCACTTCACCGGATAGTTCGGGATCAAGTGCGCTCGTCACTTCATCTAGTAGCAAAAGCTTTGGGTTCAATGCCACGGCTCGAACAATCGCGGTTCGCTGCTGTTGCCCGCCGGAGAGTTTGTCTGGGTACTGCCCCGCCTTGTCGGCAAGCCCGATTCGATCCAACCAACCGAGCGCAATCTTGGTTGCCTCATCGTCGCTCTTCTTCTGAACCACCTTTAGCGCAAGTTTCACATTCTCCAGAATGCTCAGGTGTGCAAATAGGTTGTAAGACTGAAACACGAGCCCGATGTTCGAACGCACTTCGTCTTCATCAATACCAGGACGACTAATCTCATCGCCATCGAGCCAAATCTGGCCGTCGCTAAGTTCCTCAACCAGGTTCAGGCAGCGAAGCATGGTCGATTTACCAGAACCGCTCGAGCCAATTAGGGCCACGATCTGCCCGGGGTAAACCTCAAGGTCAACTCCTTTGAGCACCTGGCGATCGTCGAAGTTTTTGCGAATGTTTTTGGCCAGAAGGCGTGGCTTCGACCAGTCGATTTCGGTCATAGCAGCGTTCCCATCTGCTCACGCTTGGCCATGCGGGCCGAAAGCCAGTCGGTAAGCCGCACGGTGGGAATTGCCAGCAGCACGAAGAACAATCCTGCGATTACATAGGGCGTGAAGTTCGCGAAGTGTGAAACCTCGATTTGTGCACCCCGAACAGCATCCACTGCGCCTAGGACAGAAATTAGACCAACATCTTTTTGAAGTGCCACAAAGTCGTTCATCAGTGGCGGAACCACCTTGCGAATAGCCTGCGGCAACACCACGAGACGAACCGACTGCGAGTAGCTAAGGCCGAGCGAGCGAGCCGCTAAACGCTGCGAAGGATGAATCGACTCAATGCCGGCACGGAAAACTTCGGCCACATAGGCCGAATAGGTCAGAGTGAGAGCGATGGTGCCCAGGATCTCCGGCGCAATGCGTCCTAGCCCTTCAATGCGAAGCCCAGGAATACCGAAGCCGACCAGGTAGAGGGTAATAATCAGCGGAGTTCCGCGAAATAGATCGATGTAACCTTTGGCGAGTAAACGAATCGGCGTGAGTACCGGGTTGCGCAGGGTTGTGGCAAGAGCGAGAAGTAGCGCGAAAATCAGCACGCTGATAGTTGCATAGACCAACACCCGAAGGTTCAGCCAAAGCCCGTCGAGCACGTGAGGGAAGGCCTTGACAGCCGTATCCCAATCGAAGAAAGAGGTCTGAACTCGCGACCAGCCGGGTGTGTTTACCAAAAGCAACCACGCAACAACTGCAAAGGCAACAGTGCTCAGAATCGCGGTCAGAGTGGAGCGACGCTTACGCGAAACACGCCAGGTTTCCCTGGCGTGCTGTGCGGAAGAGATTTCGCTCTGACTCATAGGGTCAGACTACTTGAGAACCGGTGCCCCTGCGTAGCCGGCAAGCCACTTGTCCTGTAGCTTCTTCAAAGTTCCATTTGCCTTCAGTGCATCAACGGCTGCCGACACCTTTGCGGTTAGCTTGCTGCCCTTGTCCAGTACCAAACCGAATGAGTCGCCGCCAGCGGTGGTTCCAGCAAGCTGGCCAACAATCTTGGCGCCGGTTAGTTCAACCTGAGTTAGGTAGTAAGCGGTTGGGAAGTCAACCACGATGGCATCAACCTGGCCGGCAACCAAAGCAGCCTTGGCGTCGTCGTTGCTATTGAAGGCTTGAGCGGCGGTGGTTGGCTTGATCACGTTAGTGATTGCGTCGTAGCTTGTGGTTCCGGTGGCAGCACCGATAACCAGACCCTTTAGGTCGGCTAGGCTCTTGGCGTTTTCAGCCTTTGAACCTTTGATGGTGATCACGGTCTGGCTGGTCTCATAGTAAGGGCTTGAGAAGTCAACGTTCTTTTTGCGGTCATTGGTAATCGAATACTGCTGAAGGTTGAAATCGAAGTTCTTTACACCTGGTGCAATTGCTTCGTCGAAGGTAGTGCGAACCCAAACCACATCGCTCTTTTTGAAGCCAAGTTGGTCAGCTACCGCGTAGGCAACTGCAGCTTCGTAACCCTTGCCGGATTCTGGCTTGTCTGCCACAACCCATGGTTCATATGCAGGCTGGCCGGTGCCAATGGTAAGCTTTCCGGCGGTTATTGTTGGCAGAGCGGTTGGGGCGGCCTTGATTGCGGTTGGTGCACAAGCTGAAACAGCGAGTACTGCCGCTGCTACAACTGCGGTTACGGCAGCCTTTAGAAAGTTTTTACGGTCGAATGAAAAGGACATATCTTCTCCTGGAGTTTTTCGGGTGGACTTCTATTTTCTTATCTGAATGAGACAAACCGAGTGCAGTTACCTTTTATTTCAGATCAAACCAAGACGTCTCAGGCGAACTAAGGCGCCATCTTCAATTGGAGATTCCGGCCCAATCAAAACACGAATCGCTTTGAGCAGGAATCTGGTGGTTGGAATCACTATCCAACTTGGAGCCGATTTCAAACCGAGCAATATGCGGTGCTCCGGACGCAGTGACACCACGGCGGCCTGAAACAACAACGCATACGCAGGGCGAACCAGGACTGGCAGAGGTGGCTTGCGAATAAATCTAACCACCGACCTGGTGTCTTCGGTGACTATAAGTTCGTCGATGTAGTCATCCATTTGAGCGTCAAGCTCGGCGAACGACTTTGGAGCATTCTCCAGACCAAGCGGTTCAACCGAGCGAGCCCAGGTGGAAACGTAACCATCTGCCCCGCCCGGAATTGGCGCCATGCAGTAAAGCTGATGCGCCGAAAGAAATGAGTCGGTGAAAGCAGCGTGCACCCACAATAAAAGGTGCGGATCGGCGGCTCGGTATGGAACCGGATTTTCGCCAACAACTCTGGTGTGCAAACGATTCACTCGCGATGCTTCGCCAGCCACTGCAGAGTGAGAACCGAAAGTGGTGGTGGTCAGCCAGCGGAT
>CANFJH010000044.1 GCA_947447395.1 Microbacteriaceae bacterium | reverse complement strand
GTCTTGAAGTCTTGGGTTGAGCCATAGTTGAGAATGTAGTCGGCGTCGCCGGAACCGTTATCAACGATCACGATTTGGAAGGTATTGAAGTCTTGTGGTCCAGCATTGTTTTCGTAGACTTGGCTATTCATCCAGGTAACCACGAAGGCTGATTTGCCATCATATAGAGTGCGACCCCAGTAGAAGAAATCGGCGTGACGATCGGTGCCAGGTCCCCAAGCTTCGTTTGGGTCACTGACGTCGCGGTTATCAAGATCGACCGCAAACGGTGCGATTCCAGGAGAGCCATTAAGGACCTCGTTGAGCGGCTCGTTGTAGATTCCAGAACCATTTCCGAACCCAATCGAGCCATTTGAGTTTACAAAGACATTTGAATAGGTTGTGCCAAAGAAGTTGATGTTAAAACCAAGAGGAATACCCCCGGCACCTGGGTCACCGTTAACGCCACCAGCACCAACGGAACAATCGTCACATGCGTAGCCGAGACGCGTTGCATATTTCACGTCCTGACCGTCGTTGACGCCAAAATCTTGGCTGAAGGTGTTTTCCCAATCAACTGGCCGTAGGTCTGTCGGCTGATTTTGATAGTCACAACCAATCGGTGTTCCATCAGGGTTCAAGAGAATGTTTGAAGCGAAACTGGCGTTGGAGTAGTCTTCACAGCCTCGTAAAACTTCAACTGAACCATTGAATGAAAGAGAGACGCTGTTTGGGTATGAGGATGCAGTGATTTCGAAGTCGTATGGACCAGGTGTCGTAGGTGTACCAGAGACCTCACCGGTGGTGGAGTCAAGAGAAATGCCGTCCGGTAATTGACCGTAAGTAACGGAATAGGTTACCGACTGGTCACTGTCTGCGGTCACAAAGTCTGAGTAGCTGGTATCAACGGCAAAGCCCCCTAGGGACTGATCAACCCAATTGAGATAGGTGGAATCAGATGATGGGGGTGGCGGCGGTGTGTAAGCAGCTTGCGAAGTGGCTGGAGCGGAGTCGGCAGATAGATAACTGATCCCGGCCGTCGGGTCGTCCCAGGCTAATACCGTGGCAATCGCACTGTAGTCAACGTTGTATTGAAGACCGGTCGCAGTAACCACATCGCCGGAAGCTAGAGTGCTGGCACTGGTGTAAACCAACGTATTGTCAGGGCTATAAAGGTTAATGACGAATGTTTGCCCTGGAGGATCGCCAGGGCCGGCATCGACCTTCATGTCGATATCGCCATCGTAGGTGCCAGGGGTTGCCGTCACCGTTGGTGTGGGCTGTTGGAACGGGGTTAGGCCGTCGGCTGAGGCCGGTGTGATGCTCGAGAAAATAATAGCGAACGCTGCAACAGCGGCCAAAAGTGATTTACCAACTACGCGGAGCTGCTTGAAAGTCATTTCGCGCCGACCGAGCCTTTCATTTGTTCGCCCAACTCAACATTACGTGGATTATTAGCCGATAACTAGCCACCAAATTCCTGCGGAAATGAGAAGTGGGCCACACCTTTCGATGCGACCCACTGCTCTTGCTCTGATTGATGACTACGAAAGGACGTCGTCGACCATCTTGGTGTGGTGAACCTTGCGAATCATTGCCACAACGTAGCCGATGCCGGCTGCGATGAATGGTGAAAGGTCGAGCACCCAACCGAGGGTGTTCATCTTCCAAGCCGAGTCAGTTGCTGCTGGGTCAACCCCGTCTGGCACGGTACCGGCAAGCAGGTTGAAGCGGCTCATTAGAAGATATAGACCCAGTGCAAGCAGAATTGCGCTTGCGATTGGGGCAATCTTTGACTTCCAAACGTTCTCTCCACCTTCACGCATGAAGTAAATGACTACCGCTGCGCTAACAAAGATTTCAACCAAGAAGATAGCGATCGAGGTGACCGCGCTCATCCAGAAGAATAGGTTCAAGATTGGGTCAAGATTCGCTACCGCGAAGAAGATGATGACCACGGCTGCTAGAGCAGAAGTCAAGACAACGCCATCGCGAGGAGCACCAGAAACGTTGGTCTTACCGAAACGCTTTGGAAGCACGCCCGAGCGTCCTAGTGCAAAGAAGTAACGAGAAGTTGCGTTCTGGAAAGCGAGTAGACCCGCAAACAAGCTCGAAACAACTAGCCATTCCATGATCGACGTTAGCCAGTGACCCACGTAAAGGTCGCTCTCGGCAAATAGCACTGCGGCAGGGTTCGCTAGTGGAACCTTGTTGACCGACGAGTATTCGACAATCTTGTCAGCTAGGTGGCTGGCACCCATACCGGTAACCATGGCAAACGAAACGATAGCGAACAGTGCAGTGATGATTCCGATTGCCCAGTAGGTTGCCTTAGGGACGGTGCGCTTAGGGTCGACCGACTCTTCACCGTAAATAGCAGTTGCTTCGAAACCGATAAATGACGCAAACGCGAAGGCGATTGCGATACCGGCGCCGCCACCGAAACCGCCGGCGAAAATGTTGGTTAGCGAGAACGATGCACCGATGTTGTTACCTTCAGGACCACCGTTTACCAGGATTGCACCGGCAACGGTAAGCAGGCTTACAAGTTCCAAGACCATTAGGGTTCCGAGAACCTTGGCACCGACGTCGACGCTCAAAAGCGAAAGACCGGTGACCAGTGCCCAAGCAACCAAGGTCCAGACATACCAAGGGGCATTGATGCCAAGCCCTGCCATCTGGCCGGCTAGTAGACCACCGAAGAATCCGTAGATTGCTAGCTGGATGGTTACGTAACCGAGGATCGAAGCAAATGCGCTGGCGACACCCCACTTAGGGCCGAATGCCTTACCGACATATGCGAAGAATGCTCCGGCGTTGGTGACCTTGTTGCTCATGGCTGCGTAGCCAACGCTGAATAGAAGTAGTGCTAGACCTACGGCTAGGTAGGTGCCAGGGGTTCCGGTTAGGTTACCTGCGAGCATCGCCACTGGAACTGCACCAGTCATACCAACTAGCGGGGCGGACGCGGCAACAACGAAGAAGACGATGCCGGCTACGCCGAGTCTTCCCTTGCGGAGCGACTGGCCGTCGCTGTTTTCTGATGCCATTAGATTTCTCCTCATTGAGTGGGGTCGTTCATATCCGAACGATTAAATAAGAATGCCGTTTCAAGTGCCTCCGAAACAAGTTCTTACGCCTGTAATCAGGGGATTATTGCCGAATCGTTATAAAGACTTTTTGAGGCATATTGTTTGGCAACGAACGAATTGGCTAGTGTTGGTTTTATGTCAGAACTAAAAGGATTTTTCGCACCTCTAACTCCAGGTGGAAACAGCTCAATCGCACCGAATATGCCTTGGTATTACTCGGGCACGCTACTTACCGTTGAGTACCTGACCGACCCTCAGAACGTTCGCAACATGTTGCCCCCAGAACTTGAGCTAGCCGATGAGAACCCGGGGGCCGTGGCACTTATCTGGGCCGACTGGCAGAGTTGCTCGACCGGCGGAGAAGAACTGCTCGACCCCCTACGTTCCCAGTACCTCGAGACCTTTGCTGTAGTTCGCTGCAAGTATCAGGGCGTTACCTACTCGCGATGCGTTGCCATCTGGGTAACTAAAGACTTCGCGCTTGCTCGCGGATTCTTCCAGGGATACCCAAAGAAGCTTGGCTCAATGGGCGTAACCCGCGTGTTCAACCACGGCAAGGCTTCACCTCGCCTTGAGGCAGGAGCCAAGATCGGTGCCTCGCTGGCAGCCTACGACCACCGACTAGCCTCGGCAGTGGTAACCCTGCGTGAACCTAGCGACACTAACGGTTTCGTAAACGGCCACCCAATGCTTCACCACCGCTGGGTTCCATCAATTACTCCAGGTGCTGGCAACTCGCTCGATCAGATCATCACCATGAGTGGTGTTGACTTCGAGGGTGGCCAGGCTTGGAAGGGTGACGCCAAGCTTGAACTTCACGATTCGCAGTGGGACGAACTTGAGTCGATTTTGCCGGTGAAAGAAATTTTGGCGGGCTACTACCGTGAAGTTGGAACAACCTTCAACGGCGGCAAGTTGGTCACCGACCGCTCAAACCCTTCGGTCTAAATTAGGCCAAAGAAAAACCCCTCAGCGATGAGGGGTTTTTCTTTTTCTAGCTATAGGAATTTAGAAATCCTGGATGTACTCGTCGAGCTCCCACTTGGTAACTTCGCGAGTTTCGTGGTTTGGAACTTCAGCCTTGTAGCGAACGATCTCGTCCCTCTTCATGACCACGAATGCTTCGACCAGTTGCGGTGAAAGCTGTTCCATCATGTGATCGTTTGCTTCTAGTGCGTCGAGCGCTTCGGTGAATGTAGCAGGAAGGGTTGGGGCGCTTTCGTTGTCGTAGGCCATTCCAACAGCGTCATCTGGGCATTCCAGTCCGCGCTTGATGCCGTCGAGGCCAGCAGCCAAAATTCCGGCGATGACCAGGTAAGGGTTGGCAGCGCCGTCACCCACGCGAACCTCGAGACGGGTTCCCTGGCCACGCTCTGGCGGAATGCGAACCATGCAGCTGCGGTTGTCGTAGCCCCAGTTAGCGCGGAACGGCGCCAAGGTGTCTGGTCCTAGGCGCTTGAAGGCGTTTACGGTTGGGTTGGTTAGCGCGGTGAGACTGTTGGCATTAGCGGTTAGGCCGGCAATCAGGCTCTTTGCGGTGGCGCTCAGGTTACCTTCGCCATCGTGCATCTTGTTGTTGCCCGCGATGTCGGTGACCGAGAAGTGAAGGTGGAAACCGGAGCCGCCTTCGTCTGACCAAGGCTTACCCATAAAGGTTGCAAGTTTGCCGGCGCGGTTCACAACGTCTTTGATTGCAGTCTTGAACATGAAGGTGCGGTCGGCTGCGTCTAGGGCGTTCGAGTGCCAAAGGTTGATTTCATATTGAGCCGGGCTGAACTCGTGGTTGCCGGCGAAAACGCCAATGTTCATGCGGTCGAGCTGGCGAAGTAGGTGTAGGAAGGTGCCGTCTGGGTCAACCATCGAACCGGTGGTGTAAACCTGTCCGGTGCGTTCGTGCTGGCGCTTGTAGCCGCCATCTTCGGTGGCCTTGGCAATGTAGAACTCGAGCTCTGGGCCAACAACAGGCACAAGGCCTATTTCGGTATAGCCGCGAATGACTTTTTGCAGAACCATTCGAGGCGAGAACATGTTCTCGGTGCGGTCTGGGTTGAAAGCATCGACGATTGCGTAGGCAACACCCGGCTCCCAAGGAAGCTCGGTGATGGTTTCTGGGTCGATTTGGCTGACTAGGTCTTGCAGGCCGTCGGCGGCAATGTTGCCAGCATCGAGCACGCCACCGCGAACGGTTGTGACCCAAACGCCCTGGCAAAATGCTGGGCCATTGTGAGCGGCTTTGTCTAGTTGATTTACTAGGACGTCTTTAGAGCGCGGGATGCCGAGGATGTCGGCGTAGATGAATCGCAACACATCGATGTTGCGTAGCTTTAGATCGTCGCGCAGCTTGGTGAGGTCGATTCCCACAGCAACTCCTTTGTCGCAAAATTTCGTTAGGGCTCAAACGAAATACTATTAGCCTAAGTCTTGATAGCGATATGAAAAGTTCCAAATCGTAACCTTTCGGTTACAAACAAAAAGTTAGGCTGAAGAAATGAAAGCTCTGTTCATTCAACATGATCACATTTCGCCTCCGGGCCCGGTAGCCGATCGCCTGCGACACCACGGCTTTGATGTTGTGGAACAGCTCGTGGTTCCGGAAAGCGAATTTCGCACCCCGAACGTGACCTTCGAGTTTCCAAACCTGGACGACTACGACCTAATCATTCCGCTGGGAGCGCCTTGGGGTGCCTGGGACGACGCCTGCATTGGCAACTGGCTTCAGCCGGAGCTTGACTGGATTCGCACCGCTGTAGAAACCAATAAGCCGGTCCTCGGAATCTGCTTTGGCGGTCAACTTATCGCTCGCGCAATGGGCGGCTCGGTCGGCCGCGCACCGAACTGCGAGATTGGCTGGAAAGACGTTTGGACCGATCGCCCAGACATCGTTTCTAGCGGCCCATGGTTCCAGTTCCACTACGACCGCTGGCAGTTGCCACCTGGCGCTACCGAGATTGCTCGCAACCCATTCGCCTCTCAGGCGTTCATCATTAACAAGTCGCTGGCACTGCAGTTTCACCCGGAACTAATCGGCTCGGCGCTACAGGGCTGGCTCGACTGGGACGGCCGCGGTCTGGTTGAAAAAGATGGCCAGGACCCAGACATCATGATGGCGCAGACCCGTGCATACGAAGAAGCCGCCACCGCGAGAACTAACTCGCTGATTGACGGCTTCTTGCGTGATGTTGCAGGGCTAATTTAGCGAAGAGTTACCTTCACTGGCATTCGCTTGATTCCGTGAACGAAGTTCGAGCGTAGGTAGTCAATTGGCGCGGTCATTTCGACCTTGTCGATTCGAGTGATTAGGTCTTCGAACATTACGCGAAGCTCGATGCGAGCTAGAGCGTTTCCTAGACACATGTGAGCGCCACCACGACCGAAGGTCATGTGCTCGTTGGGATTACGTAGTACGTCCATGGCGTCGGCGCGGTCGAAGATCGCTTCGTCGCGGTTTCCAGAAGCAAAGAATGGAACAACCTTCTGGCCAGCCTTGATCTGAACGCCGCCAAGTTCGGTGTCTTTAGTAGCCGTGCGACGGAAGTGGTAGACCGGGCTTGCATAGCGAAGGAATTCTTCTACAGCCCAAGGAATTAGCTCTGGGTCTTCTTGCAGAATGGCCAGCTGGTCTGGGTTCTGAATTAGGTTGCGCATTGTGTGGCTGATGGTATGACGAGTGGTTTCGTTACCTGCCACAACGAGTAGCAAGAAGTTGGTGTGGAAGTCACGTTCGGTCAGTGGAATGCCATCTGACATTTCGCCGTTTACTAGGACGGAAACCAGGTCGACTCCATCTTTTCCGCGGCGTTGGCGAGCGAGCTCGTCGCCGTATTCGAAAACTTCGAGCGCAGCCGGCGACTTGAACGGAACCAAACGATACTTTTCGCTCTCAGGGTCACTCATTAGTAGGTCGGCGTGCTCTGGGTCATCGAAGCCAACCATGCGGTTACCCCAGTCGATTAGCTGGCTGGAGTGTTCTTCTGGAACATCGAGCAACTTGACTAGCACGTTGATTGGGAAGTCTGCCGATACTTCTTTCACGAAGTCGAATTCACCCTTGGCAAAGGCATTGTCTAGGGTGGTGGCGGTTAGACCGCGAAGGAAGGTTTCGTATTTGCCAACGGCTGCCGGAGTGAACTGACCCTGAAGCAGGCGGCGAAGCGCGCGGTGACGGGTGCCGTCGGTTTCTAGGAGTGAGCGGCGAGCCTCTTCCTGCTCGGCGTCTACTTCTTCGAGGTTGGTGAAGCGCTCTGAGGTGTAGGTTTCCGAGTCGCGGAGCACCTTCACGATGTCGTGGTATTTCATGACAGAGTAGAAACCGTGGTTAGGCGACTCTTCGTCGTTCCAGTGAATGGGGTCTTCGCGGCGAAGGGTTTTGAACTCTTCCCATGGCGCACCCTTTTCGAAAAGGTCCAGGTCTGCGAGGTTGATCTTCTCCGTTGAAGTCATGATTACTCCTAGATTGTTTGGATACGAACAATCTAAACGCAAATAATCCCGAAACGCGAACATTGTTCGAATTGTTATTTAAAAGAGAAATTGTTTGGGAAAATTGACTGTTCACTTGAATGGACGAAACGAAAAGAGAAGTCATGGCCGGGGCACACACACTGCGAGAAACTGAGCGTCACGTAGACGAGCGTTTGGCAGGCATGAACATCGACTTCCAGGCCATGGCCGTTACCTCGAACCTGTTCCGCGCAGCCTCCGC
>CANFJH010000043.1 GCA_947447395.1 Microbacteriaceae bacterium | reverse complement strand
TTAGTAACGGTGTAGTCGGCAAGCTCGGTGGAGCGCTCGCGGCCGTAAAACTCAACCTCCTGAGCAGCCCAACGACCAAAGAACTGATCCGAACCTTCACGTTCTAACCAGCGTTCAAAACGTACCGGCTCGTCTGCTGAAACCCAAATTTTAAGAGAAGCCGCTGACGCGGCTAAACGAGAGATGCTGCCGCATCCCTCGATGATTAGCGGCGTGCCGCCATCGAACTCTCGCCAACGGCCGCGCTCACCAATCGACCAATCGAACTCCTGCCAACTGGCCTTGCGATGAGCGAGAATCGGGTTCAAAATAAGGCGTTGCAAATAATCGACACCGGCCTGCAGGCCGTCCCAGCCTTCGTAGAGATCGTCCATGTGAATAAGACGTGGAAGCGATTCGCCTTCCTTGAAAAGTTGGTTTTGAAGAAGTGCAGCCAAAGTGCTTTTTCCGGAACCAGCCCTGCCATCAATCAAAATGATCGGCGTAGAAACGCCCTGATCAATCAGTTCGAGCACTTGCTCGGAGAGCTCTTTGCAGGCTGCTACCAGGTTTGAAGGAGAGGACACCCAACCAGCCTAGATCTGGTAATCCTCAACGTGCACATCTGGGTGAGAATCAAAACGATATCCACCACCGCGAATAGTGCGAATTATGTCCTCGAAACCAGCAATCTTTCCGCGAAGGCGACGAATGTGAACGTCGATGGTTCGATCGTTCGGTGCCGATGCGTCGTCGGTGTTCCAAACCAACTCAACCAACTCGCGTCGGCTAATTGTTTCGCCCTGGTTCTCGATCAAGTAGTTCAAAAGTTCGAACTCCTTCTGAGTCAGTTCAGCATTTTCACCGTTCACCAAAACACGACGACGCGAAAGGTCAACCACAACGCCGTCCTCGGTTTCGTCATTGGTGTCGGTTCGCTGAACCAGTTGATCAAGCGCGCGAGGGTCGTGAAGGGCCGTTCGAACCACATCAACATTGCGACCACCGGCACCCTTAGGCGCTAGTGCCACGGCAGCATAGGTTTCGGCTCCGGCTCCAGGAATCAAGTCGTTCAAGGTGCCGCGAAGCGCCTTCACCAATTCGGTCAACGTAACGCCAGCGTCAAGCGCCTGCTGCTCATCGATGCCAACATAAAGAGCGAAGCCCCTGGCTTCTGACTGAATTTCTGGACTGTTCACGATCTTCTTTACTGTGTTGGTGGTTCGGGCGATAGGTCGGTGGGTGTTGCGGTAGTTGTTCAGGTTTGCGATTGCCATGTTTAAATCCTTTTGAGTATGCGAAAAATGTGGTTGTGCCGTCTTTGGCTTAACTGGGGTGTTGGTGTCTCTAAGCGGCGAGCTGTTTGCTCAAAAGCGGGCTTAGCGACACATTCGCATACACATGCAAACGCGCATCGCCGAGGCGAAGGTTTCCTTGTTTGCAGTCATAAGAAAATTATAAAGGTCTAGTCAGCCAAACCGTAAAGTCGGTCTCCGGCGTCGCCCAGTCCTGGAACGATGTAGCCGAGTTCGTTTAGCTTTTCATCGAGTGCACCGAGGACGATGGTGACGTTGCGGTCACCCACATGTTTGCGAACAGCTTCCACGCCCTCAGGTGCTCCGAGTAGGCAGATGCAGGTGACTTCGGTGGCACCGCGTTCAAAGACATAGTCGATTGAATCGTTGAGTGTTCCGCCGGTGGCCAGCATCGGGTCGATGATGTAAACCTGTCGACCGGAAAGGTCGTCTGGTAGGCGGTTGGCGTAGGTTTCTGGAACTAGGGTTTCTTCGTTTCGCTTGATGCCTAGAAAGCCAACGGTGGCGCTAGGTAGCAGTTTCACAATGCCCTCGAGCATGCCGAGGCCGGCACGAAGAATTGGAACGATGATTGGTCGAGGTTTGGAAAGTTTCACACCCTGGGTGGTGGCTACAGGAGTTTCAATGGTGACTTTTTCGGTGCGAATGTCTCTGGTTGCTTCGTAGGCAAGCAGGGTCACAAGCTCCTCTACTAGCTGGCGAAATACCGGGCTAGGGGTGGTCTTGTCACGCAGGATAGTGAGCTTGTGGGTGATCAGAGGGTGGTCGGCAACGTGTACTCGCATGGGTCAAATCTATCGCTTCGCTAGGCTGTAAACATGACAACTGCTCGATGGAATGAGCCGATGCGAGAAGCACTGGCATTGGCTCACCTTGCCGTCGAAGAGTCTGGCGATGTGCCGGTTGGCGCGGTGCTCGTGAACCCTGCCGGCGAGGTTGTGGCGGTTGGAAAAAACGAGCGCGAACTTTCCGGTGACCCAACGGCTCACGCCGAAATTGTTGCCATGCGGGCTGCTGCCGCGCTGAATGAGAATTGGCATCTAAACGACCTAACACTGGTGGTCACGCTTGAGCCTTGCGCAATGTGTGCCGGGGCAATTCAAGCGGCTCGAATTCCTCGAGTGGTTTTCGGAGCCTGGGACGAACGCGTTGGCGCTGCCGGTTCTCGCTACGACCTATTGCGCGATTCGCGTTTGGGTCAGCAGGTTGAGGTTATTTCCGGCGTCCTAGAAGACGACTGTGCTCTGGTGTTGCGTCAGTTCTTTGAGGAACGAAGAATATCTGGCTCAAGATAGATCACTCGCGCCGTGGGCATTGCCTTGCGAATGTTCTCTTCGGCTAGGTCGATTGCGTTGGCAATATCGCGTGCCGAGGTTTCACCCTTCACAGCAATTTTTGCGGCAACCATTAGCTCCTCAGGGCCCAGGTAAAGAGTCTTCATGTGGATGATATCTTCCACACCCTTGCTGCCACGAAGCGCTTCGGCAATGATTGTGTTGTCTTTAGCCGATGCGCCTTCACCAACGAGCAGGCTTGAGGTTTCGATACCCAAAATCACCGCGACGGCAACCAGCAGCGCGCCAATGCTAAGCGTGCCAACTGCGTCCCAGATTGGATTGTGGGTGAGAGCGGTGATGCCAACGCCAGCAAATGCCAAAACCAAACCGATTAGCGCTGCAATGTCTTCGAGCATTACAACCGGAAGCTCCGGGCTTTTTGCGTGACGAATGAACTGCATGAGCGAGGAATCTCCGCGCTCTTCCCTGGCCGCTTTTAGAGCGGAGGAGAGACTGAAGCTTTCTAGGACGATGCTGACCCCGAGAATTACCAAGGGAAGCCAGACCATCGAAAGTTCGTGCGGTTCGCTCAGTTTGTTGATGCCCTCGATAATCGAGAACATGCCACCGATGCTGAACAAAACGATCGATACCATGAACGCGTAAATGTAGCGCGACCGGCCGTAGCCGAATGGGTGAGCAGGGGTAGCTTCGCGCTTGGCGCGACGGCCACCAACCAGCAGCAAAATCTGGTTGCCACTGTCGGCACAGGAGTGAATGGCTTCCGCCAACATCGAGGCAGAACCGCTGAATGCGGCCGCGATGAACTTAGTTGCCGCAATGCCAAGATTGGCGCCGAGCGCAGCAAAAATAGCCCTCGTAGAACCTTCAGTACTCATCGAACCCTCCAATGTAGTAGCCTAGTTGACGGTGACGTGTCCGAGCGGCCGAAGGTGCAACACTCGAAATGTTGTGTACGTTAACGCGTACCGTGGGTTCAAATCCCACCGTCACCGCCACCAACAAGACCCGAGAATTCATCTAGGGTCTTGTTTCTTTTTGGGGAACTATTTTCGGTTCGAAACGTAAAACGTGATGGCGTCTTTTACGAAGGTTGCGCCTACCAGCCCACCATAGTTTGCGCCGAAGCGTGGGTCGGCAACATACATCTCGGCTAGTCCGAGAAGGTATGCTGCAGGAACTTTTCCGCTACCAAAACCAGGTGCGCCCGGGATTGATCCGAGCCAAGCTTCCTGTCTGGCGGCTAGGGCCGAGGCTTCTGGGCTGTCTGGTTTGATTCCTGCTTCGGCAGCTTCACGCCAGTCGGCGATTAGTTGGTTCTGTCGCTGTTTCCAACTTTCGCGTTCCTCGGCGCTCATAGAACGCCACCACTTATCGCTATCGGCATACGCTTTCTTACCCCAGCGCTGCTCCACTTCGTCTTGGTATTTGGTGTGATCAAAACCTTCAAACATTTCTGACATCTTTATTGACTTGCCTTTCTTGAGGTTGCTGATTGTGGTTTCGCTCGATGAAATCATTTGGGAGAGTTGGTCTACTTTGGTGCGCAAGCGATTTAGATGCGTTTCAAGCACATCGATTTCGCTTTGTGGGCTTTGAAGCATTTGGGCGATTTCGTCCAGTGGTAATCCAAGCTCTCGCATCACCAAAATCGTCTGTAGTCGAAGCAAAGCCTGATCATCGTAATAGCGAACCTGCGCGTGGTTAAGTTCGGTTGCCGGCAGCAAACCAATGGCGTCGTAGTGCCGAAGGGTTCGGCTGGTGAGCCCGGTTTCAGCCGCAACCTCTTGAATCGAATGCAGGTTTCTTTTGCTCATGAGGCAACGCTACAACTTGACGTAACGTCAATGTCAAGAAGCGATAACTATGCACTTAGTTCGTGCCGAGTGTCACTCCGCGAACTAGCGCTTTCTGGAAGTTCAGGTAGATGAACAAACTTGGCAAAATTGCCAGCAGTGAAGCCGCGCTGGCCAAAACCGGATCAATACCGTTCGAGGTGAAACTTGGCTGGCCAAAAGCCTCGGCAATGGCCATCGGAAGAGGCTGGTCTTTGTTATCAGGTAAAAGCAAAATCGGGAACCAGTACTCATTCCACGCATTTACAAACATGAGCAAGAACACGGTTGCAATACTCGGACGCATGACTGGAAACACGACTCGGAACATGGTCTGAAGTCGGCTCGCGCCGTCGATGTGAGATGCCTCGATCAATTCGCGCGGGAAGTGGTTCATGGTTGCTTGAAGCAGATAAGCACTGAAGGCCGAGCCCAGAATGCCAAGAGAAATGTAAACCGGGGGAATACTGCCGTAAACGTCAATCAGTTTGGTGAAGGTGTAAACAGGGAAAGCCATTGACTCTTGAGGCAGGGCAAAGGTAATTACGCAAATCGCGATAACTGCGCCGCGGTACTTTAGGCGGCCAATCGAAATTGCGTAGGCGATGAAGAAACCCATGGTGACGCTGATGGTGGCGGCTCCAAGCGCGATTTGTAGCGAGTTTGAAAGTTTCTGGGCAACATCGGCATGCAAAATTACGTCGTGGAAGGTATCGAAGTTCAAATACTTTGGCCAAGCCCAAACCGGTGAGTGCTTGTATTCGCTCTCTGATTTCAGGCTGGCCACAAGAGTGAGCCACATAGGCGCAAGCCAGATGGCGGTGACTGCGAGAAGTGCCAAGCCAATTGAAGTGCGCTTAGCGAAACGCTTTAGCTTCACTCTTCACCTCGCAGGCCGGTGCGCTGGAAGCGAATGATGATTAGGGCGAAGATCACAATCACGGTGGCGAGGATCAGGGTAACGGCCGAGGCGTAACCCACCTTGTTGCCGCCAAAGAAAGCCTGGAAAGAATAGGTTGAAGGCACATTGGTGGCACCATCTGGGCCGCCGCCGGTCACGTAGTAGACCGGTGCGAAAACCTTCAGTGCGCCAACCACAGTGGTGAGCAAAATCACGGCGATTTCCGGGCCGAGCTCACGCGAGGTGATGAAACGGAAGCGTTGCCACCAGTTCGCGCCGTCCATGTGAGCGGCCTCCAAGACGTAGGGGTTTAGGCGAGACAGACCGCTGAGGAAAACCACCACGGTGTAGCCAAGCTGAATCCAAACCATCACAAAAGAAAGTGCCAACATGGCGGCGTTTGGGTCAACCAACCAGTTCAGGGCGAGCGATTTCAAACCGATGCTCTTGAGCAAAATGTTTAAAGAGCCAGAAGAAGGGTCAATAATCCAACGCCAAATAATGCCTGTGATCATGACCGGGATGATTTGCGGAAGGTAAAGACTCGAACGAATGAATGTGGCAACCTTCGACGCATAGCGCGTGGATAAAAAATCAAAAGTCAACGAAGCGATAAAGACACCCAACAAAGTTGGAACTATCGACATCGGAATTACAAAAATTAGCGCGTGAGAAAAGGCGACCCAAAAGTCGTTATCGGCGAAAATTCGCTGGTAATTGCGGAAACCCAAAAATTCTTGGATGGGTCCGTAACCCGGCCATTGGGTGAAACTCACCACAAAGCTCCAAAGAAGAGCGCCACCAACAAACAGAATCAGAATGCTAAAAGGTATCCACAAAAACAGGTCGTAACCCGACCCTCTTTTTCTTGGAGTTCTGTTCACCAAGTCAGAGTATCAAGAAAGGTAACATTGCTAATAACTAATTGGCCTGTCTGGAGGGGAAATTGAGCAAGACATGGAGGCAATTAGTTAACTACTTTTGGGTGGCCGGTCTCGGGTTTGCAATCGACTTTGGAACCCTCTATGTATCTACCGAATATCTGCACCTTCCGTACTTGCTTTCGGCAATGCTCGGCTTCGTGCTCGGCCTAATTTGCAATTTTTTACTCAGCGAGCGATTCGTATTTGAAAACGCGGTCATCAAGAGTGCTTTCCTGCGGTTTGCGCTTTTTGGGCTGATCGGCCTAATCGGTTTGGGGATTCTCGAACTGCTTATGTGGGCTCAGGTTGAGTACCTTCACGTTCAGTACATGGTGGCAAAACTACTGGCAACTACAGTCGTCTACGCCTGGAACTTCGTGGCACGAAAGTGGATGTACCAGAAATGACAAAAACCTACGATGCCATAGTGCTCGGCGCGGGTTACTTCGGCTTGCGAATTGCCCAGAACCTTCGCGAAAGCGGCAAAGCTAGAGTCCTAGTTCTGGAAGCTGAAGACACCGCCATGCAGCGCGCTTCCTATGTCAATCAGGCACGCGTTCACAATGGTTATCACTACCCACGATCGATCCTGACGGCGTTTAGGTCGCGAATTAGTTCCGACCGATTCATCAGCGAAAATCAAGCGGCAATCAAAAAAGACTTTGAGCATGTTTACGCAATCGCCAAGAGTCTGAGCAAAACCAACGCCAGACAGTTTGAAGAGTTTTGTAATCGCATTGGTGCTCCGCTTAGCGAGAGCCCGAACGAAATTGGAAAACAATTTTCTCCGCGATTAATTGAAAAGACCTGGCTCGCTCAGGAATTCGCATTTGATTCGAATATTCTTCGCGAACTGGTGATGTCGCAGATTTCTAAGCTCGGCGGAATCGAAATCAGGTTCGCCACCAAGGTGGCAAAGGTCTCACAGTCTGCCGGTGGCACAAAAGTGACGACTGAGGGTGGAGAAGAGTTTGAGGCACCAATCGTAATTTCGAGCCTTTACGCGGGAACCAACGAGCTTCATTTGGCGTCCGGGCTGGCATTACTGCCAATTCAGTATGAGGTTGCCGAAATGGCTTTGGTCCAAATGCCGACCGAATGGAAAGACCGTGCCATCACCGTCATGGACGGACCATTCTTTTCACTGGTTCCGTTCCCATCCGAAAATCTTCACACCTTTTCACACGTTCGATACACGCCTCAGGTTCGCTGGGAAGACAAGGACGACTCAGAGATCAGCAAATTATCCAAACGAGACTTGGACAGCTTCAAGAGCACCTTTCGCGAAATGAAAGCCGACTTGGTTAGGTACATTCCAAGCCTTTCCGGTGTCACTTATGTGAAATCAATTAGAGAAATAAAGACGGTATTGGCTAAAGTCGATTTGAGCGACAGTCGACCGGTGTTGGTGCGAGGCGATTTCGGGATACCTGGCTACTACTGCGTACTTGGTGGCAAAATTGACAACATTTATGACGTGGTCGAAGAACTTCACGAACAACTGGGGCTTTAGGGAGATTAAGTAAATGACTTCAAAAGAACAAAAAGACATTTTTGTGAGTTTGGTAACCGTCGTAGGTTCCAACAACACCGTTTCCTTGCCCGAACTAATCAAGAAGTCTGTTCACGGATTAGAAGAGCGCTACAGCAACTTTGAACTCATCGTGGTTGACAATGGCCTCCGCGCGGACATCTTCGCAAACCTAACCGGACTACTTTCCGAACTGCCTTGCATCAGAATCATCAAGCTTGCTCAGGTGCGCGATTTCGACACCGCGGCGTTCAGTGGAATCGAAGCTGCCATTGGTGACT
>CANFJH010000042.1 GCA_947447395.1 Microbacteriaceae bacterium | reverse complement strand
TTCTCGGGTGGTTGGAGAATTATCAAGACCATGGGTCACGGCCTTGCCGAGATTCGTCCAGCGCAGGGTTTCGCCGCCGAAGTTTCAACCGGTGCAACCATCCTGGCTTCTAGCTACCTAGGTTTCGCACTTTCGACAACTCAGGTTGCTTCCGGTTCGGTAATCGGTTCTGGCCTTGGTCGTATCGGTGCCAAGGTTCGTTGGGGTAAGGCTGGTCAGATTGTGATCGGTTGGTTCCTCACCCTTCCAGCTGCTGCCGCCGTTGGCATGCTTTCGGCTCTGCTAACTCGTGGTCTTGGAACCGCAGGTTTGGTTCTAGACGCAGTGCTTGCAGTGATCTTGATCGTGGTCATCTTCCAGATGTCGCGCAAGAACAACATCAGCCACCGCAGCCTGGCTCAGAGCGATGTTGAAGAGGTTGGCGTAGCAATCGCCACACCAAAGCAGGTACGCAAAGAAGCTGCGAAGGCCAAGAAGGCTACCAAGGGAAAGGGTAAGAACTAATGATCGAAATCAAATGGAACGACCTGATCATGGTCGCCGGGGCAGCAATTGGTGCATCGGCTTTGGTTGTTGCCCTGTTCGCCATCGGTGTTCGACTATTGACCAACGCCCAGCACGCGGTTGCGGCAAAGGGCAAGGCCAAGAGCAAGTCGGCAAGCAAGGAAATCGGTTTCCGCCTAGGCGCACTGGTTAGCTTTGCACTTGCCAGCGGAGTATTGGTTTATGGCCTCTACCTGCTAGTCACATTCAGCAAACTGCAGAAGTAATTTCTAAAGTCAAAGCCCCGAGCCAAATGGTTCGGGGCTTTGCTCTTAAACTAGTGACATGAAGTCTTTACGTGTGGCAATCTTTGGAGCCGGTCCGGCCGGAATCTATGCCGGAAACATTCTTGCGAACAGCTACGAAAATGCCACTATCGACCTATTCGACTCACTGCCAGCTCCGTACGGTCTGATTCGTTACGGCGTAGCTCCAGACCACCCGCGCATCAAGGGAATCGTGAACTCGCTTCACGAAATGCTCGATTCGGGCAAGATTCGATTTTTCGGCAACGTCGAATTTGGTCGAGACCTAACCCTTGAAAATGTGAAGCGCCACTACCACGCTGTGATTTTCGCAACCGGTGCAATCAAGGACGCCAAACTGGACATCCCTGGCGTAGAACTAGATGGTTCTTACGGTGCAGCAGATTTCGTATCTTGGTACGACGGTCACCCAGATGTTCCAAGAACCTGGCCACTCACTGCGAAAGAGGTCGCTGTCCTAGGCAATGGCAACGTTGCTTTAGACGTGGCTCGTGTTTTGGCTAAGCAAGCCGACGACATGCTGAGCACCGACATTCCAGACAACGTCTACCAGGGGCTCAAGGCCTCACCGGTTACCGACGTTCACGTTTTTGGCAGACGAGGCCCAGCCGACATAAAGTTCACACCAATTGAACTTCGCGAGCTCGGCGAGGTTGAAGATGTTGAGATAGTTCTCGATCCAGAAGACTTCCCAGATGGTTGGTTCAACGAAGAGGCAGAAGGTGTGACTAATCAGCACCGAGTAATGGCTCGAATCTTGAACTCCTGGTTAGAGCGCGAGCCTGTAAATGCCAAGCGCCGCTTGCACCTACACTTCTGGCACCAGCCGAAGGCAATCATTGGTGAAAATGGCAAGGTCACCGCAATGCAGTTCGAGCGTAAGGGAGAATTACGCGAATACCCGTTGCAGGCCGTTTATCGAGCGATTGGGTACTTTGGAAGCGAACTACCAAACGTGCCATTCGATGAATCGAAGGGCGTAATTCGTAACGAAGGTGGGCGAGTAATCGATGATGAGGCCCGTCCTGTGGCTGGGCTTTATGCTACCGGTTGGATTAAGCGTGGACCGGTAGGTCTAATTGGTCACACCAAGAGCGATGCCATGGAAACCATCGAAAATCTTGTTTCCGATGCCGAAAAACTTTCCGACCCGATCGAACCAGAACTGGAACAGGTTCTTTTCGAACTTCAAGCGCGTGGCGTTCAATACACCGACTGGGCTGGCTGGCTGAAACTTAATGAACACGAACTCAGTCTCGGAGCAACCTTTAGTGGTCCGATCGAACGAGATCGTGTAAAGGTCGTTGACAGGGCCGAGCAGATCGCTCATGCAGCGCATCT
Source organism: Microbacteriaceae bacterium (assembly GCA_947447395.1). GTDB lineage: Bacteria > Actinomycetota > Actinomycetes > Actinomycetales > Microbacteriaceae > Rhodoluna. The sequence goes on along the minus strand of CANFJH010000042.1, from coordinate 6,019 downwards.
CTAAAAGTTCCCTTGCTCTTCTTTCCCTAACCGCTCTTGGGCTGGTTCTCGGTCTGACCTTTGGGTCGATATATCCGTTTGTCGCCACCGCCGCAATTGGCGCCGGGCTCGCAATCAAGATGGTTTGGGTATCCATTAGAGCTCATGAAGTTGGCTCCGACGTCTTGGCTCTAATTTCGATAATTGCCACCGCCTTGGTTTCCGAGTGGTTGGCGGCTGCAATCATTGCACTCATGCTCGCTAGCGGTCAGGCACTTGAATCTTGGGCTGCCGGTCGGGCAAGAAATCAACTCGAAGCGCTCGTTCAGAGAGCGCCTAGACGCATCGCACTTATCGGTGAAAACGGTGTGGTCACCGATCAAGAGATTAGTGCTGTGCACATTGGGCAAAGCTTTTTAGTTAGAACCGGCGAGGTAGTTCCGGTCGACGGGAAACTTTTGGCCGCTGCCAGCTTCGACGAATCGGCGCTAACAGGAGAGCCACTTCCAAAGGCTCACCTGGCCGGCGACGAAATCCCTTCCGGGGTTGTGAACGCAGGTGAACCCGTGACACTCATTGCCACTACCACTGCAGAAACCTCTACCTATGCGGCTCTGGTGCGCCTGGTGGAAAATGCCAAAGCCCATTCGGCGCCGGGGGTTCGCCTTGCCAATCGGTCTGCGCTTTGGTTCGTGCCGTTGAGCCTGCTGATTGCCTTAGCAACATGGCTTATCACCGGAAATCTCCATGCTGCGATTTCGGTCCTGGTTGCGGCCACCCCTTGCCCACTCATTTTGGCGATTCCAATCGCTGTGATTGCTGGCATTTCGACAGCCGCGAAACAGGGCGCCATCATCAAAGACGGCGCAGCGCTGGAGCAACTGGCAAAGAGCCAAGTGCTACTGGTTGATAAGACCGGAACCCTCACCCATGGCGGACCCGAAGTTTCCCAGGTTCAAACGGCGCCAGGATGGTCCGCCGAGAGGGTGCTTCAATTTGCGGGCTCACTCGAGAAATCTAGTGCCCACGTTTTGGCTCGCGCGGTGGTTCGCGCCGCCGAAAATCGAAGCCTCACACTTTTAGCGGCAACTCAGGTTCGAGAAATACTTGGTGAAGGGCTAACCGGAAACATCGATGGCAAACAAGTTCGCGTAGGACGTTTGCTAGAGCCAGTACCAGCTTGGGTAGAGGTTCGAGCCTCTTTACAAATTTGTGTCGACTTGGATGGGTTCGTAATTGGTGTGATCGACCTTGATGACCCAATTCGCAGCGACGCCGCCAAGACAATTACCGAATTGCGTGCACTTGGAATCGAGCGAGTTCTGCTCGTGACTGGCGATCGAAAGCCGGCAGCCGACCTGGTTGGCAGCATCGTGGGAGTTGACGAGGTTTTTGCCGAATGCCGACCGGAAGACAAACTTAGGCTCGTTGCAAAAGAAAAGCAAAATGCCCGCGGAGCCGTCTTGGTTGTTGGCGATGGAATTAATGATTCGCCGGCACTAGCCGCCGCTGATGTGGGTGTTGCAATGGGCGCCAGAGGTGCAACGGCTGCCAGTGAGAGTGCATCGGTGGTAATTATCGAAGACTCGATTGGCCGGCTTGTCGATGCCATACGCACCTCTAAAGGTGCTCGTAATCGGGCGCTTCAGGCCGCTGCGGTGGGTATGGGGTTATCGCTCATAGCCATGATTTTCGGTGCGTTCGGTTTGGTTTCGGTAACCGAGAATGCCATTGCTCAAGAACTTATCGATGCTCTAGCGATTCTTTGGGCGCTCGTTCCTTCACAAAATATTTTCAGAACGGAGAATGACTAATGAGCTTGAGGAGAAGGCTAGGGACCCTAGCTTTGGCGGTGTCATTAGTTGCCGGGTTTTCTTTGAGTCACGATGCGGCTTCGGCAGTAACCGACACCGAACAACAACTTCAAACTTCGCTGCAGAACTATTTCGCGAGTCAATCACCCCATTACACACTTTCACTTCGTGAAATTGGGGGTGGAAATGCGCAGGTTGGTTTAGATGACACTATGCGTATTGAGCCCGCATCGGTGATCAAACTATTTTGGGCTTGGGCAACTCTTCGCGAGGTTGATGCCGGGCGGCTATCTCTGGCTTCCCAAATACAACCTGGTTTCACATGGGCCACATGTCTTGACCTAATGATCAAGGTCTCAGATAACACCTGCGCCGGTTGGATTCGTGAGGGTTTGGGAAACGCCAACCTCAATCAACTACTGTCCGCTGAAGGCTATCTAAATACCCAGATTGTTCTTGATGGAAACGGTTTGTATAAAACCAAATTCACAACTGCCGCTGATACCTCGTTGCTATTGCTGCGAATCGAAACTGGTATCGCACTTAGCCCTGCTTCAACAACCTATTTCCACAACCTACTCAAGGAACAAGTCTTTCGATCTCGCATAACGGCGGGTGTGCAAAGAGGTTTCACGGTTGAGAATAAAGGCGGAGAGCTTTGGATCCCAGGTGGCTGGACCGAATCGGATGCCGCAATTATTCGAGGTCCGATAAGTACCTATGTTTTAGTAATTTACGGACGAAATGATGCCAAAAACTCTCAAATCGCAGCGGTGTCGAAAATCGTTTTTGAGAAATTACAAAACTTAGCGGTCTCGAGACCGACGATTCTGCCTAAACGTCAATACATAACCACGTCTGCGGTTTGGGTGCGCAAGAAGGCGAACGGCCGTTTCGCCTATCGAGCCAAGAAAGGTGCGCTGGCCCAGCTAATTCTGGCAGACAAGGACTGGGTTGAAATTAAACAGGATGGGCACCGTGCAGGATTTGTGCGGTTTACCTCGCTCAAATTGCGAAGCGCCTACATTTGGCCCTAGAGCACCGTTTCCAAGTACTCGGCAACGTCGTGCATCACACGTTCATCGATTGAATGCCCAAGCCTCTCATACGTGTGAATTGATGCGGAAGTACATTTTGCCAACCAAGCTTCTGTTCTAATAACAGCATCTTTTGAAATCACTTGGTCTGAAAGGCCACGACAATAAATTACCTTTGGCTTGCTCTTGGCCAAATCTGGATCTGCCGGTTGGGCAGCATTCAAAGTGAATCCGGCCAGAATTACAGTTGCTGCAATTCGACTAGGACGAGTCCGCAGTAATTGCGTAGCCATGAGTCCGCCCTGCGAAAAGCCAAGCAGGACCAAGGGAGCATCCGTTGGCAAATGCGCATCAAGCCATTGCCAAATTCGCTCGGTTGCTGGCTCAACGTCTTCCTTTGCAGGATTTCCAGGAGACTTTAGTGGCGCCCAAGCGAAACCACCGTTTCCGGCGTCAAGCGGCGCTTGAAGTGAGACCCAAGGAATTCCTGGCAAGAAGTCCATCAAACTTGGAAGATCGCGCATATTGGAGCCAAATCCATGCAACAAGATTGCAATCGGAGACTTTTTGTTCCATTTGGAGAGATTTGATGAAAGATGCTGGGTAATTTTTGGTTCCATTAGAGCCAATCTCGGTAGTCTTCAACTGAAATCTCAAAAATTAGCTCTAAGCCGTCTTCTTCATCAATTTGCTCGCCGATTTGAGGAAACTCAAACTTCTTTATTATGGCCATCGAAGCGGCATTGCTGGGGCTAACGGTGTAGCGCAAGAATTTCACACCTGGCTGCTGAGCCGCCCAGTTCCACATTCCGAAAAGCGCTTCACTTGCAAAACCATGGCCTTGCTCGGCCTTAGCAATTCCAATGCCAATCTCAACCATCCCTCGCTCATCTGGGGCTCCGTGGAAAGATACACTTCCTACAGCCACATTGCGCTCGCGATCAACAATCATTCGGTAGTACCAGCGAATGTTCTCAGGGTTATCTCTAACGTCTTGTGCCCGATTTGTTCTCGGCAATTCTTCGCGAGTAATCACGCCGTGGGGGTTTTTGAATGAACGGCTCGCGAATACGTCTTTGTCTTCACCGATGTTGAAAAGTTCTTCGGCGGTGAGGCAGTAGAGGTCTAGTCGCTGGGTTTTGAATAAGTTGAAACTCTGAGGCATGTTTAATCTCCGTTCCGGTTCTAGTGTAAGAAAAGCTTGGCAGCTATGTTGAGAACTGCCTTAGTCGGAACGAATCTGGTCAACTTAGCCATCACGGCGTTTTGGCCGCCAACGATGATTGAAGGCGACGAATTCTTCGAATTCAAGGCTTTGAAAGTTGCGTCGACTACCGAGCTAACCGGAGCTAGCTTGCCGGTTGGCTTTGCCTTTGCAACATTGAAGAATTCTGTTTCGGTCGCTCCGGGATTTACGGTTAGCACTCGCACGTTAGTTCCTTTGACTTCTCCCCAGAGCGCCGACGTGAACGAGCGAACAAAAGCTTTGGTGGCAGCGTAAACGGCCATGCCTGGCACTGGTTGGAAAGATGCGGTGCTACCGATGTTGACGATTAACCCAAAGTCTTTTGCAAGCATCTCTGGCAGTACGGCTGTAGTCAGATCAACCAAAGTCACAACGTTTAGCAAAATCTCCTGCTGAAGCGTTGCTCGATCTTCTTTGGCCACTCTGTTATTAGTTCCGAACCCTGCGTTGTTTATTAGTACGTCTGCTGAAAGCCTTGCTTTCTTAAGGGCATCCAAGAGATCTTGACCCGAGGTTATCTTGGAAAGGTCCATAGCAATTACGTCGATTCGAACGTCGTTGGCTGTTTTTATATCAGCGGCAATCTTTTCCAGCTGAACCTTGTTTCTGGCAACTAAGACCAAGTTTGCGCCACGGCCAGCAAGTTCATGTGCATAGCCAAGGCCGATGCCCGAGCTAGCTCCAGTGATTACTGCGGTTTTACCTTTGAAATTCATGACCCACTTTTCTCTAGATGACTTTCGCGTAGTGCCTTGAATAGAGGAAATACGAAAGCCATTGCCGTCCAGGCCGAGCCAAAGTCTTGTCCGGACACTACTGTCAAACCATTGAATAGCCACGCTGTCACCAACCCAATTATCGCCAGAGCTGGGTAGACCCAAAACAGTGTCCTACGCACTAAACCAAGGCCAAGACAAGTGCAATGAAGATGACAGCGAATATTGCAGGCGTTAGATACTTTGCCACATGAAGCCAAGGAGCGACCTTGATGATCGTTTGGCTTATAAGGCTTTTTGACTTGAGTTTTTTGAGGTCTGCCGCAACCGCCTGGGCTTCGTGAGCTGCCGAGAACTCAACAAGAGCTCCCAGAATGCCAGAAGCTAGGAGGATGCCGATGACGGCAAAAATTGGGTAGTTTCCGTATTCCTTGAGTTGATTGATTTGGCCAGCAGTTGTGATCAAAAGGAAAGTTGGCGCTGCCTGAGCAACTACTAACTGGTTGCGGCTTTTGTTCCATAGGTGAATAAGTTCAAGCTCGGTCATGTTCTACCTTTCGTCTTACTATGACAGTATCAACAACGATGGAGTTGGCTTATGAAACCGATTGACAGGATCGCCGTTTACGCCGCAATAGCAGGCCCGATTCAGTCCGTTCTCGGTTGGGCTATCGCGGGTTCCATGTGGGTCGGTTACGATCCCATCAGGCAGACCATCAGTGATTTGGCTGCCAATGAGTCTCCAGTGAAATGGATTATGTCGGCGTTCTTCGTCCTGGGAGGTTTGCTGACACTCATTGCTGCGATTTACGCACGCACTTTGGCAATGCCTGGCAGAGTGGCGCTTTTCATTTCAGCCATTTGCACGTTCGGCCTAACTATTTTTCCAACCCCATTGATCGGGTATTCGTTGATGCACCGAATCTTCGCCATTTCGTCGTTTGTGCTCTCGGCCGGTTGGCCAATATTGGCAATGCGCTTTCGTAAGGATGCACCTTGGATCATAAAACCAATGGCTTCAATCATCGGGACCGCCCTCCAAACCTCCCTGGCGCTTTGGTTCCTGAGTAGCTGGACTGACCCAGCCGCCACCAGCGTAGGCGTGTGGGAACGAGTGGTTGCAGTCAGCCAATCGCTTTACCTAGCGGTGACCGTGATCGTTATCCATGTGGGACAGCGCAAGAGTTCTCGAGCGTAGACTAAGGGGGAGCTGAGAGGTAAGGCGAA
>CANFJH010000041.1 GCA_947447395.1 Microbacteriaceae bacterium | reverse complement strand
GTGGTTTCTGGCCTCGGGCTAATTGCAGCATTTGTGAATTTCGCTTACACAATCTACGTTTTGTTCACATTCCTATCTACAAAGGTTGAGCGCGGATGGGCCAGCACCAACCTTCAGCTCGGAATCATGTTTTTCTTGCTGTTTTTGTCGCTTTCGCTCATCAGCGAATACCTTGGCCGAATCCTTTCGGAATCTCAGCGCCAGTCGACCTACATCATTAAAGACGAACTGGTCAGCAGCCGCCTAATTTCAAACGAGAACCGGAGAAACATTGCCTGAGTCGAGCACCAATCGAGTTGTGCAAAATAACGCAGGAGTTCCCGACTACAAGGTTTTGCAGCTGCAACCAAAGAAACACGATTACCTCGTTTGCGTTTTCGTGATCAACGAGGGAACAAGAATCCAAAACCAGCTAGAAAAAATGGGGAAGTATTCCAACGTTTTGGACATCCTGGTTGCAGATGGTGGAAGCACCGACGGTTCACTGGAAACCAAGTTTTTGAAAACCACCAAGACCATGGCCTTGCTTACAAAAACCGGCCCTGGAAAACTTAGCTCCCAAATGCGCATGGCCTTTCACTACGCACTTGAGAGTGGTTACAAGGGTGTTATCACCATCGATGGCAACGGCAAGGACGGACTTGAAGCCCTACCGAAATTCGTTGAATTACTGGAGCAGGGTTACGACCACATCCAGGGTTCGCGATACATTACAGGCGGGCACCATGAAAACACTCCGCTTAGCCGCCACCTCGCGCTGAAGATTTTGCACGCACCGCTGATTTCGTTGGCATCGAAAACCAAACAGACCGACACCACCAATGGTTTCAGAGGCTACAGCGCCAAGTTATTGGCTGACAAAAAGATTGACGTATTTCGCGACATTTTTGCCACCTACGAACTTCACTACCACCTAGCCATTGAGTCTGGGCTTCGAGCCGACTTCAAAAACATTGAGACCCCGGTTTCGCGGGTTTACCCACCAAAGGGAAAGATCCCGACAAAAATCACACCGATTCGCGGAAGTATTCACGTGCTTTCGATTTTGTTTAAGGCTGTTCTGGGCCAATACAAGTCTCACGAGAACTAGGAACTAAGCAATGGCTAAACCAAATGCGCTGGTGGGTTACACCGGTTTCGTTGGCGGTAACTTACTGAACCAGATGGATTTTGACGGCAAATTCAACTCGTCAAATTCTTCTGAAATGGCAGGTCAAAGTTTTTCGACCGTTTATTTTTCGGCAGCACCGGCCGAGAAGTGGAAAGCCAATCTTGACCCCGAAGCCGACGCTCGCACAATCGACAAACTGATTGGTTTGCTCGAGTCGTTCAGCGCCGAACGTTTGGTGCTGATTTCAACCGTGGACGTTTACAAGGTGCCAGTCGCCGCTTACGAAGACACCGTTCAGGGTACCGATTCATTGCACGCCTATGGTTTGAATCGTCTTCGTCTAGAAGATGCTGCGCAGGGCATTTTCAACAATTCCACAATCATGCGATTGCCAGCGCTCTTTGGCCCAGGTCTAAAGAAGAACGCAATCTTTGACCTGCTCAATCACAACCAGGTCGAGCGCATTAACCCAAATGGTGAGTTCCAGTTTTACAACATGGAGAACCTGGTTCGAGATGTTCACAAGACTGTAGAAAATGAAATTCCTCTTTTGAACTTGGTGACCGAGCCACTTCGGATGGGCGATTTGGCGCAAGAACTCTTTGGCGTAGACATCGAGTCGAACCCTTCCGAAAACGCAGCCAAATACGATCTTCGTAGTCGTTACGCGGCAGTGTGGGGTGGCGATGATTACCTCTACTCGAAAGAATCGGTGGTCGAAGACCTGCACCAGTTTGTTGCTAGGGAAAAGCGAAAGCTCCAAGCGAATTGAAACTAGCTATTTCCCAGATCGCCTGGCACGCTGCCGAGGAAGAATCGATTGCTAAGGCTCTTCAAGCTCGGGGCGTCTCCGAGATCGAACTTGCCCCGCCTCGAATTTTTGCGGATCCAGCAAATCCCTTGTCTCAAGAGATAAAAGATTGTTCAGCCTTCTGGGCAAATTATGGAATGACCCCGGTCGCATTTCAGGCATTGCTCTTCGGTAGGCCCGACCTGGTCATGTTTGGTGACCCAGGTAAGCGACAGGAAATGTTTGAACACCTTGCTCGAACCGTGGAAGCTGCCGGTGAGCTCGGAATTCAAGCGCTGGTTTTTGGTTCACCCAAGAATCGTTTCGTTCCTGAAGGTCTCGATGAAAAGGAAGCATGGGACATCGCGGTTGGTTTTTTCCGAGACTTAGGTCAAGTCGCTTTCGACAACGGAACATCATTTTGCATTGAGCCAAACCCGGTTTCCTACGGTTGCAATTTCGTGACTGATTCGACGGCTGGGCTCGAACTGGTTCGCGAGGTTGCAAATCCTGGATTTGGGCTGCACCTAGATCTAGCCGGAATGTGGTTAGCCGGTGATGATGCAATTTCATCGATCGACAATGCTGGAATACTCCTCAAGCATTTCCACCTGAGTGCTCCAGACCTTGCTCAGGTCACGCCGAACGATTTGCCATACGCAGAAGCCATCGGGCACCTGATCGACATTCGGTACCCAGGAACAATGTCAATTGAAATGCGATCTGGCGACTTGGGAAATCTTGAATCGGTGGCTCATTCGGTCGACTTTATTCAAGGACTAATCGCACAAAAAACAGCCACTTCGTTCGGGTAACCGATGCCTAGAATGAAGCATTGGATGAAACTAGCGCCAACCAAACCCAAGGATTAAGAGTCAATGATGACCAAAGATAACCACCAAGTGAAGATGCACGATGGCGTTCCACTAGATGTCGGCGGGGGCATTGAGGCACACGGTATTGACCATATTCCAGCGAATGAACGTTATGGTCGCGCTCGCCAGTTGATTGGTATTTGGGCCACTTCGCAGGCAAATTATGTGGTGCTCGTGATGGGTGGCGTCCTAGTTTCTATGGGGCTGAACTTCTGGCAAGCGCTCGCGGTTATCGTGATTGGCAATCTGTTTTCAATCATGACCGGCATCATTTCGGCCAGTGGTCCGGCTTCGGGAACACCCAGTCAGATTATTCAGAAAGCACTTTTCGGCCCGAAGGGAAACCTAGTCAACCAGGTTTTCACCGGATGGATGGTCAACGTAATCTTCCTGGCCCTGAACTGGACCGGCGCCGCCTACATTATTTTCGCAGTGCTTGATCGCTGGGGCGTAAAAACCGATGACCTGCTCAAAGGCACAATCATCAGCGTCCTTGCGGTAATCACACTGGTGATTAGTGTTTACGGATACAACGTCATTACCAACGCCTATAAGTACATTTCTTGGGCGTTCCTTGTAATCTTCGGCTTGGCCACAATCTTCCTACTCACGGCTGTCAAGGGCGACGTGAACGCCACGGCACCACTTACCGGAACTGATTTTTGGATCGCCGCTTTTGCCGGAGTATCGATCATGGCCTGTACTCCGATTTCGTATACCAACGGAGCAGACTTTGCCAGGTACCTTCCGGTCAAGACCCCGATTAGAAACATTGTTGGATCGGTTGCTGTGGGCTACATGGTGCCTAGCGTTTTGCTAAGTGCACTTGGGGCGTATGTCACAGCTGCCCTGCAATCGAAAGACCCACAGACGGCAATCGAAGGGTTGCTGCCAGCTTGGTTTTCACCGGTGTTCACCATTGCCGTCGTGGTTGGTACCGTGGCGAATAATGCAATGACGGCTTACAGCTCCGGTTTGGTTTTGCAGACCGTGGGCGTGAGGCTTCGCCGTTCGGTCACAGTAATTGCCGATGGAATATTCGGTGTGATCATCACGCTTTTGGCGGTGCTGGTCTGGGACTTCATCGATGCCATGAACACACTGCTGCAACTAATCGTGGTCACCGTGGCTCCGCTAATGAGCCTTTACCTGGCAGACATGTGGTTGCGCCGTAATACCTACGACGGCCGCGCTTTGGAGTTCGCAACTCCAACCAGCCAGTACTGGTATTCGAACGGCTATAACATTGCCGGAATTGTGGCATTCCTCGCCGGGTTCGCAGGTGCACTTCTCACGGTGTTCACCAGTTTCTATGTTGGACCAGTGAACAACTGGCTCGGAGGGCTAGACATTTCATTCGAAGTCGGCATCATTTTGCCGGCAGTTATTTACCTTCTTGCCAAGGGTAAGAAGCTGAAGGTCTAAGGATTTTCGTGAATAAGTATTTTCCCGTAGTCGAGAAATCAATAGCCGATCTTCGTGAGGCTCTAGAAACTGGAGCTGTGACTTCAGTCGGTCTGGTCGAGTCTTACCTGGCTCGAATAGCTCGCTATGACGAGGGCGGAATCAAACTCAACTCGATGGTGGTCATGAACCCTGGCGCGCTCGCGGAGGCAGCCGAATCTGATGCGCGCCGAGAGGCCGGCAAGACACTTGGCCCATTGGACGGCATTCCGTTCACAGCCAAAGACTCTTACAAGGTGCAGGGGCTCACCGTGGCTGCCGGTTCCCCGGCTTTCGAGAACCTGGTTGCAACCTCCGACGCCTTCTCGATCAAAGTTTTACGCGAAGCCGGATGCGTGCTAATCGGTTTGACGAACATGCCGCCCATGGCAAACGGAGGCATGCAAAGAGGGCTCTACGGTCGAGCCGAATCGCCTTACAACGAAAACTTTTTAACCTCGGCTTTCGCCTCGGGATCATCGAATGGCTCGGGTACGGCAACCGCGGCCAGTTTTGCCGCCTTTGGTTTGGGGGAGGAAACATGGTCGAGCGGCCGCGCACCAGCCGCAAGTAACGCGCTTTGCGCCTACACGCCCTCGCGCGGAATGATCTCGACCAGAGGTAACTGGCCGCTGGTTCCAACCATGGACGTTGTGGTTCCGCACACTCGAACCATGGCCGATATGGTGGAACTTCTGGATGTGCTCGTTACTGAAGACCCAGAAACCGCCGGCGATTTTTGGCGCATGCAACCCTGGGTGAAACTCCCGAACACTTCGGCCGTGCATTCGCGAAAGTTTGTAGACATTTACCAGAGTGCGCTCGCGGAAATCTCGGCAGAGGCGAAACCACTGGCAGGAGTTCGACTTGCAGCACCCAAGATGTTCCTCGGCCTTGATGCCGAGCAGGGAACCGGAATCGGAATGGGTTCTGTCACCGGACAGAAAATTGTTCCCCGTCCGTCGATGTTGAAGCTATGGGAATCATTCCGCGACGCCCTTGAAGCGGCCGGAGCCGAAATCGTGGAGACCGATTTTCCGGTGGTCACGAATTATGAGGCGGACCGTGCAGGAGCGCCCGACGTGTTCAATCGTGGAATAGTTCCCGAAGAATTTTTCGATGCCGAAATCTGGGACCTATCGATTTGGTCGTGGGACTTTTTCTTGAAACTGAACGCGCAGCCAGGCCTGCAAAGCATTACCGAGGTTCAAGGGCCCAAAATTTTTCCTGCGCCTAAAGGCGCACTGAAAGACCGCTACGCTGAATTCGACTTCGACCCGAACGATTACGTGGTCAGGGCGAAGGAGCAAGGGATCATCGACCCATTTAATGGCGAGCAGGCTCCGCTTTTTGCTGCCGGACTGGCAGCGCTGGAACAGACCCGCAAGCAAGATCTGGATGACTGGCTCGCAGAAAACGGCTTTGCGGCGGCTATCTTCCCAACCCTTACCGACGTTGGGTCAGCCGATTCCGACGTGAACGAGGCTTCGGCAGACCTAACCTGGCGAAACGGCGTTTGGGTTGCAACCGGCAACCTGGCAGTGCGCCACCTGGGCATACCTACCGTGACCATTCCAATGGGAACCGCAGACGACATCGGTATGCCGTTTGGTCTCACAATTGCGGGAGCTGCCTATAGCGACGCCGAGCTCGTGCGATTGGCAAGTCTCTTCGAAGCGATTGCACCGAGACGCACTGTTCCAAATCGAACTCCCGAAATCTAAGATAGAAACATGGCTCAAATAGTTGTCCACGAAAAAGGAATCAGCATCAAACTGACCCTTGCGGAAAAAATCTGGTCTCTCAAGGCGGACTTCGAGCTGCCGGTAACCTCGATTCGCGGTGCCGAGGTCGTCCAAGGAAAAATAAATAAACTTTTTAAGAATTTCTCGTGGGCAATGCGAGTAGGGACGGCCATCCCAGGGCTTTACTACGCTGGGCGTTTTTACCGCAACGGCGGAGTGGATTTCCTTGTCGTCAGTGCCGGAAAGCCAGCCGTAGCCATCAATTTGTCGGGAATTCCGTTCAAGCGAGTGGTGCTTACAGTGCCAAATGCCGAAAAAGTTGCCGAAGAGATTAACTCGGCGCTAGCGGCTTGCTAGGGATTTAAAACTTCCACCTTGTTTTTTGTTTGCGAATCGTTATAGAGTATTACTTTGCTCCCTATCACCCGCCGCGCATATTTTGGCGCGACCGTGACGCATATTTCGGCGACACTCAAGGTAATGGGTTGCGATCTCCCAACCGGCACAACTACGTAACTCCCTTGGAGGGATTTCCTTGGCTGCGAAGAACGCAAAAAACACCAACACCCGTGAGGCAAAGCGCCCATCATTCGCCAGAACTCAGGAGCCTATTGAGGTTCCTAACCTGCTCAAGCTTCAGCGCGAGAGCTTCGACTGGCTAGTAGGCGACGCCAAGTGGCGTGCACTCAACCCAGACGCCAAAGATGGCTTGACTGAAATCTTCGAAGAGCTTTCGCCAATCGAAGACAACAACAACCCAAACGACGCGAAGATGGCGCTTGAGTTCAGCGAGCCTGAGCTTGAAGACCCACAGCACACCCCAGACGAGTGCAAGATGAAGGGCAAGAGCTACACCCGCCCGCTTTACATCAAGGCAGAATTCACCAACTACAACACCGGTGAAGTAAAGCGTCAGACCGTGTTCATGGGTGAGTTCCCAGTCATGACCGAAGACGGAACCTTCGTGATCAACGGCACCGAGCGTGTAGTTGTATCGCAGCTAGTTCGTTCTCCTGGTGTTTACTTCTCGGTATCGACCAACACCACCGGAAACCTGGACGTGCGTAACAACAAGGGCCAGATCATTCCTAGCCGTGGTTCGTACCTAGAGTTCCTAACCGAATGGGTTCGCGAAGACCGCAAGCCAATGGCGCGTTTCGGCAAGCCAATTCTTCAGGTGCAGGTAGACCGCAAGACCAAGGTTTCGGCAACCATCTTCCTCAAGGCTCTTGGCCTAAACAAGGAACAGATCGAAGCCGAGTTCAAAGACATCGAAGCCGCAGTCAAGGACAAGGGTTGGAACTACGACGTAGACCTAATCGCTAACACCCTTGCCTACGACGAGTCGAAGGCTTTCGCCAACCCAATCGTTTCGAAGGAAGACGCGCTACGCGAGCTTTACCGCAAGGTTCGTAACGAGACCGCTGGTCCGGAAACCGCAGAAGCATGGTTGCGTTCAACCTACTTCGAAACCAAGCGCTACAACCTAGCCAAGGTTGGTCGTCACAAGATCAACCGCAAGCTTGGACTAAGCGTTGACGGTGCAACCACCACCCTTTCGGTCGAAGACATCGTTGGTACCTTGAAGTACCTTCTTTACTTCGACATCTCGCTAGCCAACGGCTCGCAGGGTGCAGAAACCTTCACCGTGCCAATGGCCGGCAAGAAGGTAACCCTAGATGTTTCATCTGACGACATCGATGATTTCTCAAACCGTCGCATCCGCTCGGTTGGTGAACTAATCCAGAACCAGGTTCGTATCGGTCTAAGCCGTATGGAGCGTGTGGTTCGTGAGCGCATGTCAACTCAGGACATCGAGGCAATTACCCCGATGACCCTGATCAACCAGCGTCCAGTAGTTTCTGCTATCAAGGAATTCTTCGGCGCTTCTCAGCTGTCGCAGTTCATGGACCAGAACAACCCGCTTGCCGGCCTAGCCCACAAGCGTCGTCTTTCTGCCCTAGGCCCTGGTGGTATCGCTCGTGAGCGCGCACAGATGGAAGTCCGTGACGTTCACCCTTCTCACTACGGTCGTATGTGTCCGGTAGAAACCCCTGAAGGTCCAAACATTGGTCTAATCGGTTCGCTAACCGCATACGCACGAATCAACACCTTCGGCTTCATCGAAACCCCTTACAACAAGGTTGTAAACGGTAAGGTTTCGGGCAAGATCGAGTACCTAGACGCAGCTGCAGAAGCTGGCAAGGTTATCGGTGTTGCTGAGGCTCCACTAAACGCAGACAAGACTTTCGCAGGTAAAAAGGTTGTTGCCCGTTACCGCGGTGAAGTTCTTGAAGCAGATGCAGCAGACGTTGACTACATCGACATCTCGCCTCGTCAGCTAGCTTCGGTTTCGACCTCGCTAATTCCGTTCCTTGAGCACGATGACTCAACCCGTGCACTCATGGGTGCCAACATGCAGCGTCAGGCTGTTCCACTAGTTCGCAGCGAATCACCATTCGTTGGAACCGGTATGGAGCGCGTTGCAGCGTTTGACTCGGGAACCATCGTTATCAACCAGGTTGCCGGTGTTGTAGAAGAAGTTAACGCCGAGTCGATCACCGTTATGGGTGACAACGGCGAGCACGAAACCTACGAACTTCGCAAGTTCGAGCGCTCAAACCAGGGAACCGCAATCAACCAGCGCGCCATCGTAAATGTTGGCGAGCGCGTTGAAGCCGGTCAGGTCCTAGCCGACGGTCCTGCCACTGAAAACGGTGAGCTTGCACTAGGTAAGAACTTGCTAGTTGCGTTCATGCCTTGGGAAGGTCACAACTTCGAAGACGCGATCATCCTTAGCCAGAACTTGGTCAAGGACGACACGCTTTCTTCGATTCACATCGAAGAGTACGAAGTCGAGTCACGCAGCATCAAGCTGGGCGACGAAGAAATCACTCGCGACCTACCAAACATCAGCCAGGAAACCCTTGCACACCTAGACGAGCGTGGAATCATCCGCGTTGGTGCTGAGGTTCGTGCGGGAGACATCCTGGTCGGTAAGGTAACTCCTAAGGGTGAGACCGAGCTTTCAGCTGAAGAGCGTTTGCTCCGTGCCATCTTTGC
>CANFJH010000040.1 GCA_947447395.1 Microbacteriaceae bacterium | reverse complement strand
GACAAGGTGATCCAGAGCGGTCAAGACCCTCGCCAGTTCGTGGAAGATTTGCTTGAACGCCTACGTGACCTGATCCTGGTTGACTCAATCGGTGGTGAGGCCAGAAGCGTGCTACGAGGTATCACCGATGAAATGCTCGGTCGTTTGGAAGCACAGGCAGCCAAGTTTGGTCGTGCCGAGTTGGCCCACGCTGCCGCTTCGGTTAGCGATTCACTTTCCACGATGTCTGGAGCCACCAGTCCGAAGCTTCACCTAGAGCTTATGTGTGCCAAGATTTTGGTTCCAGCAGCCAATGCAACAGAAGTTGGTTCGCTGGCTCGAATTGAGCGCCTTGAGCGTCGAATCGGAATAGGGGGAGCGGTCTCTACCGAGACGTCTTCAATTCCGGTTGCAAAGTCTGCTCCTGCACCTACTTCTTCGGCGGCAGTTCCGGTTTCCGAAGCGGCAGCTCCAACCACACCAATCGCTGTCATTCCAACCGGTGTAAGTATTTCTCACTTGCGAACCTCTTGGCCGCGCATTCTCGATGCGGTAGCTAAGAAGTCGAAGAAGGCCTACATGGTTGCCTACACAATCGACGTCATGGCAATTGAAGGCGATGTTCTCACTTTGCGTTTCGCAAGCAATTACGACCTTGAGAGCTTCAAGAACGAAGCTGGAGCTCCAGATGTTTTGCGAAAGGCAATTGAGCACGAGCTCGGCATTGTCGTTAAGTTCAAGCCGTTCATGCAAGCGAACTCCGAGGCGCCGTTGACGCAGCCAGTGCCTGTGTCAGTGGCAGAACCAGTGGTTACTCCTGTTGCCGAAGAATCTGAACCGGCAGCTGTCGTGACTCCAGTAGTCGAAGATCCGGTTACTCGAAATGCATCGGTCGATGAAGATGCTCGCTACGGCGAATCGCTACTACGCGAGATTCTCGGCGCAGAGCCGTTGGATGACTAATGTACGAAGGCGTTGTACAGGAACTTATTGATGAACTTGGCCGCTTGCCAGGTGTTGGCCCTAAGTCGGCTCAGCGAATAGCGTTTTACCTACTGCAGACCGAAGACGACCTTGCCATTCGCCTGGCGAAGGTGCTTATCGAGGTTAAGGAGCGTGTTCGCTTTTGCGACATTTGCGGAAACGTTTCCGAGCAAGAGCGCTGCAACATTTGCCGAGACGTTCGCAGGGATCAGACCCTTATTTGTGTGGTTGAAGAATCGAAAGACGTTCAGGCCATTGAGCGAACCCGAGAGTTCCGCGGTCTATATCACGTGCTCGGTGGGGCAATCTCGCCAATTGAGGGAATTGGACCAGACCAGCTTCGAATCAAAGAGCTCATGGCAAGACTTTCCGATGTGAACATCAAGGAAGTCATTTTGGCCACCGACCCAAACCTTGAGGGCGAAGCCACGGCAACTTATCTTTCCAGAATGCTCAGCAGCATGGCCATTCCGGTAACCCGCTTGGCATCTGGTTTACCAGTTGGTGGAGATCTTGAATACGCCGACGAAGTAACTCTCGGCCGAGCATTTTCCGGCCGCCGCCCAGCCAACTAGTCCAATCGGCTAGACTTTAACCTACTTCCCTGTTGACCCCTATCTCTAGGAGTACAGCCTTGGCTCTAATTGTGCAAAAATTCGGTGGCTCATCCGTTGGTGATGCGACAAAGATAAAGCACGTAGCTAAGCGCGTAATTGAAACGCAAAAGGCTGGAAACCAGGTCGTCGTAGTTGTTTCCGCAATGGGTGACACCACCGATGAGCTCATGGACCTAGCCAATCAGGTGACCGATAACCCGAGCCCGCGAGAGCTCGACATGCTACTTACCGCTGGCGAGCGAATTTCCATGGCGCTACTTGCGCTTGCGATCAATGCTGCCGGAGCGCAGTCGCGCTCGTTTACCGGTTCTCAGGCCGGAATCGTTACCGACTCCAAGCATGGCAATGCTCGTATCGCCGAGGTGACCCCAGACCGTATTCGCGAGGCTTTGGACGAGGGCGACATCGCCATCGTGGCTGGCTTCCAGGGATTCAACCGTGAAACCAGAGACATCACCACACTTGGCCGTGGTGGCTCAGACACTACCGCCGTTGCATTGGCAGCAGCGCTGAATGCCGATGTTTGTGAAATTTACTCGGACGTAGACGGCGTTTACACCGCAGACCCGAGACAGATCCCTGCCGCCCGCAAGCTTGACTACATTGATGTTGAGTCGATGTTGGAACTGGCTGCAGCTGGCGCCAAGATCTTGCACATTCGCGCCGTTGAATTTGCTCGTCGGCACAATGTTGACCTGCGCGTGCGATCCACTTTTAGCACCGACCCTGGAACCAGGGTTATTTCTGGAAAAACTGGAGGAGAGAACATGGAAGAGTCAGTAGTTTCGGGCGTTGCCACCGATAAGAGCCAGACCAAGATCATCGTTGTTGGTATTCCTGACCTTCCTGGAAAGGCTGCGGAAGTTTTCAACGTGGTTGCCGAAGCCGGTGCCAACATCGACATGATCGTTCAGAACACCGCAACCGGTGTTGACGTGGATGACAAGGTTTCCGACATTTCGTTCACCCTCCCTAAGGGTGATTCGGCCAAGGTCGTTGGTGCGCTCGAGGCAAACCAGCCAACTCTTGGCTACCGTGAGCTCGAGGTAGACCACGAGATTGGCAAGATTTCTGTGGTTGGCGCTGGCATGCGCACACATTCGGGTGTTTCGGCCACCTTGTTCAACGCACTAGCCAAGGCCGGTATCAACATTGAGATGATTTCTACTTCGGAAATTCGTATTTCTGTGGTGACAGACATCACCGAGGCCGATGCAGCGGCTCGCGCAATTCACACCGCATTTGGTCTAGACAGCGACATTGAGGCCGTGGTTTACGCCGGCACCGGTCGTTAGTAACAATTTTTTAGAAACAGGAGAGATACGTTGAGTAAGAAACCAAACATCGCCCTCGTCGGAGCAACCGGAGCCGTTGGCACCGTGATGATTGACATTTTCAACAACCGTGAAAACATTTGGGGCGAGATTCGCCTCATTGCCAGTGCCCGGTCGGCCGGCAAGAAGATCACTGTTCACGGCGAAGAACTCACCGTGGTTGCACTTTCGCCAGAAGCTTTCGACGGCATCGACATCGCGATGTTTGACGTGCCAGACGAGATCTCTGAGGTCTGGGCCCCGATTGCTGCCGAGCGCGGCGCAATCGCCATTGACAACTCTGGCGCGTTCCGCATGAACGACCAGGTGCCACTAGTTGTTCCTGAGGTCAACCCTGACCAGGCCAAGAATCGTCCGTTGGGAATTATCTCGAACCCGAACTGCACCACCTTGACCATGATGGCTGCGATGGGCGCACTTCACCGCAAGTGGACCTTGAAGGAATTGGTTGTATCTTCTTACCAGGCTGTTTCTGGTGCTGGCGCTGCCGGTATCGAGCGTCTTGCCGAGGAGCTTGCCGTTGTTGGCAAAGACGAAACGCTAGGTTCGAAGAGCAACGACGTAACCAAGGCTCTTGAAGCTGCTGGCTTCCCACTTGTGAACTCACCTTGGTCGGTTCCAATCGCTCTGAACGTGATTCCTTTTGCCGGTTCGTTGAAGGACGGCGGACACTCGTCTGAGGAAATGAAGGTCCGCGACGAGTCTCGCAAGATCTTGGGAATCACAGACCTAAAGGTTGCCGCATCTTGTGTTCGAGTTCCGGTTCAGGTGAGCCACTCGCTCACGGTTCACGCAACTTTCGCAAACGAGCTAACCCCGAACGAGGTTCGCGAAGTTCTAGAGCAGCAGCCAACCATTCGCGTGATGGACGACCCAGCTAATGGCGTCTTCCCAACTCCGAACTTCGTGGCCGGTCAGGACCCAACCTTTGTGGGCCGTATTCGTCAGTCGCTCGATTTCACCAACAGCATTGAACTGTTTGTGGTTGGCGACAACCTTCGTAAGGGTGCAGCTTTGAACACCTACGAAATCGCAGAACTCGTTGCTAAAGAGTTTTAACAGCGAAACACCAGCAAACTAGCAAGTCCTAGCGTCCTGCAGGCTTTATTCTTGAGCCTGTGGGACGCAAACTTTTAACTATCGCCGTGGTCGGCCTTTCGCTAATGATTTCTGGTTGCGCGGTCACGCCATCTGGTCCGAGTGACAAGACTCCGTTGCCTACCCAAACTTTTGACCCAGCTCTAATTCCAACCGCTCCTCCGGCCGATGCGCTCGCGGTTGATGTAAAAGTCTTTGACACCGGCTTCGGCGAATACACCTTCAAGGTGGGCGGCGGACCAACTTGGTGCACACTAAACCCAACCGACAAGTTTGCACTTTGCGAACAAAATGAGGCTGACGCAACCTACGACGCCATCACGCCGCCGGCTAGTTGCAAGGCGAGCTACGGCTACCAGTTCCAGCTATTCGCTGCCAAGCCAAGCAAGGGCGGGGCCGCTCAAATTACCTGTGCCAGCGGTCTGTACGCCGACCCTGCCCAGGCTCAAACTTTGAACCCAGGTGAGACTCTCACTGTGGGAGACCTAACCTGTTTCGTCACGGACATCACAGCGCGATGCGATAACAAGTCGGGTAACTACATTGTGCTTGGCCCAGAGGTTTGGGCGCTCGGCTAACCTGCCGAGACTAGAGTCAGCAGGCGAACTTCTGGCCTGCAGAAAAGTCTGATTGGCGCAAAAATCGAGGTTCCAAGACCTGCGCAAACATTTAGCCAAACATTTTTTCCATTTACGTTTTGGCGGCTGAGACCCTTGGCGTCCTTGGCTGGCAGATCACAGTTGGTGATGATCGCCCCAAACTTTGGCAGACAAACTTGACCGCCGTGGGTGTGGCCGGCAAAAACCAAGTCGGCTCCGCGACTTCCGAATTCATTGATTACCTTTAGGTATGGTGCGTGGGCAACGCCAATGATTAGGTCTTGTTTACCAAGGTTGGAGGCTTGAGCGTCTAGGGTTGCGTACCACGCCAATTCGTCATGAGGGTCGTCAAGCCCGAGAAAACCGATTCGGGTTCCAGTAACGGTGAGCGAACCAGCATTGTTATTGAGGTTGAGCCAACCCTTGGCCTCGAAAACATCCGTCATGCGTGCGGTAGGTAGCACCTCATTATGGCTTGGGCTCGAAGGTTTGTTCAAGTAGCTGAGCGGGTTACGAAGTTCCGGTGCGTGGTAGTCGTTTGATCCGTTGACGAAAACTCCCTTGGTGCCAAGGAGTGAATCTAGAGCGCTAAGCGCAGGGCGAATTGCGTCGCGGTGTCCTAGATTGTCACCAGTATCAATTACTAGGTCTGGTTCGAGTTTTGATAGCTTCGAAATCCAAGCCAACTTGCGCTTCTGCCATGGCGCCAGATGCAGATCGCTAATGTGTAGCACTCGAATCGGTTTTGAACCTGCCGGCAAGATTGGCAATTCTTCGCGAACAACCGTGAACAGGTTTCGTTCAATCATGACGCCCCAGATCAGGGCGAGAATTCCCAGGGCAAGAATCGTGTAAACGAAGGGCATTAATTTCCGCAGAAAAGTTCGATTACGGTTCCCGCTTGAGTTGCAGTTCCAGCCGCTGGCGCCGTTCTGGTTACGTGGTCATTAGGGCCACAGTTACCGGTTTGGTGTCCGCTAGAAGGAATTGCTGAAAGTAGTGGGCTTCCCGAACCATCGTTACCAATGTTCGCACTCAACCAAGCGATGATTGCCGAAGCGGTTGGACCGTGTGAAAGCAATTCAGGAACAACCACGGCTCCGCCGGCCGATAGATAGATCTTCACAATCGTTCCGCGAGTGATCTTGGCGCCACTGCCCGGCGAGGTGTAGGCAACCGTTCCTGCTGGCTTGTCTGAAAGAACCTGGTTGGTCATTACCTGGAAGTTCAGGTCTGCCAACTGGATCTGACTGCTAGCGGTTGTTGGGTCAAGAGTCGATACGTCTGGCACGGTGGCTCCACCGGCTCCGGTGTAAATGCTTGGAGCGCTCGCCATTGGCGCAGGCTTGTAGAGCTGGTTGGCAAGCTTCATAACTGTTCGCCATACATCGTGACGTGCGTAGTAGGCGCTCTTGCCTGCAGTTGAAATTCCGCCGAGACCGGTGTTACCGACAACGTTACCTACCCAGACGGTGGTTGAAACCTTGCTCGAATAACCGGTCATCCAGGTCTGAACCGAGTGGTCGGTGGTTCCAGTCTTACCGGCAATATCTACTCCGTCGCCGGTGTTTGAAAGGCCTGCGGTACCCCCCTTGATTACGCCGCGCATGGCTGAGATGACTCCGGCAGCAACGTCTGGAGTGGTTGCCTGGGTGCAGATCGTCTTAGGCACGGCCATTTCCTTGCCGGTCTTGCGAATAACAACACGGTCGATAACTACCGGTGTGCAAACGACACCCTTGTTAGGAAGGGCTGCCTCGGCAATGGCCATGGTAATTGGCGCAAGTTCGTTTACACCTAGAACGGAAGCAGGTGGGTATTGAAGGTCGCCGCCGTCTGCGCGGTGAACACCAAACGCCAAAGCGGTATCTCGAATGTCGCAGAGGTCAAGCTGAGACGCCATGCTCATGAACGCAGTGTTGATCGAGAGCGCCATCGCTGTGGAAACCGATGGGTTGGTTGGTTCATTTGAAGCAGAGTTCTTTGGGTTGTAACTTCCAGCCCAGGCGCCACAGCGCGAAGGCAGTTCGGTTGGAAGCCACTCGTGAGGGCGCCCATCAACCTTGTCGCCAAGGCGCTTTCCAGCCTGCAACCAGGTGGCCAGGGTAAACACCTTGTAGGCCGAACCGGTCTGGAAACCCGAGGAGCCACCGTAGTTTTTGTCCGTAGCGAAGTTCACCGAAGTGTGTCCGGCAATTCCAGATGAGGTCTGGTCGTAAATACGGTTTTCCGACATCGCGAGCACGCGGCCGGTGCCAACTTCAACCGAAACCGAGGCAGCGCCAAGCTTGTGTGGATCGGTAACTGGGATGCGCTTTTTGATGATCGCATCGGTCTTGTTCTGCATGCTCACGTTCATGCTGCTGTAAATCTCAAGTCCGCCACGGCGAAGCAGGTTCTGGCGGTCTTCGAAGGTCGCGCCAAACTCTGGGCTGTTACGAACGGTCCAAACCACGTAGTCGCAGAAGAATGCGGTTGCCTGGTTGGCCTCGCAACCCTGGTGAAGCATTGTTAGGTTGATCTTGATCGGTTCGGCCTTAGCCTTGTCAGCTTGTTCCTGAGTGATGTAGTCGGGAACCATGTTCTGAATGACATAGTCGCGACGAATCTTTGCGGCTGGAAGGTTTGCCGGCACGTCTGGCTTGTAGGCGTTTGGCGACTGCAGCATTCCTGCAAGTAGGGCGCCCTGAGCAATCGAAAGATCGCTGGCTTTCACGCCGAAGTAATACTCGCTGGCTGCTTCAACACCATAAATCTGGTTACCGAAGAACGAAAGGTTGGCGTAACCAGCGAAGATTTCTTTCTTCGAGTAACGCTGTTCAATGGCCAGTGCGTAACGAATTTCGCGAATCTTTCGCTGAATGTTTGGGTTTCTGGCGGCATCTGCGCCAGCCTGGTCGTGTTTAAGCATTGCTGTTTCAACGAGGTTGTTACGCACATACTGCATGGTGATCGTCGACGCACCAGGACCACCGCCACCCTTGATGGCGCTGTTTACGCTGGCACGAATTAGCGAAAGCCAGTCGACACCGTGGTGAGAATAAAAACGAGGGTCTTCGGTTGCGATTACCGCGTTCTTGAAGTTATTGGAGATGTCTTCGAAGCGAACCGAAATGCGGTTGTCTTCGTAAAAGTCGGTGATTTTTACCGGATTGCCCGCGTCGTCGAGGCCGTAAAGGCTTGAAGCTTCGGCTCCATTTACAGGCTGAAGGTTCTGAGGCAGGCTATCGAAAAGCGCGATACCTACCGCGCTTCCGGCGCCAGTAGCCAAAATGAGTGGCGAGGCAAGCGTCAAAACCACAAGGCCAGCGATGGCGTTTAGGCCGACAAACTTGAGGATGCGACTAAATACGGTCTCGCCCTTATTGCTTTCAGACATAACTACTAGGTTACCTTCTATTAACTCAAGATTCCCTGTGAAGTAGCCTGAAGGGAAACTACGGGTAACATCTAAGAATTGGACGAAAGGGAGCCATGAGCAACATTGAAAACCGCCTAATCGAACTAGGTTCGCCACTTCCGGAACTGGCCAAGCCGGTGGCCGCTTATGTGCCAGCCGTTACCAGTGGAAATCTAGTGTTCACCTCGGGTCAATTGCCTTTCATTGAGGGAAAACTGCCTGAAACAGGCAAGGTTGGGGCATCGGTTAGCCCAGAAGCCGCCAAAACCTATGCAAAGCAGGCGGTACTAAACGCACTTGCCGCGGTGAAATCTGAGATCGGCGATCTTGATCGAATTACCCGAATCGTCAAGCTAGTTGGCTTCGTGGCTTCGGTTCCAGAATTTTCGGGTCAACCTGGAGTAATCAACGGCGCATCAGAATTTCTCGGCGAAGTATTTGCAGAGGTTGGAGCCCACGCGCGAAGCGCAGTAGGCGTGCCAGTGCTTCCTTTGGATTCACCAGTTGAGCTCGAACTAATCGTCGAATTCAAGTAATAACTTAGTCGCTGGCTCCGCCGGCAATCTTCGACGAGATAACGTTCATCACACTGGTGTCAGCCAAGGTGGTTACATCGCCAATCGGACGGTCTTCGGCAACATCGCGAAGAAGTCTGCGCATGATCTTGCCAGAACGGGTCTTAGGAAGCTCTGCCACAACCATGATTTGGCGAGGCTTGGCAATTGGGCCAATGTCGTGAGCCACGTGGTCGCGCAGAATCTTCGAAATGTTCTCGGCGGCGCCAGCTGACTCAACCTGATCTAGGCGCAAAATTACGAATGCAACCACGGCCTGGCCGGTGATTTCGTCTTTGGCTCCAACCACGGCAGCCTCGGCAACCCACGGGTGGCCAACCAGCGACGATTCGATTTCAGCCGTGGAAAGTCGGTGGCCAGACACGTTCATCACGTCGTCCACTCGTCCTAGCAACCAAAGGTCGCCATCCTCATCCCATTTGGCGCCATCGCCCGCAAAGTACTGGCCCTCGAAGTGTG